>JBBIMX010000022.1:0-35366 GCA_037444165.1 Deltaproteobacteria bacterium | reverse complement strand
AGGGTTTGGAACCCTACCTCCCCAGTCTTTCTATGACTTTTTCAGAGCTCTCAAAGAATCTTCTTGACAGGAGGATAAGGAATCTACCAAAATAGAGAAATCCTATTGGAAGGAGAAGAGATTGGGTAATTATAGAAAGCGTGTCGTCATTACAGGGATTGGCCCTGTGACCCCTGTTGGAATTGGAAAAGAAGCCTACTGGGAAAGTTTGATGGAAGGCAAGACTGCCTTTCGGAGGATTGAGTTTCCAAATCGTGATATGAGCCAGTATCGCTGTCAAATCGCCGCTCCAATTGATGGATTCGAGTTTGGTCAATATGTGGAAAAGACAAAATACTCCAAGCACTTTGGACGAACCTCTCAGTTCGCTATCGTGGCCACCAAATTGGCTCTCGAAGATGCAGGGATAGAGGTTCAAAAAGAGGAAGACGATCATAAGAAGGGGGCAGAATATAGACTCAAAGGAATCGATCCATTCAAGATAGGGGTGATCCTTGGGATTGGAGTTGAATCGATGGAGTTAATGGAGTATTACCATGAACGGTTTTTAACAAAGGGACCCAGAGGAATTTCTCCTTTTGCCCTTCCTAATATCTATTTAAGCTCGGTTACTTCTCAGGTGGCACAATATTTTAACCTGAGAGGAACGGCCTATGCTGTTTCCACGGCTTGTGCCTCCGCAACCCATGCGATGATCAATAGTTTCCTCCAGATTCAAGGAGGGATGGAGAGCTTGATGGTCACAGGGGGAGCGGATGCCTGTATCACCCCCTATACCTTTGGAGGATTTGATGTCCTCAGGGCTATGTCTACTCGTAATGACGATCCACAGAGGGCATGCAGACCGTTTGATCGTGAAAGAGATGGGTTTGTGATGGGAGAGGGAGCAGGGGTTCTTATCTTTGAAGAACTGGAACATGCCCGAGCGAGAGGGGCTCATATTTATGGGGAGGTCATGGGATTTGGGATGACCGCAGATGCTTTTCATCCCACAGAGCCCGATCCAGATGCTGAGGCTCTGGCAAAGGCTGTCAGGGATGCCCTTCAGATTGCTGAGGTTCGACCCGAAGAAGTGGACTACATCAATCCTCACGGGACCTCCACCCCTCTCAATGATAAGGTCGAGACAAAAATGTTGAAGGAAGTGTTTGGAGAGAGAGCCTATGGGATTCCCATCAGTTCCACCAAATCGATCACAGGCCATTTGATGGGAGCGGCCGGAGGGGTCGAAGCCATGGCTGTCCTGTTGGCCATGGAAAGGGGATTCATCCATCCCACCCTTAATTACGAATGTCCCGATCCGGAATGTGACTTGGATTATGTCCCTAATAAGGGAAGAGAAAAAGAGGTAAAAGTAGCCCTCTCCATTTCTGCAGGGTTTGGAGGGGTCAATAGCGCGATTCTCATCAAGAAATTTGAATAAATCCTTTCTTCTCCCCCTAAAAATCCTTATGAATTCCTCCATTTATGGTGATTGACACAATAAATAAAAAAGATATAATGAGGATAGAGGATGAACGGGAGTGGGGGATGAATCTTCTCCAGACAGACCAGTTATTGATTGACTCTCTTTTGACTCAATTAAAAGAGAAAGGATTTGAGTTACCACGCGAATTAATTGAGACCGTCTTCATCCTGACCAAAGATGAGATCCTCTATCAATATATCGATAAGATCATCACTCAAGCCGAGATGATTCTCGAGATTAATCCTTCCTTGAGTGATCGAGAGATCCTTCAAACTTTAGCCAAACATATCGTTGAATTTTTTGGGGCCGAGGCAGCCAGCATTCGGATTCTTGATCCGACCAGAGAGGAGATGGTTTCTTTTGGATCCTATCCTTCCCATGCAGAGGATCGGGAGGAGAGTATCCCCTTTGAAGACAGCATCGCCGGAGAAGTCGTCAGAACTCAGCGAACCTATTTTGTTCCCAATATCTTGAGGGAGGAAAAATATAAGAATAAGGATAGGGTCCAGAAACTTGGGATTCACTCGATGATGGCCGTTCCCCTCCATATCCCTCGGTTCTCCATGAAAGACCTGGATACCGAGGGTTCTCTTCAAATCTATTTCAAAGAGGAGAATAAGGTATTTACCCCTCTTGAGGGAAAGATTGCCGAGATGCTTTCAAGAAGGGTCAGCTATGTGATCGCTCGGAAACGCATTCTCGATCTCCAGAAATTGAACCTCTCCAAGGATCGGATTGTAGAAAAAATCTTTTTAAAACTGGGCAAAAGAGAAGGGATCAAAATGAAAGAAGTCTTTAATTTAGTGATCCCGGAACTTGCAGATGTCATGCGAATTCAGAGATGTGCCCTCTTCTCGGTGACGGAGGATCGGGAATATGTTGTGCTTGAAGCAGGATACCCGGAACTCCAGCACGGAATCGGGAAAGTATTTCGAATCTCTGAAGAGCCATATATTCACGCCATTGTCAACCAGACCGGTCCCTTTGGGGACTTTGAGAATGAGAAGATTCATCCCAATTATATCCTCATCGATCATCCCCAAAAAAGCCATCTCCTTCCAAACCATCTCAAACGATTTCTTGAGCATCAACAGATTCACTCTGTCCTTTATATTCCTTTGAAAGTCAACGAGGTCGTCCAATATTTTCTGGCCTTTGACGCTCAGGCCCATCATCAGCGATTTACGGATGAGGAGATCGAACTTTTTACATTTTTTGGAAAAGAATTGATGAAAGGGCTGAGATTGGAAAAGATGGATGATATCCTTCATGATTTTAAGAATCCAGCTATTGCGGTGGCCGGGTTTGCAAGGCGGATCCAAAAGATCCTGATGGAGGGGGAATATCCTGAAAAAAAAGACAAGGTCATGCAAGCCCTGGAGATCCTTTTGAAGGAAACGGCCCGAATTCAGGAATTGGCCCTCACCCTTCATGGAGAGGGAAGAGAAGAGATCGTTGATCTCACGGAAAAATTGAAGAGGAGATTTGTGATCAATGAGGAGGCTTTAAGGGAGTTGAAGCGCGAGCATATTCAACTCCACCATGATTCTCTCGAAGAGCCCCTCTATATTCGATGTTTTCCCCTCCATATTGAAAGAGTTCTGGATAATCTTCTCAACAATGCTACTAACGCCATCCCAGAGGAAGGAGGGGTCCTCTCCATCCGTTCCTATCGAAAAGAAGGATGGGCTGTGGTGGAGATCTCGAATACCGGGAAGATGGAAGAGGAGGAGAAAACCAGATACCTCCAAGGGGAGGGCCGAGGAAGAGGACTTCATATTACCACCAGACTGATCAAACGAATGAGAGGAAGGATAGAGTTAGAGTCTGGAGACAATCAAACGACCTTTCGTCTTTTCTTCCCTCTGGTTGAAAGGAATTCCTCTGAGTAATGGAAAGATTCTTCTGCCCAAACTGTCATCGTGACTACCCTGTTGACTCAACGAGATGGAGATGCGAATGTGGTTCCTATCTTGACCTCGAGTTCCAACCGAAATTTCCTATCAAGAAGATCATTCAAAGGGAACCTACCCTCTGGCGATATCTGGAGGCTATTCCAATCCAAAAAAGGAATGCTATTGTCTCCATGAAAGAGGGGTTCACTCCATTGATGGAGATAGAGTTGGATGGTCAGCATGTTCTTTTAAAGATCGACTTTCTTTTCCCGACAGGGTCCTACAAGGATCGAGGGGCCACGGTTTTGGTCAGTAAAATAAAGGAGTTAGGGGTCAAGAAGGTTGTCGAAGATTCTTCCGGAAATGCAGGATCAGCCATTTCAGCCTACAGCGCCCAGGGAGGGATTCGGTGTGAGATTTTTGTTCCTCAAAGCACCTCCCCTGAGAAATTAGCCCAGATTGAAGCTTATGGGGCTGTCCTGAGAAAGATTGAAGGTTCCCGGGAAGAAACGGCCCGCAAGGCCATGGAAGCAGCCCGCCAAATCTATTATGCCAGCCACTGCTGGAATCCCTACTTTCTTCATGGGACAAAGACCTTCGCTTTTGAAGTGTGGGAACAGTTAGGATGGAAGTGTCCGGATACCTTAGTTTTGCCTGTGGGTCACGGGACGCTTTTTTTGGGGGCCTATATTGGGTTTAAAGAGCTCCGAAAAGAGGGGATAATCAAAAGGATTCCAAAATTAGTGGGAATTCAATCGGCCGCCTGTGCCCCCCTTTATCAGGCATTTCAAAAAGGATTGGAGGAGCCCCTTCCGATTAAAAGGGAGGAGACTGTAGCCGAAGGGATTGCCATTGCAGAACCCATCCGTGGGAAGCAAATTTTAGAGGCGATTCGAGAGACGGAGGGAGAGATCTTGGTGGTCCATGAAGAGGAGATTCGAAGATCCTTGGCTGAAATGGGAAGGAGGGGATACTTTATTGAACCGACCTCCGCGGCCACGATAGCGGGATTAAAGAAGTATCTCAGAAGGAAAGGGAAAAAGGAGAATGTACTTTCTACTCTCACCGGGATCGGTTTAAAGGCTTCGGAGAAGGTTCTTCATTTGATCTCTCATGGATGACCATAAAATTAAAATTTTATTTGACAAAATGGGTTTAATTTAATATAAAACTACCAAAAAATGATTAGGAGGTTCGCTATGAAACGATCATTTATTTTAATCATCGCCATTTCACTTATTATTTTTACAGGAACAACTCTTTGGGCTCAGAAAGCGGTTAGACTCTCCATTGCTACAGGAGGAACAGGAGGGGTCTACTACCCGATGGGTGGGGGTATGGCCAATATTCTTTCAAAGTATATTCCCTATCTGGAAGCCACCGCTGAAGTGACCACTGCCTCAGTCGATAATTGTCTCCTTGTAGGAGCAAAAAAAGCAGACCTGGCTCTTATCATGGCCGATGTAGGATGGGATGCCTATCAGGGGAAAGGAAAATTCAAAGGAAAGATTCCTCTTCGAACGGCGATGGTCTTATATCCAAACAATATGCACATTGTGACTCTTGAAGGAAAGGGGATTGAAAAAGTGACAGACTTGAAAGGGAAAAGGGTTTCCACAGGAGCTCCAGGGAGCGGGACAGAGGTGAAGGCTTTGAGGGTCCTGGAGGCCTATGGATTAGACCCAGATAAGGATATGAAACGTGATAAATTGGGGGCTTCTGAATCTGCGGGGGCCCTTAAAGACAGAAAGATTGATGCTTATTTCTGGGATGGAGGGCTACCTACGGCATCGGTTACCGATCTTGCTGCGACTCCTGGTATTAAAATTAAACTAATTGGCCACGGAGATGCCATCCCTAAAATGAGGGAAAAATATGGACCTCTCTATGTGAAAGGGGTGATTCCTGCAAAGACTTACCCAGGACAAGAAACCGATGTGGAGATCGCTGTGATATGGAATATCTTGGTGTGTCATGAAGAGATGAAGGGGGATGTAGTCTATGATGTGGTGAAAACTCTCTTTGATCATAAGCCTGAATTGGTCAATGTTCATCGGGAGGCTAGATGGCTTTCCCTCGAGTATCAACCTACTGGGGCTTCACCCATTCCATTTCATCCAGGAGCGGTTCGCTATTTTACAGAGAAGGGAGTTAAAGTAAAATAAAAGGTAGAAGAAGAGATGACCCCTCCTCCACCAGAGAAGGATTCTGATCATGGAGGAGGGGTTTTTCTTTGATAGAATCCATGAAGACGGAGTAGAGGATGGCAAAAGAGGGAGACCGAGAAATAAAAGAGGAATTGATTACAGAAGAGGCCTTAAAAGAGGCAGAAAAGTATATCGAGGAGGAAGAGGGCCCCTCCCGGAGATTCTCGGGTAAGACCGACCTCTTCATCACCACTGTGGCTGTGGGGATGTCCCTCATCCATCTCTACGCAGCCATTGGGGTCATCATGACTCAGGTCCTAAGAGGCATCCATGTCATGTTCGTCCTTTTCCTATCCTTTCTCGTTTTTCCCTCCTTTAAGCGATTTAAGAATCGCATCCTCTGGTATGATTGGATTCTTTCGATTCTCGGGATAGTGGTGATTGTCTATATGCTGGTTGACTTTGATGCCTTTATCTATCGTTCGGTCGTCCCAAATTCATGGGATATTTTATTTGGGGTCATTTTGATCCTCTTGGTCTTAGAGGCGACCCGGAGAACGACAGGCTGGATTATGCCTGCTGTGGTCATCGCTTTCATCATCTATGCCTTTATCGGTCCATATCTTCCAAAGCCATGGACCCATCGAGGGTATGACGTTGGCCGTCTGGTTGGACATATGTATATGACCCTGGAAGGAATCTTCGGTGTCCCTATCGATGTTTCTTCCACTTTTATTATTCTTTTTACCATTTACGGGGCCTTTCTCGAAGTCTCTGGGGCAGGAAAATTTTTCATCGATTTTTCCTTTGCTGCTATGGGAGGAAAGCCAACCGGTGCAGGACGCACCGTCACTCTGGCCTCCTTTCTCCTTGGAGGCCCTTCTGGGAGTGGCGTGGCCACGACCGTGACCTTGGGATCGGTGGCCTATCCTATGCTGGCCAAGGCAGGATATAGTAAAGATGCAGCGGGAGGTCTTCTTTCAGCGGGAGGGATCGGAGCTATTCTCTCTCCTCCGGTTCTTGGAGCAGCGGCATTTCTCATCGCAGAGTTTTTAAAGATCTCCTATCTTGATGTGATCATTATGGCGTCTATTCCCACCTGCCTGTATTACTGGTCCATCTTTTTGATGGTTGAACTCGACGCCAAGAAATTCGGAGTCAAAGAGGTGGCTTTTGATCAAACCTACAATCTATGGGAGCTTACCAAGCTCTACGGATTTCATTTTACTTCTCTCATTGCCATCGTGGTGATTATGATTGTAGGGTTCTCACCGATTATGGCGGTTTTCTGGGCAACGGTCATTTCATTTTTGGTGAGCTTTATAAGGAAAGATACTGCCCTGGTTCCTCCAAAACTGATAAAGGCCTTGAGGGGAGGTTCCATTGGAGTACTCAGCGTGGCTTCAACCTGTGCGGCGGCTGGAATCATCGTTGGGGTGGTGACGCTCACCGGTTTGGGTCTCAAGTTTAGTTCCATTATCATTGCCTATGCCGGTGGAAGTATTTTACTCACAGCCATCTATACAGCGATCATTGTTTGGGTCATTGGATTGGCTGTTCCCGTTACGGCCTCTTACATTATTGCGGTCGTCATTGCCGCTCCTGCCCTCATCCAGTTAGGGGTTCCTGATTATGCCGCCCATATGTTCGTATTTTACTATGCGATTCTTTCAGAGGTGTCTCCTCCCACTGCGCTCTCCTGTTTTGCTGCGGCTGCCTTGACCAAAGGAAATCCCTATCGGACTACGATGTATGCCTGGAAATATACCCTTCCCGCCTTTATTGTCCCCTTCATGTTTACCCTCGACCCCAAAGGAGTTGGAATTCTTTTAAAAGGACCGGTCACCGATGTCATTTGGACGACGATCACTGCCTTTTTTGGAATTGCAGCCCTTGCTGGAGGGGTGGAGAATTGGTTTTTTAAGAAAACGACCCTTAACGAGAGAATCATGCTTATCCTTGCAGGACTCCTGTTGGTCTACCCTATCCCCCTTTACGATCTCGTCGGGTTCGGTTTGATGGGAGCGGTCATTCTGCTCCAGAAATTAAGGCGAGAAGAAGAAACCCATCTCTTTTAATCGTTCTAATGGACCACACTCCTATGGCTCTTTCAGAAAGAATTTGGAAGCCCATTCTGAAGCGGATTTCCCCTTTTATTCTTTTTCTTCCTCTCGCCGGGTGTGGAAATCTTCTCTATTTATCCCACCTGGGATGGCATCAATCCTTTATCACCTTTCAAAGTGTTCCGATTGAAGAGGCCCTTCAAAGAGAGGATCTCGGGGAGGTGGAGAAAGAGAGGATTCTTTTTATTCAGGAGGTAAAGCGTTTTGGAGAGAAACGATTGGGTTTAAAGAGGAGTAAAAATTATACTAAATTTTATGAGGCGAAAAGGCCTCCCCTCTATATTATTACAGCCAGCGAAAAGGACCGTCTTCTTCCCTATTATTGGCATTTCCCAATCATTGGAGAGGTGACCTATAAAGGTTTCTTTACCCTCGAAGGGGTGATAAAGGAAAAACGCTTTCTTGAACGAAAGGGGTTGGATACCTATGTCCAGGTAGTTAGCGCCTATAGTACGTTAGGATGGTTGAAAGATCCCATTTTTTCAACCATGCTTCATTGTGACCTACCTACATTGACCAATATTATTCTTCACGAAATGGCCCACGGAACGATCTACTTCAAAGGAGAGACCGATTTTAATGAGCAATTGGCCACCTTTATCGGAAATCAAGGAACCATTGAATTCCTGAAGGAGAAATTTGGAGCGTCATCCAAAGAATTAAGCCTGGCCAAGGATTATCAACATGACGATCTGCTGTTTTCGGATTGGATCGAGCAGGCTTACGAACATTTATCCAATTTCTATGCGCAGCCCCTTTCCAGGGAGGAGAAATTGGAAAAGAGGGAAGAGGTCTTCCGTTTCATTCAAAACCGCCTTAGAGAAATGAAAGATCGATTCCGCACGGAGGGTTATCGAGACCTCGACCGGCGAAGGATCAACAATGCAGTCATCCTTGCTCATCGACGATATCTCTATCGGATGGATCGGTTTGAAATCCTTTACGAATCTCTTGGGAGAGAGATGAAAAAATTGATCCACTTTTTTGAAGAGGTGAAGCGTTCAGGTGAGAAACCCGGGCTCTATTTGGAAAGGTGGATGAAAGAGCGAAAAATTATCTCTCCCTCTTCCCTTCAATAAACTCCTCCACCATCTCCTTTGCCTGATTGTCCGGAATCTGAATCAGAGGATGTTTCATGGCATAGGCCGAAATAGAGATGAGAGGGCCTCCAATCCCCCTATTTCTGGCAAGTTTACAGCAGCGAATGGCATCGATCGTAATTCCGCCACTATTAGGAGAGTCTTCTACCGAGAGTCTCATCTCTAAATTCAATGGAACTTCCCCGAAACCTCTCCCCTCCATTCGGAGGAAACAGACCTTATTATCGTTCTGCCATGGGACATAGTCCGAAGGACCGATGTGGATATTTTCTGGCTCTAAGGGGATCCCCAATTGAGACTGAATCGCTTCTGTTTTGGAAATCCGTTTATTCTTCAAACGATCCCGATTGAGCATATTGAGAAAATCCGTATTGCCCCCCGTATTGATCTGATAAGTTCGGTCGAGTTTGACTCCTCGATCTTCAAAAAGTTTTACTAGGACCCGATGGATGATCGTGGCTCCCAATTGAGATTTTACATCGTCCCCGATCGCTGGAATTCCCTTTTCTTCAAATCGTCTGGCCCATTGAGGATCCGAGACGATAAAGCTGGGAATGCAGTTGATGAAGCTTACCCCCGTATTCAAACAGGCCTCTGCATAGAATTGGGTTGCCAGATCCGATCCCACTGGAAGATAGTTGAGAAGGATTTCGACACCGGATTCTTTAAGAACCTTCTCCACATTACAAGGTTTTTCATTGGCGATGACAAAGGTTCGATCTTCGGGGTAATCCTTCATATGTTCAGAAACCCCATCCAAAATCTCCCCCATCGACACTTTGACCCCTGAATCGTTGAAATTTGAAAAGAACACTTTAGTGCAATTGGGTTTGGCAAAGATCGCCTCTCGAAGTGATTTTCCGACCTTTCTTTTATCAATATCAAAGGCTGCTCCCACTTCAATATCCCAGGGTTTATAGCCACCAATATCCAAATGCATCAATCCGAGGGGTTCAAATCTGGGGTTTCGTCGACTTAGATCCCTATAGAATTCAATCCCTTGGATCAAAGCACTGGCACAATTGCCTACCCCTACAATCCCGATTCGAATAGAATTCTTTTTCATAAGAACTCTCTCTCGTAGATAAATTCTTAAGTTTTCAATTTTGAATAACTATCTTATTTCACCCCAATTGTCAAGAATTTTAAGTTCAGAAATTCCTTACTCTTGACTTCTTGAAATTTATCTGATAATTTCCGCAAAAAATGGAATGGAAGGATAGAAGGATGAGAAAATCCCAATTTTTAAGACATCCCATTAAACCTCTGGACCCCCAAAAAACGACGACTCTCTATGATTTGGTTCAGGCCTTTCAACACACCTCATTTCAGAGTCGAAATCTTTACCGATGTTTTGAGGTTTTTAGAAAGATGCTGAATCATCCTCGATGTCTCATATTTCTTGGTTTATCCGGAGCCATGATTCCAGGTGGGATGCGAAGGGTGATTCGGCGGATGATCGAGATGAGGTTGGTCGATGTGATTGTCTCCACGGGGGCCAATATCTTCCACGATCTCTTTGAAAGTTTTGGCTACCGACATTATGTAGGTTCAGAAGAGATGGATGATGATGCCCTTCGGGAACAACGAATCGTTCGGGTCTATGACGCTTTAATGGACGATCAGGAAATCAATAAAGTGATTTATCTCCTTTCTAAGGTTCCAGAGACCTTAGAAGAAAGGGTCGTCTCTTCGAGGAGATATCTTGAAGCCCTGGGGAGACAGCTCAAGGATGAGGAATCGATTCTAAAAACAGCTTCCCATTATGGAGTCCCTATCTTTATCCCAGCCCTAAGCGATAGTTCCATCGGGATCGGCCTCACCTTCCTTCATGGTCAAAAGAAGGAGCCTTCGGAGGGATTGATTATTGACCAGATTCGAGACAGTTTCGAAATCGCCCAGCTGAAGAAGGCGGCAATCGTGACAGGGGCGATCTATATCGGGGGAGGGGTTCCTAAGAACTATATTCAACAACTGGGACCTGTCAACGAGCTTCTCTTCCAAAAAGAGAGTGGCCATCGATTTGCCTTTCAGATCACCACGGATGATCCCAAATGGGGAGGGCTCTCTGGATGCACATTTGAGGAGGCAAAGTCTTGGGGAAAAATTGAGAAGGGGTCTTCCTATGCCGTCGTGTATATGGATGCCACCATCGCCCTTCCTCTTTTAGTCGGGGCTATTCTCCAAGAGGGAAAAACCTATTTGAAAAGAAAAAGACGACAATTCCTCTGGGAGGGAGATCGTCTCAAGGCGATCAAGTTCGTCTGAACCCCCTCTTTTTCTGTTTTTGGTTTCTCAGTCTCATCGCCTCTCCATTAGAAAGGGTTGAAAAAAAACCATAAATGATTATATTATTTTTGTGTCCATATCGATAAGTAAAGGAGTATAAATTCCATGAAAAACTCGGATTCGAAGATTCCTGACCAGAAAGAGCTCGAAAGAGAGCTTAATGAATATTTAGGCAAAAAGTACGGGGATCGTATCCGGCTGGTCGTTCCCATGCTCTTTCCTAAGACCCAGCCTGAGGAGTTTTCAAAAGAAGAGAAGGAGGGGGAAGGGAAGAAGGGGAAGATTAACTTTGATATGAAGCCGGAGGAACTGGAGGCCTTCCTCAACGATTACATCATCCGTCAAGAGGAGGCCAAGGAGATTCTTGCCACAAAGATCTGTACCCATTTTAATCGTATTAAATTTACAGAAAAATCCAAAGGGAAGACCCGATATGAGGGGGTCGGTCATATTAAGAATAATATTTTAATGATCGGGCCCACCGGGGTGGGAAAGACTTACCTCATCAAACTGATCGCCAAAAAGATCGGAGTTCCCTTTGTCAAAGGAGATGCGACAAAATTTAGCGAAACCGGCTATGTGGGAGGAGATGTGGAAGATCTGGTAAGGGATCTGGTCTATGAAGCCAATGGAGATATTGAGTTGGCCCAATATGGAATTATCTATATCGATGAGATTGATAAGATTGCCTCCTCAAACAACCTCATCGGACCGGATGTTTCAAGAACAGGGGTTCAAAGGGCCCTGCTTAAACCGATGGAAGAGACCGAGGTCGATCTTAAAGTTCCTCATGATCCCATCTCCCAACTGGAAGCCATCGAACATTATCGAAAAACGGGAAAGAGGGAAAAGCGGACGATCAATACAAAGAACATTCTTTTCATCATGAGTGGTGCCTTTAATGGTTTGGAGGACATCATTAAAAAACGTCTGAATCGGGAAGGAATCGGGTTTGGAGCAGAGATTCGCTCCAAAGATGAACGAGCCGAATATCTTAAACAGGTCAAGGCAGAGGATCTCATCGCCTATGGTTTTGAGTCTGAATTCATTGGAAGGCTTCCTGTCACTGCCGTTTTTGATCGTTTAGAGGTAGAGGATCTATACGCCATTCTCAAGAATCCCAATAATCCGATTATCTTAGGGAAAAAGAAGGACTTTAAATCTTACGGGATTGATATTCAGTTTGAGGATGAAGCCCTATACGAGTTGGCGGTACGAGCCTATGAGGAGAAGACGGGGGCCAGAGGTTTAGTCAGTGCGGTGGAGAAGGTTCTCCTGAAGTTCGAGAAACGGCTTCCCTCGACAGGAATTAAACAGTTTGTCGTGACCAAGGCCGTGGTAGAGAATCCTGAGCGAGAGCTGGAGCGATTGATTCAAAATCCATCCGATCCAGAAATCCTGTCGAAATTTGAGGCCCTCCTCTCAAAGGAGAAGAAAGAGCTGAAGGAATCCATCCTCCGAAGGGAGGAGGAGTTTCGAAAGAGGTATGGTTTCTCTTTCCCGGAGGGGAGGATCGACCTCATAGTCAATCGGATGGTAGAGAAGGGATACGATGTCAACACGGTGTTTGAAGAGGTCGTAGAAATCCAGCGACAAGTAGAGGAGTTTGGACGGGAATTTTATAGACGGAACGGAATCCGACTCCGCTTCGACGACCTGGCCATGAATCGCGTCATCGAGATGTCCCTCAATGAGGGAGTCCGAGGTGAGGTGATATGCTCCCGCTTACTGAAGGATTATGAACATGGCATGAAACTTATTCGGGATAAATTAGGCCGAAGGGAGTTTCTCATTACGGAGGAAGCGATTGAAGATCCTGAGGGATACCTCAATCGAGTGATTCGGGAAATTTACAGCAGGCAATCTACTTCGAGAGTCCATGAGGAAGGATAGATGGCAGGGAAAGATTATTATCAGATCTTAGGGGTCAGCAAGAACGCGACCGATGAAGAGATTAAACGGGCCTATCGCAAGCTGGCCATGAAATATCACCCTGATCGGAATCCGAATAAAAAGGAGGCCGAAGAGAGGTTCAAAGAGATCAACGAGGCCTACGCTGTGTTGAGTGACAAAGAGAAGAGGAGACAGTACGATACCTTTGGGGCAGAAGGATTCCATCAGCGGTTTACCCAAGAGGACATCTTCAGGGGGTTCGATTTTGATGAGATTCTCTCAAGCATCTTTGGCAAGGGAGGTCGCAGAGAATTTAGGTTTGGAGGCCATGGTGGATTTGATTTCAGCGACCTTTTTGGGAGTTCATTCGGCTACCAAGAGATGGGGAGAATGCCTCAAAAGGGAGAGGATCTCTACTATGAATTGACCCTTTCATTAGAAGAGGCGGTCTCTGGTGGTGAGAAGCGGATTTCTTTTCGAAAGGATGGAAGGGTGGAAGAGATCTCGGTTAAGATCCCGAAGGGGATTGCCTCTGGAATGAAATTGAGGGTCGCGGGCAAAGGGATGGAAGGAAGAAATGGGGGACCTCCTGGGGATCTTTATCTTCAAGTCAATATCCGAGAGCATCCCATCTTTACCCGAGAAGGAGACGATCTCATTGTTGAAAAGGAGATCAAACTCTCAGAGGCTCTCTTAGGAACCACCCTCGAGGTTCCCACGCTGGAAGGGATGAAGAGAATCAAGGTCCCTCCGGGAACGCAGAGCCACACCAAAATGCGATTAAAAGGATTGGGAATGCCTCATTTCCAGAAAGAGGGAAGAGGGGACGAGTATGTCAAAATCATTGTTAGGATTCCCCAAAAACTCTCCGATAGGGCCAAAGGACTGATTCAGGAGCTTGCCAGAGAGGGCCTCTAATTCACCTCTCTTTATCTTTTGTCTGCTCTTTCTTTCGAATCCCTAAGGAAGGTTTCCCTCCCAATTGAAAGAACTTCTTCTATTCATTGACTTTTCCCATCATCTATTATAAATATTGCCCAAAAGAATGGATTTTAATTTGTTTATAGGAGGGTAGGTGTATGACCAATCGCGTTTATGAAGAGGTTCCGATAGAGAAATTAAGGTGGCGTTGTGATCCCCACTCCTTACCTTTTGAAACAACGGCTTCTATTCCTCCCTGCAAGGATATTATTGGACAAGAAAGGGCGATTGAAGCCCTTCGATTAGGACTCGAACTCCATAGCCTTGGGTACAATATCTTTGTAACAGGCCTGGCAGGAACCGGAAGATTTACGACCATTAAAACCCTTCTTGAAAGATTAGAGGTGAAAGGAAGGATTCCGAAGGATATTTGCTATGTCAATAACTTCAAAAATCCAGATATGCCCCGAATGATCGATCTTCCCGCCGGACAGGGAAATGCCTTTAAAAAAGAGATGGAGACCTTGATCGAAACATTAAAAAAGAAGATCCCTCTCGTGTTTGAAAACGAAACCTATCTCAATAAGAAAAAGGAGTTGGTCGAGAGTTTCCGTTCGAGGCAGGCAGAGATGTTTCGGGAGTTTGAAAGGAAGGTTAACCGGGAAGGTTTTGCCCTGGTCCAGATTCAAATGGGACCCTACTCAAGGCCAGGAATTTTCCCTTTGATCGAAGGAAATCCCGTGAACCTTGAACAGTTAGAGGCATTGGCAGAGGAGGATAAATTCTCTAAGGAGGAGTTAGAAAGGATTAAGGCCAAACAGACAGAATTGATCAATGATCTGGAA
The DNA here is from genome assembly GCA_037444165.1 of Deltaproteobacteria bacterium. GTDB lineage: Bacteria > Desulfobacterota > BSN033 > BSN033 > UBA1163 > CALIBK01. Next base: position 20,685 of record JBBIMX010000022.1, on the reverse strand, counting down.
ACCCTCTTTAAAGAGACAAGAAAGTCAGAGAAGGAGATTAAAGAACAACTCACGGCTTTAGATAACGAGGTCATTTCACCGGTCATCCAAGACTCAATCTCGGATATTAAAGAGAGATTCAATTACGAAAAGGTTCACCGATATCTGGATGAGGTTCAGGAGGATATCCTCCGGAATCTCCATCGGTTCAGAGAGAAGGAGGAGGCCCCCACCCCTCCTCTCCCGGGACTTATCCTTCCAACCCAGTCAGACCAATTTACAGAATATCAGGTCAATGTCCTGGTCGATAATTCGGAGACGAAAGGAGCTCCCATTATTATTGAAACGACCCCCAATTATCGAAACCTTTTCGGAACGATCGAAAGGGTGGTGGATCGGTCAGGCGTCTGGAGGACAGACTTTACTCATATTAAGGCTGGTTCTTTCCTTAGAGCCAATGGAGGATATTTGATCTTTAATGCGTTGGATGCCCTTCTGGAGCCGTGGGTTTGGCCAGCCCTCAAACGGACCCTTAAGAACCAGGTGGTTGAAATCCAAACCTATGATCCTTTCTACTTCTTTTCCACCACCGCGTTAAAGCCCGAGCCGATCGAATGCAATACTAAGGTCATTATGATTGGAGATCCCCGCCTCTATTATCTTCTCTATAACCTCGATGATGACTTCAAAAAGATTTTTAAGGTGAAAGCAGACTTCGATTCTGTCACGAATAAGAATGACGAGACGATTTATCAATACGCCACATTTATTCGAAAGATTTGTGATGAAGAAAAGTTGAAGCCTTTCGATCGGACCGGAGTGGCCGCCGTCGTAGAGTATGGAGTAGAGATTGCAGGTAGGCAAAAGAAACTCTCGACCCGTTTCCATCTGATTGCGGATATCCTCAGAGAGGCGGACTTCTGGGCGACCAAGGATGGAAGTCCTGTAGTGACCGAGAAACATGTGGATCTGGCCATTGAAAAGAAGGTTTATCGCCTCAACCTCATTGAAGAAAAAATTCAGGAGATGATCGAAGAAGGAACGATTATGATCGATACTGAGGGAATGGTGGTGGGTCAGGTCAACGGCCTTTCGGTCTACGATCTGGGGGACTACACGTTTGGGAAACCCTCAAGAATCACAGCCAAGACCTCTTTGGGGAAGGCGGGGATTATCAACATTGAGAGAGAAGCGGAACTGAGCGGTCCAATTCATAATAAAGGGGTCTACATCCTTTCGGGATATCTAAGGGATCGGTATGCCCAGGACAAGCCCCTCACCATGAGTGCCAGTATCTGTTTCGAACAGTCCTATAGTGGGGTCGAGGGAGATAGTGCCTCCTCTACAGAACTTTATGCCCTTCTTTCAAGTCTCTCCGGTCTTCCTCTCCGCCAGGATATTGCCGTGACCGGATCGGTCAATCAGAAAGGAGAGATTCAACCGATTGGTGGGGTCAATGAGAAGATCGAGGGATTCTTTGATGTGTGTAAAGCAAAGGGATTGACAGGAACTCAAGGGGTGATCATCCCCTATGCCAACATTGATGATTTAATGTTGAGAAAAGATGTGGTTCAAGCCATAAAAGAAGGACAATTCCATATCTACCCGGTAAAGACGATTGATCAAGGAATTGAAATCCTCACTGGAGTGGAGGCAGGAGAAAGGCTTCCGGATGGCCGGTTTAAAGAAGGGACGGTTAATGACCTAGTCGACAAAAGGCTCAGAGAGTTAGGGATAAGGATTAAAGAGTTCGAAGCAGGTGGAGGGGAGGAGCCTAAAGAAGAAAAGAAGAGGAAAGGAAGAAAGCCTGCTTGTGATAGATAGGGTGAGGATTAAGATTCCTATCAAGGTGGATCAAGAGATCCATATTCAGGGGCCTCCGTTGGAGGCCCTTCGATTTCAAGGGGCTCGGATTGGAACCATTCTGACCGTTACCGATGCCACAGGAAGAGATTTTCGGGCAAGAGTGATCTCCCTTACCGAAAAGGAGGCTTCTCTCTTCATCTTTGAAGCTTTCCCACTTCCTACAGAATCCCCGCTGGAGATTGTTCTTCTTCAAGCCCTTCCCGATAAGGAGCGGATGGAATGGATCATTCAAAAAACTACGGAGTTGGGGGTATCTATCATTCTTCCTTTCAAGTCAGAGAAATCTATCTCCCTTGAGGAACGGGAAAGGAGACAGAAGAAAGCCCACCGTTGGCAATCCATTGCCCTTAAAGCAGTCCAACAATCCAGAAGGGCTAAGGTTCCAAAGATAGAATCCTATCGCTCTTTTGAAGAGGCCCTGAGCTTCTGTAAAGAAGAGGGATTAAAGATTCTTCTCTGGGAAAAAGGGGGAGGGAATTTAAAAGAAATTTTAAGGGGATATCGGGAGCGTCTCATCTACGTCCTTGTAGGTTCGGAAGGAGGGTTCACTGAAGAAGAGGTAAAAAAAGCTAAGGAGTGTGGTTTTATTCCAGTGAAACTCGGCCAACGAATCCTGAGGACAGAAACGGCTGCGATCACATTAATTGGAATTCTCCAATATGAATTAGGAGACCTTTCTGCTACTCCCCCTTCCACTCACGAGTCTCCTCCTCTCTGAGGTGATTCGTCCGATCCCCTCTAATCCTATTCCACCTAAAGTTCGATGGGATTAATCCTCTATGGATGGGTTGACGTTTTCAGTGAAAGGACTTTATAATAAATTTCAAAGGGGGTTCTTCTATGTGGGATTATTCCGAAAAAGTAAAAGACCATTTTCTCAATCCAAGGAATGTAGGAGAAGTGGAAGATCCAGACGGAATTGGAGAAGTGGGTTCCCTGGCTTGTGGGGATGCCTTGAGACTAACCTTCAAATTGGATGAGAATAAGCGGATCAAGGAGGTCAAGTTTAAGACATTTGGGTGCGCGAGCGCCATCGCCTCCTCATCTGCTCTTACCGAAATGATTAAAGGGAAGACCCTGGAGGAAGCTGAAAAGATTACCAATCAGGATATTGCGAACTATTTGGGAGGACTTCCGGAAGAGAAGATGCACTGCTCGGTCATGGGAAGGGAGGCTTTGGAGGCTGCCATTGCCCATTATCGGGGTCAGAAGCCAGTCAAAGAGGAGTTCGAAATTGTCTGTAAATGTTTTGGGGTGACGGATCGAGAGATTATCAAAGCGATCCGGGAAAACGATCTTAAAACCGTAGAACAGGTGACCTATTATACGAAGGCCGGAGGGGGATGTGCCCAATGTCATCCTAAAATCGAGGCCTTGATTGAGAAGGTTCGAAAAGAGATGGGTCAGGAGGGACTTCCTCCAAAACCCGAAAAGAGGAGGCTCACCAATATTCAAAAGATTAAGTTAATCGAGGAGACTCTGGGAAGAGAGATTATCCCTCCCCTTAAAGCAGATGGGGGAGATATAGAACTGATCGATGTGGAGGGTAATAAAGTCTATGTGGCTTTGAGGGGAAAATGTTCTTTTTGCCCCAGTTCAGAGGTGACCTTGAAACAGTATGTGGAATCGAAACTCAGAGAGTTGGTAAGTGAAGACCTTGTCGTAGAGGAGGTTCGATCGTGAAAACCGTTTATGTGGATAATAATGCAACGACGAAAGTGGCTCCTGAAGTCTTAGATGCGATGCTTCCTTATTTTACAGAACTCTATGGGAATCCATCCAGTATGCATTTTTTTGGAGGTCAGGTTCAGAAAAAAGTAAACGAGGCGAGGGAGCAAGTTGCCGACTTCTTGGGGGCCGACCCTTCAGAGATTGTCTTTACCAGTTGTGGGACAGAAAGCGATAATGCCGCCATCTTTGGGACCCTTGATTCCTATCCAGAGAAACGCCATTTTGTGACCTCTCGAGTAGAGCATCCAGCGGTCCTCAATGTATGTCCCTATTTAGAACGGAAGGGTTATCGAGTTACTCAGGTGTCGGTCGATCGGGAAGGGCACTTAGACCTCGATGAGTTAAAGGAATCTCTTACCGAGGAGACGGGGCTTGTTTCCATTATGTATGCCAACAATGAAACAGGGGTGATCTTTCCAATCGAAGAGATTGGACAGATCGTGAAGTCAAAAGGGATCCCCTTTCATGTGGATGCGGTCCAGGCGGCTGGGAAGATTCCCCTCAATATGAAGAAATCGACCATCGATATGCTTTCCATTTCGGGCCATAAACTTCATGCGCCTAAGGGAATTGGAGTCCTTTATATTCGGAAGGGGACTAAATTTTCTCCCTTTATCATTGGGGGACACCAGGAGAGAGGTCGAAGAGGAGGAACGGAGAATGTCCCCTATATCATTGGTCTGGGGAAAGCCTGTGAACTGGCAAAAAAGAACCTCGAGGAAGAGAATACCAGGGTAAGAGCATTGAGGGACTATCTTGAGGCAAAGATCTTAGAAAAGATTCCCAACACCCTGATTAATGGAGATCGAAACCATAGGCTTCCCAATACGCTGAGCGTGAGTTTCGAATATGTGGAAGGAGAATCGATTCTCCTGCTCCTCTCAGATTTAGGGATTTGTGCCTCTTCTGGCTCAGCCTGCACTTCTGGGTCTCTGGAGCCTTCTCATGTATTGAGGGCCATGGGAGTCCCTTTTACAGCCGCCCACGGATCCATTCGTTTTAGCCTTTCTATTTACAATACCAAAGAGGAGATGGATTATATTATTGAGCATCTCCCGCCCATCATCCAGAAACTAAGGGATATCTCTCCTTTCTGGAAGGATTATCTCAAATCTCAAGGGAAGGGATAAATAAAAAGCCCCAGTTTTCTGGGGCTTTTTATTTTTTGGTTTAATCTCTATGGTCTCAACTTAGGACGACCACATTGGTTGCCTGGGGACCTTTCGGGCCTTGGGAAACTTCGAATTCGACCTCATCGCCTTCATAAAGAGATTTAAATCCGTCTCTTTTAATGGATGAGTAGTGAACAAAGACGTCATTTCCGTCGCTTCTCGAAATGAACCCATAGCCCTTCTTCTCATTAAACCATTTGACTCGACCTCTGGCCATTACAACTCACCTCCTTTCTATTTAAACTGCCGTAAGTTGTAGTAGCCTTGGGTCTTAATAAAAAAGCCACAAAAGTCATAGGAAGCACTTTTGTGGCTGATTACTTTTTAAACCAAAGATACTTCTTACAACTTACAAAATCATTATGGTATTTCTTGTTTAGATTGTCAAATAAATAAGAAAAAATTTTTCCTATTAAGTTTTAGAGAAAAAGTTATGGAAGAGGGTTCGTTCAATGTCTTCGAGTTCAAAGGTCACCATTTGGAGATCGGGAGAGGTAAATTGCCCTGGATTAATGGCGATCGTTTTCCCAATTTTTTCCATATAGGCACCTGATATTTCAGGAGATTCATGGATATGACCATGAAGGGTCAGAATGGGCTGGGTCTTTTCAATAAAGGCACGAATGGATCGACTTCCTGCAAATTCTCCGCCTCTTGTCTGGTCGAGACAGGTTCCAAAAGGGGGAGAGTGGGTAAGATAAAGGGTTTTTTGTGGAGAGGTGGGTTCGGGAAGATTTTTTAAATCTCCTTTTATGGTTTCTTGGGTGTTTAGAAAGAGATAGGGATCGATCGGGATAAGATCGTCATCCTGGTCTGAAATTCTAAGATAGGAAGGAATTTTTTGGGGAGGCCAGGGTGATTGTTCATCATCTCTTTTTTCATAGTTCTTGGGTCGAAAAGGGGTCGGAGGAACGAAAGGATATCCAATGATTTCGTAACCATTTTCGAATAGATATTTTTTACCACTCAGATCGATCCAATCTTCTATCGGTTCTCGGAAGAGATCGGGATAGGCGAGGTCCCAATTGCCAGGGATAGAAAAGAGCCGGACGATTGGGGTTACCTCTTTTATCTTTTCAAAGAAAGGAAGAAGGAAATGTTTCATGAAAGCTTTTTGATGCGAAATCAAATCTTCATAGCGTTTGGTGGGGGGAAAGGAAGGAAGAAGATCCCCTCCCAAGAGAATGATTTCGGGTGAATGGATTCGAATAAACACGAGGAGTTGTTCAAATAGAGAGAGATCTCCGTGAAGGTCTGAGGTAAATAAAATTTTCATTCTTCTTAAATACGGAAAGAGAATGGAGCTACTCTTCAAAATCTTCTACGAGAACCCATTTATCTTTCCTTTTGAGGAGTTTGAAGGTCACTTTACAGTAAGAACAGAGGATGAGGTCGCCCGGTTTCTCATCTCCCTCCATGGGAATATCCGCATCACAGATCGGACAGACCATGTCTTTTGCCATTTTTTCTCCTTTAATAATATCCTCTCTCAAAGAGTATTTCCGAAACCTATAGAACCCCTATCACCCCTCTCGGGCTTATTCCCCGATTCTGAGTAAGGGATGACAAAATCCAAACCAATTTAACATAATTTTATAACAAAAATTTTCTATTGACAAACCTTTTAGATTGGATTATAGATTGTTTTAATAATAAAAAAATTGTTGTAATATTAAAATGACTGATCATCTGACTGATCGATACTTAATCAATTCTATTATTCGAGCGTGTAACCTCCTGAGGCATCTTTCCAAAGAGAAAACTTATTTCAAACTTAGTGAGCTGGCTCGGGAACTCCGTTTAGATCGGAGTACGACCTATCGTATCCTCCTCTCCTTAGAAAGATGTGGATTTATTGAAAGGGATGAAAAAACAGGGCAATACGGGTTAGGGATGGGTGTTTTTGAATTGGGAAATGCCTTTTTGAGTCAACGAGATTTTGTCAAGGTTTCTAAACCCATCATGGTTGATTTGGCTTCAAGGGTCCAAGAGACGGTCCACCTTGCTGTTCTCAGTCAAACAGAAATCGTGTACATCGATAAAGCGGATTCCCCTCGAACCTTAGGGGTCATCTCTAAAATCGGACAAAGAGCCCCGCTTTATTGTACCGCATTAGGGAAGGTCTTATTAGCCCATCAGCCTAAGGAGAGCCAGTTGAAGATTCTCAAGGAGCTAAAATTGAAGCCTTTTACATCCAATACGATCACCTCCAAAAAAAGACTATTAAAAGAACTCGAGGAGATTCGAAAATGCGGATATTCACTGGATCGAAGGGAATATGAGGAAGGGGTTGAATGTATCGCGGCTCCCATTCGGGATCATTTAGGGAATGCGATAGCGGCTCTGAGTATCTCCGGTCCCCAGAGGAAGATCGGTGTTCCTCAGGAGAAAGATTTTATTAATCAGGTGGTGGAATCGGCCAAATTGATCTCTCAGAGGATAGGTTATAAGGAAGGGGACCTTTTCTGAATCTAATTCTAAAAAGGAAGGAGAGTGAGGTTCCCATTTTATCGTCATCAAAGAATTTTTTGAAAGGGGGTGATCCAAGGAATAAAGGAGGGAAAAAGGTTTAGTTGAGAGATCCAATAATATTTTTTAAAGAGAGGAGGGATATGAAATGTGGAAGAAAATCGGTTTTCTATTTTTTGTTATTACCTCTTTCATTCTTCTAACCTCTTCCGTGGGGCTCACCCAAAAGTTTCCAGCCAAAGACATCACCCTTATTGTTCCATGGGCCGCGGGAGGAGGAACGGATACGATCGCAAGAGCGCTTGTAAAAAATGCAAAAAACTATTTTGGGGTCAATGTGAATGTAGTGAATAAAACAGGAGGAATGGGGGCGGTTGGAATGGGAGCAGTGGCTACCGCTGTTCCTGATGGCTACACCGCAGGCCTTATCACCTTTCAGCTCAGTACCTATCGGATGATGGGGCTTTCGGACCTCTCATATCGAGATTTTGGGTTGATTCAACTTCTCAATCAAAGCCCTGCAGCCATTTCCGTCGCGGCCAATTCAAAGTTTAAGACCCTGAAAGAGTTGATGGATTATGCAAAAGCCAATCCGGGTGTGGTCACAGCTGGACACAGTGGGGCAGGAGGAGGTTGGCACTTGGCCTTAGCTTCCATTGCTGTTCGCGAAGGGGTTAAATTTAACTTTGTTCCTTTTGATGGTGCCGCGCCGACGCGGACAGCCCTTGTAGGTGGACATATTGCTGTAGCCACCACCGGGATCGATGAATTACTTTCCCTGTATCGAGCAGGTCAAGTGAGGATTCTTGCGGTAAATGATTTTAAGAGACACTGGCTCTTTCCGGATGTCCCAACGATTGCCGAAGCTGGATATCCAAATCCAAAAATCATCTTTGACTGGAGAGGTCTTGCAGCTCCCAAAGGAGTTCCTCCAGATAGGATGCAGATCCTCATCGATGGATTTAAAAAATGCTTCGAGGATCCAGAATTCAAAAAACTGGCTTATGATCTCGGATTACCTCTGGTGTATCGTGATCCTAAAGGATTTGAGGAATTCCTAAAAGAGATGGAAGAGACGCTCAGGCCCGCTTTAGAGAGTGTGGGATTGTTAAAAGAGAAGAAATGATTGGAGAGAGGGGGGAGCGTCAATTTCTCACTCTCCCCTCTCAGTTGTTATAAGGATTTGAAAAGATGAAGAAAGCAGATATCGGGGTAGGAATAGGATTACTCTTCTTGTGCATATGGATCTTCTGGTACGTGGGAAGATACCGTCCTGTAGAGGTCTACTTTTATGGGCCTGACTTTTTCCCAAGGGTTCTTTCTGTGGTCATGATGATCCTGGGCCTCGCTCTCATCCTTAACGCTTTAGCTGGAAATTCACTAAAAAAAACAGAGACGATTGATCCGAGAGGTTTTATTCGAATGCTTATATCCATTGGAATTTGCATAGGTTATCTTTTCCTGATGAAAATATTGGGTTTTGCAAGCGCTACATTTATATTCCTATTTATTCTCATGAGCTTCTTAAAACAGAGGGGGATTATCATTAGGATATTGAGTTCTCTTATTACCTCCATCGTCGTGTGGACGATATTTAAATATTTTTTAATTATTCCACTACCAGAAGGAGTGTTTTTTTAAATTGGAAGGGAGTTTAAATGCAATTGGATATCCTCCTGGAGGCGTTTAGCAAAGTCCTTCTCAATCCGGTCAATTTCTTCTTCGTTTTTATTGGGGTTACAGCGGGCATCATAGTGGGGGCCTTACCTGGGCTCACCGCGACCATGGGAGTGGCCCTTCTCATCCCTTTTACTTATAGATTGGAACCGGTTCAAGGATTGATCATGCTCGTCGGCCTTTTTTGTGGAGGAATTTATGGAGGATCGATTTCGGCCATCTTAATTGGTATTCCAGGGACTCCCTCTGCTGCAGCGACCATATTGGATGGGTATGAAATGGGTAAAAAAGGTTTGGCAGGCAAGGCTATCGGAATGGCTACCCTTGCCTCTTTTTTTGGTGGAACCTTTGGAGCACTGATCATGACCTTCTGTTCTCCTCAACTTGCAAAGATTGCATTGAAGTTCGGCCCTCCCGAGTTTTTTGCTTTAGCCTTTTTTGGCCTTGGCATTATTATTACCATTTCTGGAAAGTCCATCCTGAAAGGTCTGATCTCTGGTATATTTGGTTTGATGATAACGATGATTGGCTATGATCCTCTCTCAGGTTGTCCACGGCTTACCTTTGGATCCACAGAACTTCTTGGAGGCATCACCTTCATCCCAGCCCTTATAGGGCTTTTTGGTTATTCGCAGGTTTTCCAGGGGATTGAAAAAATTCTTGTTCTTCCTACCGTAAAATCAGAGTTGAAACATATTATTCCAAAATTAAACGAGATTAAGAGTGTATTTAAGACCATGGTGAAATCAGCTCTCATCGGTACATTCATCGGTGCTGTTCCCGGAACGGGGTGTGATATTGCCGCTTTTGTCTCTTATGGGGAAGCCAGGAGATCATCCAAAAACCCTGAGAAATTTGGTACGGGAATTCTCGAAGGGGTCGCGGCACCCGAAGCAGGTAACAATGGGGCCACAGGGGGCGCTATGATTCCAATGTTAACCTTAGGAGTTCCAGGGGATGCCGTCACTGCGGTGCTCATGGGAGCCCTTACGATTCACGGATTTCAGCCCGGACCCCTATTGATTAAGGATCATCCAGGGGTGGTTTATCCTATCTTTGCTGGGATGATTTTAGCCCAATTTGTCATGTTAGGGGTGGGATTAGGGGGGATGAGATTTTTTGCAAGGATTATCAATATCGATCGGCGGATCATGACCCCCATCATTTTCTTTCTTTGTGTAGTCGGTTCTTATGCCATGAGATTTAGCTTTTTCGATGTGGGAGTCTCGTTGATTATCGGGGTCATTGCTTATTTTATGAACTATTATGGATTTCCAGGTTCTCCTATTCTTCTGGCTCTCATCCTTGGTCCCATGGTAGAACAAAATTTAAGAAGGTCTTTAATCATTTCTCATGGTAATCCATCCATCTTTATTACGAGGCCCATTAGCGCGGCATTTATTATTATTGGGATATTTGTGATGATTACCTCTTACTATCGGATCAAGAAGGCAATGGAGAAGGAAGAAAAGAGGATTTCAGTGGAAAGAAAATAAATGGCCAAAAAGAGGTTGGAAATAAAAATTTAACAAGGGGGAAGAGATGATCCTTGAAAAATTTAGTTTGAAAGGAAAGAGTGGGATTGTAACTGGAGGAGGATCAGGCATCGGAAAGGCTATTTCAATCGCTGTGGTGCAGGCCGGAGCCGAGATTGTCATTGTGGGACGAAATAAAGAACGTTTAGAGAGGACAGCAAACGAATTAAGGAAATGGGGTGGTCCCGTCATTCCGCTCTCAGCAGATGTGTCAAACATGGAAGATATCCGAAGAGTGGTCGATCAAACCTTAAAAGCATTTGGAAAGATTGATTTTCTATTCAATAATGCAGGGATTATTCGACGTGCCCCCTCCGAAGAATTTACCGAGAAGGATTGGGATGAAGTGATTCAAATTAATTTAAAAGGACCTTTTTTTCTTGCACAGAGTGTCGCGAGAGTGATGATCTCTCAAAAGAGAAAAGGAAAGATTATCAATACCTCATCCCTCATTGCCGTTCAAGGGGGAAAAAGGGTACCGGCCTATGCGGCAAGTAAAGGAGGATTGTCACAGGTCACCAAAACCATGGCCAATGATTGGGCAAAGTATAATATCTTGGTCAATGCCATTGGACCAGGATGGGTAAAGACCGAACTCACCCAACCCCTTCGAGAGGATAAAGAGCGATATGCTGAGATCTTAGGAAGAATTCCTTTGGGTCGATGGGCTGAGCCTGAGGATCTCATGGGGGCAGCAGTTTTTTTAGCCTCTGATGCCTCTGACTATATTACGGGACAGACGATTTTTGTCGATGGTGGCTGGCTCAGTATGTAAAGAATGTTGAGGGTTAAAAATTTTTGCAAATAAGGAGGTCGATATGGCGAATGTATGGTTATTTCGAGGAACTCATCGAATTCGGGGGAGAAAAAGAATTATTCATCAATATAACACCGATCTTCAATTTCTTCGATTCGGCCGAATTATTCTGGAAGAAGGAGAAAGTTTGGAGATCGATTCCCAGGATGAGGAAATTGGCTTCATCTGCTTGAAAGGCGAGGGAGCGATTCAAGTGGAGGATAAAGTTTATCCCCTCAAAAAATATGATGCTTTATATTTGCCCATTGAGAAGCATTGTCGGGTTGTTTCAAACGGCCGATTCGATCTGGCTGAATGTGCCGCTCCCTCGAGCAAAAGATACCCTGTTCAGGTGGTGAGATTTGAGGAAATACTCAAGGATCCGGATCTTGTCAAAAAGGCCGGTTTTGAACCCTATGCCAGGGACCTGCATACCCTAATTGGTGAGAAGAATGTTCATGCCTCACGAATTTTGGCTGGGGTGACTTTTAGTAAAGACGGGAATTGGACCAGTTGGCCTCCTCATGACCATTCGGAAGCCAAAGAGGAGATCTATCTCTACATTGATATGCCTCACCCCAATTTTGGAATACACCTGAATTATACAGACTACAGAAACATGGACCTAGTCGTCCCCGTTTGGGAAGGAGATGCGGTAGCCATTAAAAAAGGGTATCACTATAACGTTGCCACTCCTGGAACAACCCTTGGGTTTCTATGGATGATGGCGGCTATCCAGGAAGAGAAGGATCGTGTTTTTGCAAAAGTAACGGTTCAGCCAGAATTTGATGGCCGATTCAAACTCTTTTAATCAAAAATGAAGGAAAGGAGGTTTTTATGACGGAGAAGAAAAAATCAAAGTATTTTCATCGGATCGAGGATCTTCCAGTGGTCATGCTTACCGAACAATCCAAGAGCCATATGGTGGCAGGTCAGAATGTGTTGATCAGTTTTATAGAAAATCCTCCCGGGTGTGTCTTCCCTCTTCATAGTCACCCATCAGAACAAATCCTCATCCTGCTCGAGGGCGAAGAGGATCATATCTGTGGAGAAGAGAGGTTTTTAATGAAACCAGGAGATATATGTATCCATCCACCCAATGTGATGCATGGGGGAGAAACAAAAACGGGTTTTAAAGGCATTGATATTTTCTGCCCACCCAGGGAGGATCATCTTGAAAAATTAAAGAAGGCTTTAAAGGAAAGGGGGGAGGAATAGGAGAAAGGGAATTTAAGGACCAACATTTTTATCTCTTAAAAAAGAATCATAAAATCAAGAAAGGAGGAGGAGACGATGAAGACTTATCGATTCATTATAGTCCTATTATTAATAGGGTTCTTTTCTCTGTCCATGGCCTTATCAACAGCAAAGGCCCAAGTCATTTCCATGAGATTTGCTCACTATGGTGAGGAGACCCACCCCAGTCACTTAGCGGCAAAACAGTTTGCAGCAAAGGTGGAGGAACGAACCAAGGGTCAGATAAAAATTACTATCTATCCTGCGAATATTTTGGGATCCCCTCCCGAACAGTGTGAACAGGTGAGATTAGGAGCCATTGATATGGGCCTTCCTACTCAGGGAGCACTCGATAAATATGTAAAGGCCTTCTCGGTAGTGATGCTTCCTTTTCTATATGATGATTATGAACATGTGTATCGGACCTTGGATGGGCCCTCTCTGAATTGGCTCTCTCCCCTTGCGGAGAAAGAGGGGTTTATCATCCTTTCCAATTGGGAATGGGGATTCAGAAATCTCACCAATAACAAACGTCCGATTTTGAAGCCAGAAGATGTGAAAGGGTTAAAAATCAGAACTCCTCCGGAGATTCAACTTCAAGCAGCGATGGAAGCATTAGGAGCGATTGTTACAAAAATTGCCTTTCCTGAAGTTTATATGGCCCTTGCTCAGGGAGTGGTCGATGGTCAGGAAAATCCTATTGCGGTCATCTACCATAACAAATTCTACGAAGTTCAAAAGTATTTGGCTCTTACCCGTCATGTATATAATTGCATGGTTCATGTGGTAAGCACGAAGACCTGGGCCAAACTTACCCCGGAACAACAAAGAATATTTAGAGAAGAGAGCAAAGCGGCAGGCGCCTATATGCGGAAGCTCATCGTTTCAGAGGAAAATGATCAGATTGCCAAAATGGAGAAGGCCGGACTTAAAGTGACTCGACCCGACCTTGCTCCTTTCCGAGCCGCAATGGGACCTGCCTATGAGCGGATTGCAAAATATGCAGGAGAAGAAAATGTTAAGATCTTTATGAAATATGTCGAGGAAGCCAGAAGGAAGTAAAACCCGTTGGCCAACTCTAAAGTGTCTTTAGCCCCCCACCCTTGGCTTCAAATCTGAATGACCATTTTATAGAGGGTGGGGGGATTTGTCAACCGTTAGGCCGAAGGGGAATAGACGATGTTAACCTTTGCCATATTCGGGGTTTTAATATTTTTTATCTTGGTTGGGCTTCCCATCGCGGTGGCAATGGGCCTGACCGCAGCAATCTTTTTTATCGCTTTGGGTGAAACCCATGTTCTCTGTATGATCCCTGCAAGAATGTATTCAAGCACGACAGGGTTTCCCCTCTTGGCTATTCCATTTTTTATATTGGTCGGGAATTTGATGAATACGGGTGGGATTACCCATCGGATCTTTCGATTTGCCCAATGTTTAGTTGGACATATTCAGGGAGGATTGGGTCATGTGAATGTGGTCAATAGTATGATCTTTGCCGGAATGTCAGGTGCTGCCGTTGCAGATGCTGCAGGAATAGGAATGGTAGAACTGGAGGCTATGACAAAGGCAGGTTTTGACCGTCGCTTCAGTGCCGCCGTAACCGCCGCCTCTTCGACAATCGGTCCTATCATTCCACCGAGTATTCCCTTTGTAATTTTTGGGAGTATCACAGGGACTTCGGTTGGAAGGCTGTTCTTAGGAGGATTCATTCCTGGTTTCATTATGGGATTAGGCATGATGATTACCGTCTATATTATATCCGGTCGAAGAGGATATCCCAAGGAGAAAAGGGCAACTTTTAAAGAGCTTATACAAAGCGCAATGGGAGCCTCTTCTGCCATGGTGACACCCATCATTATTGTAGGGGGAATTCTTTTGGGGATCTTTACTCCAACAGAGGCTTCGGTTGTTGCTGTTTTCTATTCCCTTATTCTGACTGTTTTGATTTATAAGGAAATCTCTTGGCGAGATTTACCTCGGATTCTTTGGGAAACCTTGGAACATACCATTCGAGTCATGTTCATCATCTCTGCGGCAGGGATCTTTGGATGGCTTCTCATTCATCAAAGAATTCCCGAGGCCGTAGTAAAAAGTCTTATGGCATTAAGTAAAAATCCATTGATCATTCTTCTCATCATCAATATTATACTGTTAGTTTTAGGCTGTTTTATGGAAGGCATCTCCATCATGTTACTAACGATCCCTGTCTTTATGCCTCTCATTACCAAGGTGGGAATTGATCCTGTCCATTTTGGAGTGGTGATGACCCTTAATCTCATGGTGGGTCTTCTCACCCCTCCGGTGGGGATGGTTCTCTACGCGGTATCGAGTGTGGGGAAAGTTCCCCTCTGGGAACTTGCCTCAGAGTTGAAGTGGTATATTGTTGCCATTATGCTCTCTCTTGGTCTGATAACCTATATTCCTGGGTTGGTTACGTGGCTTCCTAATCTTTTGATGGGACCTTCGCAATAAATGGGGAACGTTTGATGAGCTCAAAAGGTGTCAAAAGGATAGAGCAGGTTTTGGTTAATTTCATGAAATGGGGAAGTATTATATGTCTGGTTTCTCTGACCTTATTCGTTGGGGCAGGAGTATTTGTTCGCTTTGTTCCGATCTCTTCTATGGGATGGTCGGACGAAATTATTGAGTTCTGTTTTGCCTGGATGGTCTTCCTGGGAGCAGCTGCTCTCTGGAGAGAAAGAAGTCACTTCCGCGTGGAAGTCCTTCCAATGAAATTGGCGGGAAGGGGATGGGGAAGAATCCTCGACATCTTTCTGATCCTCTGCGCTCTTCTATTTCTGCTTGTTTTCACTTATGAGGGATGGCTCATTGCCATTCGGGCAACAGATCGTTCCCCGATTCTGGAGTTCCCCAGGACACTTTGGTACCTTTCCATTCCCCTCTCTGGAGCCATCATGATTGGATATAATCTTCGAGATCTATGGAAGTTTATAAGAAAACGATCCTCGATGGATTCGTAGAAGATTTAACCTTCTCAATTTTTTATTAACCCCTCATTGAAGGGTGGAAATAAATTTAATCCCGACAGGAGTATTTCTGAAACCCATAGAACGCCCAATACTCCTCTCGGGCTTATTCCCGACATCTGAGTAAGGGATTGCAGGGTTACATTTTTAATCTTGAAATCTGGTTTAATATATAATAATGTATTATAAAAAGAAATATTTATGAGTCAGAGGACCATAATTTTTTTGCTATTGTTCTCTTTGGGGACAATGGCCATTTTATTATGGGGGTGTCCCCCTCCTATTGTAAAAGTGAGGCCTCCAGAACCGAGGGTTGAAATTTACGGTCCACCTCCTCATCCTGATATGGTTTGGATCCCAGGCTATTGGCGTCATCGAAGAGGGGAATGGGTTTGGGTCCCAGGTCATTGGGAAAGGAGGCCCAGACCTCATGCCGTTTGGATCCCAGGTCGTTGGGAACCAAGAAGAGATGGATGGGTCTGGATTCCTGGGCATTGGGAATATCGTTAATATTAAATTCAAAGAGCACCTCTTAAAGAATCAAAAAGAAAATGTTTGGATTAGGTTGGCCTGAAATCCTTATCATCTTTGTCATTCTCTTTCTTCTCTTTGGAGTAAAGAGGCTCCCGGAAATTGGTGAAGGACTTGGCAAGACCATTAGAGAGTTAAGAAGGATTCGGGAGGGTGAGGGAAAAAAGGAGGAAAAGAAAGGGGAGCAAAAAGAAGGAGAGTTGATTTCAAATTTGAAAAAAGAGGTAGCTGAGATCCCTGGTCTTAAAGAAGCAAAGGAGATTAAGGAAACGGTTGAACAGGTAAAGAAGGTCACTAAATTTTTGAGGTAAATCCGAAAGATAACTTCTTGTACGCTCTCAACTTATCTGCCTTTCTCAATAATCCTCAAGTAATTTTTCCCCCGGAGATGGATGAAGAACGATGGGTCAGTTGCTATTTACGATAGGGATTATTCTTTTTGGTTTATCTTTAGGCTATGGGGTTCAATTTTTAGTCAAATATGAAATTCTTAAACTTCCCTATTCTTTAAACCAGGTTCGTTTGTTTCTCTTAAAGGCTGCCCTGTTATTTATCATGCCCCTCACCGTTGTTGGAGCGATCTGGACGGTTAAGATCAAAGAGGTGCGGTTGTTGACCCTTCCCTTTCTTGGAATTTTTGCCATTCTGCTTGGAGGTTTTTTGGGGATGGGTGCCGCAAAGATATTCAAATTGGAGCGAAAACAAGCTGGTTCTCTATTGACCTGCAGTTCTTTTACCAATATTGGCACTTTAGGAGGCCTAATCTGCTTTCTTTTTTTGGGAGAAGGGGGATTTGGTTTGGTTTCGATCTATAAATTATTCGAAGAGACGGTCTATTATTCGATAGGTTTTCCTATAGCAAAATTATATGGTGAAAAATCCACCGAGTCAGAGAGCCGTTTAGAATGGATCAAAAGATTAATTACAGACCCCTTTATCCTTGTTTCCATCTCAAGCATTGTTATTGGAATCCTTCTCAATTTATCAGGGATTCAGAGGCCTGCCTTTTACCAAACTGTGAATTCCATCCTCATTCCTTTTGGAGCCCTCCTCTTGATTACCTCTATTGGTTTAGCCATGAAAATCAATCAAATTAAAAATTATCTGCGAGAATGTCTCACTGTTTCCTTGATAAAATTCTTTATCATTCCCGTCATTCTTACTTCCCTTGCCTATTGTCTCAATTATGGAAAGATGGGAGGAGGATTACCCCTGAAGGTCGTCATAATTCTTTCTTCAATGCCAGTGGCGTTTAATGCTTTGATTCCACCCTCTCTCTATCATCTTGATTTAGATTTAGCCAACTCCTGTTGGCTATTCACAACCTCTCTTCTATTTTTTATCCTGCCCATTTTATATACTGTAGTCCACTCTTTTTAGAGCCCAGGGAGGGCTCTCTCTGTAGACTTGTCTAAGATCCCTTAGAGATTATTCCATCTTTGAAGCCCGGCCCTTTGGGTGCGAAGGCTTTACCTTTTGGAATAGGGCAATAATGAGAGGGAAAAACCAGATCAAAAGGGTAACGATACAGAGGATGGCACTGATGGGTCGTGTAAAAAATTGGGTCACATCCCAATCCGTCTTAATCATACTCATCATAAAATTTTTCTCCACAATGGGGCCAAGAACAATTCCCAGTACTACAGGGGCTACTGGAAATCCATTGGCTTCGAGACAGTAACCAAGAATTCCCATTACCAGCATCACTCCTACATCAAAGACCGTATTGTTAATAGCAAAGGAACCCACAATGCAGAAGATAAGAATAGCTGGCATAAGAATATTGCGCGGAGCCCGTAACATCTGTGAGCTCGATTTAATAGCGAGATAACCGAAAGGAATCATGAGGAGATTGGCGAGGATAAAAGAGAGATACACCGCATAGAGAATTTCGGGTTGCCTTTCAAAGATTAAAGGGCCTGGCCGAAGGCCTTTCATAAAAAGGACGCCGATCAGGATAGCCGTAATCGAATCTCCTGGGATGCCAAAGACCAGAGCAGGAATCCACGCCCCTGCGAGACAGGAGTTATTCGCGGTGCCTGCATCCACAATGGCTTCAATGGATCCAGAACCGTATTTTTCAGGTTCCTTAGATCCTCTTTTGGATAAGGCATAGGCGATCCAGGCAGCAATATCAGCCCCTGCTCCTGGAAGGATGCCTATGAAGGTTCCGAGAAGCCCTGATCTCAGAATATTGAGTTTGAATCGTTTACAGAGTCGTCCCATCCCTTTGAAGATTTTTCCTGCTTGCACCTTCGCAATGGGATAAGCGAGTTCCCCATGCATCACACTCCGAAACACCTCTGAAACACCAAAAAGCCCTATCATGGCTGGAATAAAGTTTATTCCATTAAGGAGCTCAACACTGCCAAAAGTAAAGCGTGGAAACCCCAATGTGATATCGACTCCAATGGTCGAGAAAAAGAGGCCGAGAAACAGGGAGAGAGCTCCTTTGAGCTGAGATCCCCGGGAGACCATCACCGTTACACTCAGGCCCATCGTAGCCAGCCAGAAATACTCAAACGTCGTAAATTTAAAAGCGATTTCCGCAAGCAGAGGGGCTGCAGTCATGAGGATTAAGGCTCCGATCAATCCGCCTATCACTGAAAAGACCACATCCACTCCCAACACCATTTCAGCCTTGCCTTGTTTGGTGAGTTCGAAAGAGTCCTGAGTGTAGGCTGCGGAGGAAGGGGTTCCTGGAATCCTCACCAGGGCTGCAGGAATATCTCCAGCAAAGATGGCCATGGCTTCCATGGTGACAATAGAGACGAGGGCAGGGACGGGATCCATAAAGAAAGTGAAGGGAATCAAAAGAGCGGTAGCCATCGTCGCCGTAAGACCTGGGATAGCCCCGACAAACAGACCATATATGGCCGAGATGATAATCACGAGAATCACTTTTGGATCAAAGAGGAGTGAGAGGCCTTGAACAATGAATTCCATAGGAAATTGGGGGTGAAAAAATTAAATACGAATTTTATAAAACCTTACCAACCTAAAATTCCATAGGGAAGAGGAACCCTTAGAATTTTTGAAAATAATAAATTAATAAAAAGGGTAATGAGGATACTTGTAATAGCACTTTTGAATAATGTGACTCCCAATTTTTTCATTAAAATAAAGAGGAGGATGGCACTGGTGATGAGAAAGCCCACTCTATTGACTATGATCACATAAGCAGCAACGATTCCAATAACGAAAAAGGCATTGGAGATTCGTTTGGGAGTGGAAGAAAGGATTTCTGTTTTAGGAAAGAGCTTTCTGGCCTTAAGGATGAGCGTTAATCCAAACCCAATAAAAAGGATGGCCAGGAGGTTTGGAAATAGGTCTGGGCCAGGATGGCCTTTTTCAAGAGAAGGATAGGTGAAGGTTTGGGTGAAGATAAATAGGCCTAAGGCGATAAATAAACACCCTGCTATACAATCATTCTTTTTCATCCTTAAAATTTGAATTCCCCCGCCTCCCAATTCCTGTGAAAGGCGGGGGAAGTTTCGATTCACCCTATTTATTTAATCAACCCAACCTCTTTCATTAGACTTCCCATCATCCTATCACTCTCGGCCATAAACTTACCATAATCCCCTGCAGGCATCCAGGTGATCCCAAACCCATTTTTGGCCATAAAATCTTTATACTCTGAGCTCCTCACTGCCTTCTCAAGAGATCTCTCAAGGATTTTTACAATTTCATCGGATGTGTCTTTTGGCACTCCAACTCCTCGCCAAGTCCCCATGGACCAATTGATTCCTAATTCTTTCAAAGTTGGGACATCCGGGAAGAGCTCAGCGCGTTTGTCTCCCATGATCGCAAGGGCCTTCACCTTCTTGGCTTCAATCATAGAGCGAGCTTCAGGAAGGCTACAGGTTACGACCTGCACTCCACCAGCAACCAATTCGGCAAGGCCTGGAGCAGCTCCTTCACTCGGGACCCATGGAATGGCATTGATTGGAATTCCAGCTGCCTTAAGCATTCCAGCCCTCGCCAGATCCCAAATCCCTCCTTTTCCTGTTCCTGAGGCCTTCAGTTTTCCTGGATTGGCCTTAGCATAATCAAGAAGTTCTTTCAGATTATTCCATGGGGCATCGGCTCGAACATTGACGCCTGCCGGGTCTAAATTGACCAAACCCACGGGTTTGAAATCTTTGTATGTGACTTTGGCTAATCCCATCCAGTGCATCATTGCAATTTCCACCGTCACCATCGTCATCGTATAACCATCAGGAGCCGCAGTGGCACCTGCCGTGTGACCCACCGCTCCACCACCACCGGTTCTGTTGACCACCGTAATGGGTTGACCCAAATCCTTTTCCAGAAGAACGGCAAGCATACGGGCTACTCTATCCGTTCCACCTCCGGCACCCCAAGGACAGATAAATTGAATGGGGCGAGTAGGATATTTTATCTGGGCTTCCGAAAAGGGTGAAAAGAGGAGGAAACCAACCATGACTAAAATAAAAATCATAAATAAATGAACCTTTCCTTTTTGCATCATATTTACCTCCTGTTCTTTTTTGAAATGCCTTTCTTTTTAATGAATAGCAAAAGACGTATCCTTTGTCAACCAAGTTTCCAGAGAGCTCTGAAAGAGTCATAGAAAGACTGGGGAGGTAGGGTTCCAAACCCTTCGAATGCGGGCATTGAGAAGTTAATTTGCTAACCATCGTTTAATAGAAAAACAAACGTTTTCAGGGAATTCATCCATA
>JBBIMX010000021.1:0-35688 GCA_037444165.1 Deltaproteobacteria bacterium | reverse complement strand
TCAATCGTCTTTCTCTTTTAGAAAGTCTTCGAGAAGGTCCCTTCTTCTTCGAACCTTGATATTCCTCCTCTTCCTCCTCTCTTCTCATCCCCTCCCCTCTCGTGGATTCTCCTTTCCTCAACCTTTCTTGAAACTGCTCCGATGAGATGACCGCTACAGAAAATCTGGAGGCGAACTTCGCAATCTCCCGATCCGAAGAGATCACGACAGTCCCGGCCCCTCTCTCCCGGATCAACCTCTTAATAACCTCGTCTGCTTTCTCTCCAACTTTGGAATAAATAATTTCGATCCCCCTCTGTTTCTCTCGCCTTTCGGTTGGCCAACCCCCTTGCCATCCATCAAAGACAACTGTAATCCCGCAGGATCGGGCTCGGCTGTAGAAAGCAAGTTGATGGATGAGCCTTTCCCTCTCCCATTGAAGTTGTAGAGGATTTAATGGATAAATGGGGCGATAGGAATGGAGAAGATTATATCCATCGATGAGCAGGTGCATGGGACCATAAAGGAAAGGTTATAAGTAATCAAGCCATTCTTGAAATTCTAAATTTTTCCCTTTGACCACATCAAAGAAGGCAGCCTGAAGTTCTCGGGTAATGGGGCCGGGTCTACCCTCTCCAATCTGCCGGTCATCCACCTCTCGGATGGGTGTAATTTCTGCTGCCGTCCCGGTAAAAAAGACCTCGTGAGCCGTATAGAGCTCATCCCGAGTAAATCTCTCTTCTACCACCTGGATCTTCCTTGATCGGGCGATCTGAATGACCGAATCCCTCGTAATACCCGGGAGGATGGAGGTGAGAGGGGTAGTTTTAATCACTCCATTTTTGACGATAAAGATATTTTCTCCACTTCCTTCTGAGACGTATCCTTCCGTATCGAGCATCAAAGCCTCATCGTATCCCAGTTTAATAGCTTCTCTTTTAGCCATCACAGAGTTGACATAGTTTCCTGAAATCTTTGCTTTGGTCATCATTACATTGACATGGTGACGGGTAAAGGAAGAGGTTTTCGCCCGAATTCCATTCTCCAGGGCTCCATCTCCTAAATAGGCACCCCAGGTCCAGGTGACAATGGCCACCCTCACGGGGTTATCCGCAGGGTAAACCCCCATCGCCCCTTCTCCGAGAAAGGCGATCGGTCGAATATAACCTTCTTTCAACCCGTTTACCCTTAATGTCTCTTTACAGGCCTCTGCAATCTCTCGTTTCGAGAAGGGGAGTTTAAGTTCTCCGATCTGGGCAGAATCGAAGAAACGATCCACATGTTCTTTTAGCCGAAAAACGGCTGATCGACCATCATGGCATAAGTAGCAGCGAATCCCCTCAAAAATGCCCAACCCATAATGAAGGGTATGGGTCAACACATGGACCTTCGCCTCCTCCCAGGGAATTAATCTCCCATCCATCCATATCTTTTCTGTCTTCTGCACCATGACTCTCCCTCCTTTTAAGGACTCTTTATTACCCTATTTTTAAAGGATTGTCAAAAAAAAGAATGATTCGTGAAGTAACCCATCACTGAATGGTGGAAATAAATTTAAGCCCGACAGGAGTATTTCCGAAACCCATAGAACGCCTAATACCTCTCGGGCTTATTCCCCACTTCTGAGCGAGGGATTACTTCGCGAATCTCTCAGAGAAGGGCGGCTTTGAATTAATAGACTTCGATAGAGGGGGATGGAGTGGTTTCGGCGGGGACAAGGATCCGAATCGGAATTCGATCGTTGAGAATCAATTTGGCCGTCTTAACTCCGAAGAGAATTTCTGAAAAACGCCCCTCCCCTTCACCAAAAAAAAGTTGAAGATTCTTGATCCAATCCTGCTCTGACGTAAAGGGCTCGAGTTCCAAACAGTCTGCTATCCCTTCGAGAAGGACTTCGATCAACTTTCCACAATCGACATGGTAGTCTTCATGATAGGGCAAAGAGAAGGAGACCTTTGAGACAGAAAGCCTTTTTACGGGCCTCAAGAGAAAAGGAACCATCTCCCTTACCCTGAGGTAACTGTACTCCCTCACTTTTCCCAAACCAAAGAGAAGGAGAAAGGGCGATTGTAATCTCCCCTGCGTGGGGATCAGGATGACTTCCTCCCACTTCCCTATCAACTTCTTCTCCTCTATAAAATGGGAAATCCTTCCATTGAGCCTCCAGTCAACCCACCCACAGGAACCTCGAAGAGGTCTCTCGTCTTCAAAAAACCCACAGACCAACACCTCGGACTCGAGAAGATCTACCTCATCGGGTGAAACAATAATATCCATATCCCCCATGCATCCGACTCTTTATATTGGTTTTTTGACGACTTCATTCTGAATTCGATCCAGGATCCCGTTAATAAAGGCACCTGAATCCTCTGTTCCATATTTCTTCCCTAAATCGACCGCCTCATTAATGGTCACTTTAGGTGGAATATCAGGACAGTAGAGAAGTTCAAATAAGGCAAGACGGAGGATATTTCGGTCCACCGAACTCAAACGATCCAGACGCCAGTGCTCCAAATAACCTTCAAGAAGATGGTCAATCTCCTGAAGATGGGCTCTCACCCCTCTCACCATCCGTTCTGTAAATTCTGGATCATCGGAACCGGAGGTGAGGCTATTTCTTACATGGTCAAGAGCCTTAGGAATCTCTTGAGGATTGATTTCTAATTGATAAAGAACTTGAAGAGCAAATTCCCTCGATCGCCTTCTCTTCCCCAACCCTTCTTCTATCCTTTTTCGATTTCCCTCATGAGATTGGCCATTTCAATGGCCGCCATAGCGGCATCGAATCCTTTATTTCCAATCTTGGTACCCGCCCGTTCAATCGCCTGCTCTATGGTATCGGTAATGAGGACTCCAAAAGCAATGGGGATTTCGCTCTCCAGGGCAAGATGGGCAATTCCTTTGGTGACCTCTTGGGCTATATATTCGAAATGGGGAGTGGCCCCTCGGATGACACAACCCAGGCAAAGGATTGCATCAAACCTTTTCTCTTTAGCCAGTTTCTTCGCCACTAAAGGAATCTCAAAAGCCCCTGGCACACGGACGACGCAACAGTCAGCTTCCTCCGCACCGCTTCGCTTCAATGCATCCATGGCCCCTTCTAAAAGGCGTTCGCTGATGAAGTTGTTGAATCGGCTCAGGACAATCCCGAACTTCAGCCCCTTTGCGACCAGTTTGCCCTCGATGGTTTTCACCATTCTCCTCTCCTTTCTTGTTATTCTTTAGATGAGATTGAGAGCAGATGACCCATCTTTTTTGCCTTTGTCTTTAAATATTCTATGTTTTCCTGGCTCGGTTTGATCTCTATGGGGACTCGCTCAACGACCTTTATCCCATATCCTTCCAACCCTTTGATCTTCCTCGGATTGTTGGTCATCAGTCGAATCTTTTGGAGACCCAGATCGACCAGGATCTGAGCCCCGATCCCGTAATCCCTCATATCGGCTTTAAATCCCAGAGCCTCATTGGCCTCCACCGTATCCTTCCCCATATCCTGCAGGCAGTAGGCCTTTAACTTATTCACCAGGCCGATCCCTCTTCCCTCCTGTCTCATATAGAGGATGACGCCTTTTCCCTCTTTTTCCACCATGGCCATCGCTTTGTGGAGCTGTTCTTCACAATCGCACCGCTTCGATCCAAACACATCTCCTGTTAAACATTGGGAATGGACCCTCACCAATACTTCATCTCCAGGATTGATCTCTCCCTTGACCAGGGCTAAATGATGGTAAGGATCTACATCATTCTCATAGGCAATGGCAGTAAAGAGCCCTCCATATTTTGTCGGAATCTTGGCTTCAGCGACCCGCCTCACCAGACGTTCTTTCCGCAATCGATACTTGATGAGATCGGCGATCGTAATGATTTTTAACCCATGCTGTTTAGCAAAGACCTGAAGTTCTGGCATCCGAGCCATCGTCCCATCGTCGTTCATGATCTCACAGATGACCCCTGCAGGTTTGAGACCGGCCAGTCTTGCCAGATCCACAGACCCTTCCGTCTGTCCTGCCCTGACCAAGACTCCCCCTTTTCTGGCCCTCAATGGAAAGACGTGCCCTGGGGAGACTAAATCTTCGGGTTGAGTGCGCTCATCTACCGCTGTTAAGATGGTCGTCGCCCGATCCGCTGCCGAGATTCCTGTCGTCACTCCGCGCCTTGCATCAATAGAGACGGTAAAGGCAGTCTGAAAGCGTGAGGTGTTTTCCGAAACCATCATCGGAAGACGGAGTTCATTGATCCTTTCTTCTGTTAAGGAGAGACAGATCAGTCCCCTTCCGTATTTGGCCATAAAATTGATGGCCTCTGGCGTGACCTTCTCGGCCGCCATCGTAAGGTCGCCTTCATTTTCACGATCCTCATCATCGACGAGGATGACCATCTTTCCCTGCCGGATATCCTCTAAAGCCTCCTCGATAGAACTAATCATTCTCTCCACCATCCTCCTTGATGAATCCATGTTCTTTTAAAAAGGAAATGTCTATTCCTTTGGAACTCTTCTCTCTAACCCTTAACAGTCTTTCGACATACTTCCCTAAAATATCCGCTTCAATATTGACCCGGTCTCCAACCCCCTTCTCCATCAAGTTCGTTTTCTCAAGAGTAAAGGGGATAAGGGTGATCTCTATTTCGTCGGCTTTCAATTCATTGACCGTGAGGCTTACCCCATCGATCGCAATCGATCCTTTGGGAACCACATAGGAGAGGGCTTCTTTCGGGAGTTTCACTCTCAGATTGAAAAAATCGCCTTCCCTTCTTTTTTCGACAATCATTCCAATTCCATCAATATGACCGGTTACAATATGACCTCCCATCCGGTCGGAAAGTCTCAATGCCCTCTCAAGATTGACCGTATCTCCTTCCTTCAGTTCCCCTAAATTAGATTTTTGGAGTGTTTCATAAGAAAGATCGAATAGAAAAGCCCCTTCCCTTTTTTCAGTGAGGGTCAGGCATACCCCATTTACATTAATACTATCACCCGGTTGGATATCTGTCAACACAGGAGGAATCTGAAGCATCAGCCTCTTTCCCCTCCCTTTCGACTCCACTTTTAAAACCTTTCCCCTCTCCTCAACAATCCCGGTAAACATCTTCCTCTTTCAATTCCCTTCCATATAGCCTTCCACGAGAAGGTCTTCCCCTATTTGGCGGACCCTCATCTCTTTCAAAGAAAAGGCCTCCTTCAGATTCTCTATCCCCCTTCCGCCAAAAATTCCAAGAGCCTGGGGATCCCCGAGACATTTAGGAGATAGAAATAGGAGCACCTTATCAATCAGTCTTTCATCCAAGAAGGCCCCGTTGACTCGGCTTCCTCCTTCGACCAGAAGGCTCATCATTTCCATCTCTCCTAATCTTGAAAGAAGAGCCTTTAGATCGACCCTTCCTTCCTTCATAGGACAGACCATCATTCGACCCACTTTTGGTTCGAGACGTTTCAATTTTTCCCGGGGAGCGCGTTCCGTAGTAGCCAATATGAGCCTCTGCGGGTTCGTGCGAAGAATTTTTGAGTCCTCAGGAATTCTTAACTCGCTATCGAGAACAATCCTATAAGGATCCCTCCCCCCTGGCAAACGGGTGGTCAGAAGGGGATCGTCCCTCAAAATGGTCCCGATCCCAACCAGAACACCATCCACCTGATCCCTTAACCGATGAACGAACCTCCTCGATTCCTCACTCGTTATCCATTGAGACACTCCGGTTCTTGTCGCTATTCTCCCATCTAAGGTGGCTGCGATTTTCAAAATCACAAAGGGCTCTTTTTTTAATATATATTTACAGAAGGCCTCATTCAACCTCCGACACTCCTTTTCTAAAATTCCAATCTTTACCTCAAGGCCAGCCTCCTTTAATGCCCTTATGCCCTCTCCTTTGACCAATGGATTGGGGTCCTCCATTCCTATGACGACCCTCCTCACTCCTGCTTCGAGAATAGCAGGAACACAAGGGGGAGTCTTCCCATAATGGGTGCAGGGCTCGAGATTGATATAAAGGGTTGACCCTTTAGCCTCCTGTCCTGCTCTCTGAAGGGCTAATCTCTCTGCATGAAGCTCTCCTGCCTTTTGATGATACCCTTCTCCTACGACGAGCCCCTCTTTTATCAGAATGGCTCCAACCATGGGGTTAGGAGAGGTTCTTCCTCCTCCCCTTTCTGCCAGATGAAGCACCTTCCTCATCCAGAATTCATCCTTTTTTTTCATCCCGACTTCTTCTTCATTTCTTCTCGGTTTCCGAGAAGTTCTTTGAGTTCATCCATGAATTCCTGGATGTCCTTAAACTGTCGGTAGACAGAAGCGAATCTCACATAAGCAACCGCATCCAATCGGTGGAGTTCCTCCATGACCTTCTCGCCAATCTCCGAACTTTTAATCTCTCGCTCGCCCTTCTCCATAAAATAGGATTCGATGCGATTGACGATCTTCTCGATCAGGTTGACACTGATGGGCCTCTTTTCGCAGGCCTTCTTAAGACCATTGAAGATCTTGATTCGATCGAAGGGTTCCCTTCGACCATCCTTTTTGATCACAAGGGGAAGGGTGTCTTCTGCCCTTTCTGTGGTGGTAAAGCGCTTTTTACACTGGAGACACTCCCTCCTTCTCCGTATCGTCTCCTTATCCTTCCCAAGACGGGAATCAACCACCTTGCTTTCAAGATGACCACAAAAAGGGCATTTCATAAAAGCATCCTGAAATGAAAAGGCCTCTTAAAAAGTTTTTCTATTTTTCTTTTTCAGACCTTTCCGATCGAATGGCTCAACCTTCAGGCCTGCCTCCTTTAACATCTCCCGGGCCAAAGGATCGGCATAACCCTCTTCGTAAACGATCCGCTGAATCCCGGCATTAATGATCATCTTCGTGCAGATCATACAGGGATGATGGGTGGAATAGAGGGTAGCCCCCCGAATCGAAACCCCATGATAGGCGGCCTGAATGATGGCATTCTGTTCGGCATGGAGCCCTCGACAGAGTTCATGACGTTCTCCTGAAGGAATCCCCATCTTTTCACGAAGACAGCCAATCTCCAAACAGTGTTCGAGTCGGGAAGGAGCTCCATTATATCCTGTGGCCAGAATCTTTTTGTCCATCACCAGGAGACACCCTACCTGCCGACGCAAACAGGTCGAGCGTTTGGCAACGAGATGGGTGATGTCCATGAAGTATTCATCCCAGGAAGGTCTGCTCGGTTTCTTCTTTCTCTTTTCTCTTATGGTTTTCAAGGGTGAGCCATTTGGAAAAATTCAAGACTGTAATGGACTGTTTAGATTTTAAAATTCTTCCTCTCGATGGCCTCGATCTTCTCTAAACGTCTCTGATGTCTTCCCCCTGCAAAAGGGGTCTCGAGCCATACTCGAACAATCTCCTTGGCCAGCTCTTTTCCGATGATCCGGCCTCCGAGGACCAGAATATTGGTATCGGTATGTTCACGACTGAGACGAGCGGAATAGAGGTCGTTGACCAGAGAAGCCCTCACCCCCCGGAATTTATTGGCCACGATGGACATTCCGATCCCAGTCCCGCAGATCAAGATGCCCCGCTTTAGAATCCCCTGGGAGACCTTCTCGGCCACTTCCATTCCAAAATCGGGATAATCCACCGACTCCTCATGAAAGGTTCCCATATCGATAGGTTCGTATCCCTGGGCCTTCAGGAAGGTCTTTAACTCTTCTTTGAGTTCAAACCCTCCATGATCACAGGCCAAACCGATTTGCATCTTCTATCCTTCAAATTTTTTAAAGATCAGGGTGGCGTTTGTCCCCCCAAATCCAAAGGCGTTTGACATCCCAACCCGAATCTTCTGCCTTCGGGCCTGGTTTGGAACGTAATCTAAGTCGCACTCAGGATCGGGTTCTTCGTAATTGATGGTAGGAGGAAGAATTCCATCCCGAATACTGAGGATTGTAAAGATGGCCTCCGTACTTCCTGCCGCTCCAAGTAAATGGCCTGTCATGGATTTGGTGGCACTGATCGGGATCTTTTTTGCATGTTCTCCAAAGACGGTTTTGATAGCGATGGTCTCGGTGACATCGTTCAGGGGAGTGGAAGTTCCATGGGCATTAATATAGTCGACCTCCTCCGGCATTAATCCTGCATCTCTGATGGCCATCTTCATACATCGAGCCGCACCCTCCCCATCTGGAGGGGGGGCTGTAATATGGTAGGCATCTCCTGTGTACCCAAACCCGATAAGTTCTGCATAGATCTTTGCCTTTCGTCGAAGGGCAAACTCAAGTTCTTCAAGGATGAGGATTCCAGCCCCCTCTCCAATGACAAATCCATCTCGATTCTTTTCGAAGGGTCGACAGGCCTTTTGAGGTTCATCATTTCGAGTAGAAAGGGCCTTCATGGCATTAAACCCGCTCACACAGAGAGGGGTAATATTGGCTTCCGTTCCCCCAGCAATAATCGCATCGGCATCTCCGTATCGAATCGCTCGAAAGGCATCTCCGATACAATGGGCACCGGTGGCACATGCCGTCACGATACAGGTGTTTGGACCCTTGGCTCCAAATTGAATAGCGATATGGCCTGAGGCCAGATTGGCAATGACCATCGGGATAAAAAAAGGAGAGACCCTGCTTGGACCTCTCTCCATCAGGATTTGATGAAACTTTTCGATATTGGGTAGTCCGCCCAGCCCTGTTCCCACAATCACTCCGATCCGTTCACAATTCTCGGGAGTAATCCTCAGCTGGGCATCCTCAAGGGCCTCTTTGGTGGCCGCCAGGGCATACTGAATAAAGAGATCCATTTTTTTGATCTCTTTCTTCTCAATATACTGCTCCGGGTTAAAATCCTTTACCTCTGCGGCAATCTTGGTTTCAAACCCATTGGTATCGAATCGGGTGATGGGTCCGATTCCTGATCTCCCTTCACAGATATTCTTCCATGCGGTTTCGACACCAATCCCATTGGGGGTGACCAAGCCTAAGCCAGTAACGACAACCCTTCTCTTCAAGATGAATGACCTCCGCTCAGAAAATTTTCCTTAGAGTCTTTTCTTTTTAGCTCCGAATCAGGAGGCCTGGCTCTGGAGGTGGCTCTTAATATATTCGATGGCATCTCCTACAGTCAGAATCTTTTCAGCGTCCTCATCAGAAATCTCCATATTGTACTCCTCTTCGAGTGCCATGACCAACTCCACCAGATCCAAAGAATCAGCCCCTAAGTCATCTACAAATTTAGCTTCTAAGGTGACCTCACTCTCATTGACTCCTAACTGCTCTACAATAATTTCTTTGACTCTTTTCTCAATGTCCATTCAATCACCTCCTCACATATAAATTCCGCCATTCACATTTAGAACCTGTCCTGTCACGTAATTGGAAGCCTCTGAGACTAAAAAGAGGACGGCCTGGGCCACATCCTCCGGCTGTCCCAATCGTCCCATGGGAATCAGCCTCATCAGTTCTTCTTTGACCTTTTCAGGGAGAACCTCTGTCATCGGGGTCTGAATATATCCAGGGGCAATGGCATTCACATTGATCCCCCTCTGGGCAAACTCTCTTGCCACCGTTTTGGTAAACCCGATGACCCCTGCCTTAGAGGCTGCATAGTTGGCCTGTCCCACATTTCCCATTAAACCCACCACCGAGGCAATATTCACAATCTTTCCACTTCTCTGTTTGGACATATATTTAATGACGGACCTCGTACAGTTAAAGACCCCTTTTAAATTGACGTCGAGGACGGCATCCCAATCCTCGGAGCTCATCCTCAAAAGTAATTTGTCTCGGGTGATTCCTGCATTGTTAACCAAGATGTCGATTCGAGAAAATTTCTCGATGATGGTCTCAACCATATGTTCCACTTCGTCAGGATCGGCTACATTTACTTTTAATGCCATTGATTTGCGGCCCTTTCCTTCAATTTCATGGGCTGTTTCCTGAGCCTTCTCTACGTTAATATCCGAGACCACCACATCCGCCCCCTTTTCGGCCAGAAGAAGAGCAATCGCCTTCCCAATTCCCTGAGCCGCTCCTGTGACCAATGCAACCTTCCCTAAAAGTTCCAACGTCTCTCTCACCCCCTTCCCGCAATTTTTTTAAGGGATTCTAAATCCTCGATATTCCTTAGAAGGATGCTCGAATCGATCCGTTTCATTAACCCTGAAAGAACCTTTCCAGGTCCAATCTCAACCATCTCTTCCACGCCTTCGGCAATCATATAACGCATCGATTGTTCCCACTGAACAGGACTGGAGATCTGATCGATGAGCAAGGGTTTTACTTTCTCTGGATGGAGATTGGGGCGCGCCTCCACATTGGTCACCACAGGGATGGTCAGTCCATTCATGGAAATCTCTTTGAGGGCTTCACCAAGCCGAAAGGCTGCCGGTTTCATAAGAGGAGAGTGAAACGGGGCGCTCACGGGAAGAAGAATCGCCTTCTTCCCTTTCTTTTTTGCTCTCTCTATGGCTCTTTGGACGGCTGGAGTATGGCCGGAGATGACGATCTGTCCTGGAGAGTTAAAATTGGCTGGGGTAAGGATCTCCCCTTCGGAGGCCTCTTTACAGAGTTCCTCCACCTCTTCCTTCTCCATCCCTAAGATGGCGGCCATGGCCCCCTCTCCGACAGGGACAGCCTCCTGCATAAATCTTCCTCGGAGTTTAACGATCTTGACCGCATCTCTAAAGGAAAGTGTTCCGGAGGCCACCAAGGCACTATATTCTCCCAGACTGTGGCCAGCGACGAATTGGGGTTCTATCTCTATCTCTTCCTTCAAAACCTTCAGAGCAGCGATACTGACCGTTAAAATGGCGGGCTGGGTATTCTCCGTTAACCTTAAGGCCTCCTCAGGCCCATGGAAGCAGAGATTTGAAATGGAGAAGCCTAAACTTTCATCGGCCTCCTCGAAGACCTCTCTTGCCACTCTAAAATGGTCATAGAGCTCTCTCCCCATTCCCACGTATTGGGATCCCTGACCTGGAAAAAGAAAAGCGACCTTTCTCAATTCATCGCCCCTTATTTTTTCCCAGCATACTCTCGGCTCAATTCTAATCCGATGATATTTCGCTGGATCTGGTTGGTTCCTTCGTAGATCTGAAGGATTTTGGCATCCCTCATCATCTTCTCGACCGGATAGTCCCTCATATAACCATATCCACCAAAAATCTGAACCGCATCGGTCGTAACCTTCATGGCTACATCACTGGCAAAGAGCTTGGCCATTCCAGAGACCTTCGAGATATCTTTGGGGTCTTTCGTTTGATCGATATAGCGAGCCACGGAATAGACTAAAGCTCGGGCGGCTTCCACCAGGGTTGCCATATCTGCCAGGAGATGTTGAATGGCCTGAAAGGAGATAATCTTTCTTTCAAACTGGACACGTTCCCGGGCATATCGAACCGCTTCATCCAGGGCCCCCTGGGCGACTCCTACGCCTTGAGCTCCCACACCAGGTCGAGTTCGATCAAAGGTTCTCATGGTGATAATGAATCCCATCCCTTCTCTTGCAATGAGGTTCTCTTTCGGAACGAAGCAGTCTTGAAAAACCAACTCCCTGGTCGCAGAAGCCCGGATCCCCAATTTCTTCTCTTTTTTCCCAAAACTAAACCCTGGCATTCCTTTCTCGAGGATAAAGGCGCTGGCCCCTCGGGGACCTTTCGATCGGTCGGTCATAGCGATAATGGTATAAATCTCAGCCTCCCCCCCATTAGTGATCCACTGTTTCGTTCCATTGAGAAGGTAACCTCCATCGGTTCGAATCGCAGTGGTTCGGATCGACCCGGCATCACTGCCGGCATCGGCCTCGGTGAGACCAAAAGCGGCAAGCTTCTTCCCGCTGGCAATGTCCGGAAGATACCTCTTCTTCTGTTCTGGACTTCCGTAGAGGATGATGGGATGAGCCCCTAAGCCACTTCCTGCATAACTTGTGGCCACTCCCAGACAGGCACGGCTGAGTTCTTCGACCGCCAGACAATTCTCCAGAACCCCTCCACCAAATCCTCCATACTCCTCTTCGATAGAGACACCAAAGAGACCGGTCTCTGCACAGACTTTCATGATCTCCCAGGGAAACTCTTCTTTTTCGTCCAGTTCCGCCCTTACAGGAATAATCTTTTCCACAGCGATCTTTCGCGCTAAGTCACGGATACTCTGTTGTTCGAGTGTCAGAAAGTAATCCAATTCGACTCGCCTCCTCTCCCTCTCATTTAGAGGATGGAAATTTGCTTATCCGGTCTTGGGCCTTTCCATTAGGGATGGGATTCAGCCGAAGCCAATCCTCCTTCTCTTTCAATTCCTCAAGGAGATGTTCGTTTATTTTATTCTGGGCCAGGTTCGAAGCCAGAAGAATGGCATTCTTGATCGCTTTGGCATTGGAAGACCCATGGCTGATCACGCAATTTCCATTGACCCCTAAGAGAGGGGCTCCTCCATACTCGGAGTAATCGAATCTTTTTTGAAGCCTCCGGATGACCCGCTTCATAAAGAAATAGGCCACCCTTGCCCTTAGGTTATCCTGAGCTTCCCATTTAAGAATGTTATGGATCGTTTCCCATAAACCTTCGCTAATTTTGAGAGCCACATTTCCTACGAACCCATCGCAAACAATGACATCCACCTTTCCACTATTGAGATCCCTTCCTTCCACGTATCCGACATAGTTGAGCCTCAAATTGGAGAGAATCTTATGGACTTCCCGGGTAAGTTCATTCCCTTTCCCTTCCTCCTCTCCGTTGCTCAACAGTCCGATTCGAGGTTCCTTTGTCTTTAAAATGTATTTCGCATAGGCATCTCCCATCAGGGCAAACTGAACGAGATGGAGGGGTTTGCAATCCACATTTCCTCCGGAGTCGATAAGGATGGTATTTCCGGTTAAGGTCGGATGGATCGTTGCGATAGCCGGTCGATCCACTCCTTCAAGGGTTTTAAAGAGATACATTGCGAGGGCCATGGCCGCCCCCGAATTCCCAGCACTCACGACAGCACTGGCCTCCCCTTTCTGAGCCAGTTCAATGGCTACCTTGATAGATGTATCTTTCATCCTTCTAAGAACAGTGGAAGGAGAATCATGCATGGCTACCACATGGGGGGCATGGTGAATAAAAATAGGGAGTTTGGAAGTAGGATATCGGGAGAGTTCTTTTGAAACCTGATCCTCATCCCCTACCAAAATCACTTTGATTCCATGATCTCTTGCTGCCAGGAAAGCCCCTTCAACAATCGCTTGGGGAGCAAAATCTCCCCCCATGGCATCGACAGCAATCCTCATCTTCTTTCTCCCTCCTTACTCCTCTTCTACTTTAATCACCTCTCTCCCCTTATACATCCCGCAATGGGGACAGATATGGTGAGGAAGGACAGGCTCTCGACACTGAGGACAGAGGGTATAGGTGGGAACCTTGAGCCGGTCGTGTGCCCGTCTTTTATCCCTTCGGGAGGGGGAATGCCTTCGTTTTGGGACGCCCATAGGTATTTCCTTTCTTATTTAGTGATTCAGTTTTAAGTTTTGAAGGGCTGAGAATGGAGATCCCCACTCTTCTCTCAGACAGTCACAAGAGGAGAGATTGAGATTTTTCCCGCATACAGGGCAGAGTCCTTTGCAGGTTTCTGAACAGAGGGGTTTGATTGGAATCTCTAAAAAAACCTGCTCACAGGCAATCTCGGAGAGGGGAATCTCTCCTCCTTCAAAGAAATCCAATTCCATCTCTTCATTCGAAAGCTCCTTCTCTTCTGAGAAGAGGGTTCCTTTCAGGGGATGTAGGGTTAGGTCAAAGGTCGTCTCGATCGGGTAGAGGAAATCGGTGAGACATCTCACACACTGGAGTCGAAGAAGCGTCTGGATATGGCCTTTGACTAAAAAGGTCTGCCCTGCCTTCCTGAGGTTTGCCTCCGATCGAAGAGATTCTTCAAAACTGAAGTCGATGTGGGAAAGGGTCTTAAGATAGTTTGAAAGGGTAAGCGGTTCTTCCTTCCAGCTTAACGTCACTCCCTCATCTGGAATATCATCGATCTTTAAAGTAAACATCTCGCTTCGTCCTTTCCGATAAATTAAAGAATTTAATATAAAAAAATTTTTCTGTTTGTCAAGAGGTAAACCAAATGTTAACAGATCCGTCAAATAATCTGCAAGGGATTCCTCTTTTATTTTTTGATTTAGGAAACCGGAGAGATCAGAAACCCTTAAGGATCATTAATAAGAGACGGGATCTTTGAATTAGTGGGACGGCCTGGGTCTTGGAAACAGTTTTAAAATGGCATCGAGCGACTCTTCCTTTTTCTTACATTTGACAAGAGCTTCCAACTCAAGAAGGTCGAAACTGGAAAAGACCTTTGGATCGACCTCGATCCCATAATGCTTCTGGAGATGTTTTGAAAGGTAATCCCGCAAGGCGAGATCATACTGTTGAAATTCTGGATCCTGAGCCCCCTTAAAATGTCTCCCTTCGTATTTTAAAAATTCAGAAGGAAGCCTCCCGTCTTTTGTAAAAACCGGGGAAGAAAGAAAGAGGAAGAAAACACCGCACATGAATAAAATCCTTTTTAATTTCATACAAAATGTTTAATATATCCCTCCCCAAAAGTCAAGAAATCCATTATTTTTTGCCCGAGGGGCTACTGAGCTTCCCGATATCTATGAACGGAACAGCCCCTCCTGTGAATTGAGGCAAGATTCCATTCCACTTTTCAATCCCCTTATATTCCACCAGAATCGGACTGATGGAACGGGAGAGCATTTCGTTCGCCTTGGCCTGTCCCTGGGCGACTACCAAAATGGCCTCGGCTTCTCCTTTCGCCGTCACCACCTTTTGTTGGGCCTCAATCTCCCTCTGGGCTAAGATCTGCCTTTGAGTCTCGACCTGCTGCTGGGCAACCTGTTTGGCCTCGATTGCCTTCTCATATTCTGGGGAGAATCGAATGTTGGCAATGTAAATATCATCCACAATAATATGGTATCGAGCTAAGTTCTCCCCTAATTTGGTCATCGCCCTTTTCCGAATCTCCTCTCTTTTTGGGAGAATCTCGGTGATGGGATAATTGGGGACGACCTCTTTGACAAAATCGTTGAAAGCAGGGTCGATGACTTTGTTCGCAAAATCAAGCCCCACCTTTTGATACAGCACATTGACATAAGCAGGATCGATATGGAAGTTCATCATTCCTGTTAATTTGACCATCTGATATTCTTTGGAGGCGGCATCAATCTCCTTAAAAGGATGGGGTTGAACTCGAACATCCACCTTGATCACTCGCTCGGCGATGGGAACCTTAAAGTTGAGTCCCTCTCCCATCACCCTCTTCTCGACACTCCCCCACCAGAGGACGACCCCCCGATGTCCAGCAGGAATGATGACAAAGGACCCCCACATCAAGATAAAAAGGATGAAAAGAAGAATGACCATTCCTATGGTTTTGCGTCTCGGACCTCTCCACTCAAATACATCAATCGTTCGTTCCACCATCGATTTCCCTCCCTGACGAGAGCTCTGAAAAAGTATTTAAACAAGTTTTATAGACTGAGGAGGTGGGGTGGGGACGCATTCGAAGGATTTGGAACCCTACCTCCCCAGTCTTTCTATGACTTTTTCAGAGCTCTCCTGATGAAATCTAAAAAAACTGTCTTTTAAGGTTTTAATGTCCAACCCGCAGGTCGAGCGCAGAACTCTTTGACCGCCTCGGCTCGATGAGGCATTCTTTCCACATCCACAATGACGGTAAAACAGTGATCGAATCTCTGAAAGGAATATCGAGTATAAGGGAAATGAAACTCCGAATGACCTCTTGGGATATGGATATGGTTTAATGCAACCACCACCTGATCTCGATCCTGGATGATCAGGTTCCCACGAAGAGGAATTCCTTCATTTCTGAGTCTGACCCGAAACCTCACTTCCTGCCCGGGTTGCACAGGGTCAGGAAACATATCGAGATCCTCAACGAATAGAGGTCCAACCCGGATCTCCTTGAGGGTCCATCCGTAGAGGCTCTTTCGGGCACAGAACTCTTTGGCCAGATCGATAGGCCTCCGTGTCCGTTCAATATCGACCTCTACTCTGAAACAGTGCTCCCTCCTTGAAAAACGATATCCCGTACGAGGGAAAATAATCCGATTCTCTCCAGGCCGGATAAGGATATCCTCCACAGAGGTGACGATCTCATCACGATCTTTAATGAAGAGGCTTATTCTTCCTGAATAAGGGGACGAATTCGATAGAAGAATTTGGAACTCCATCCTTTGGCCTTCCAAGACAGGATCCGGAATAAATTCGAATTCAAGAATTCTTAGATCTTCGGGACGAATCTTTGGCCCCAACCTTTCAAAGACCTTTTCCCAGGGAGGTTGGGCCTGAGCGAAGGCTGAATAAAAGAAAACTAAACAGGCAAAAAGGATCATTCTCTTCATAGTGGACTCCCTTTCTTGATCTCGTTTAGATCAATCCCCTTCCAACCAAAAAGTTCATGGAACTCTGGCAGGAGGTGGTCGCCAATGAAATGGCTTCTGAAAAGGAACGAAAGGCTTCTTGGAACTGGGAGAGCTGAATTCTCCCGATCACCTCCATGAGCTTCCTTTCCAGCTCTCCATAATGCTCCCCTCCCAATACATTTTCGGCAATTCGAAGTTCCCTCAAAAGGGCCTCCAGATAACCAATCAGGATCTTCTGTCCACCAAGGAGTTCTTCTTCGTTTTTGATAGACATCACCTGCTCAAGCAATGAGGTCCCGATAATCAGCCCTGACTTCATCTTTTCCGAATATTGAAAATCTAAAATAGCATATCTGGTCTCCATCCTCTTCTTCTCCCTTCCCGAGTCCTATTTAATCGTAACCCATTCGTTGGTGTGACGGAAGAGGCCTGCCTCATGCAAAGGGCCGAGGGGATATCCCTTTCAGGCCTCGAATGTCCTCAACCCTTCAGGGATGAACCCCATTTGATCCGCTCTTCATCGTTTGGCCCGTTCAAGATATTTCTTGGTGGCGACACTGACCTTCACCACATCCCCCACTTTAATAAATTGGGGAACCTGAATCTGCATTCCGTTAGAAAGCGTCGCCGGTTTATAGACCTCATCCGTTAGGCTGCTGATTGGAGGAGGGGTTGAGGTGACTTCCAATTCCACCCAATCAGGAAAGATGACATTGACCGGTTGACCCTCCAAAAATTCAACAGGGAGTTTCATATTGGGTTGAAGAAATGGATGGAAGGTCTCTAACAGGTGTCGTTCCAATTGAATTTGTTCATAGGTATCGGGATCCATCATATAGTATCCATCCGGGTCTTCATAAAGGTACTCCATCGTCTTCCGATCCAGCTCGACCGGGTTGATCTTTTCGTCGGGCCTGAATTTCTTCTCGAGTAGAAGTCCTGTTCGAATATCCTTCAATTTGATATGGACGATCCCGCCCATCTTCCCCCCACTCATATGGTACTCAGAGGCCAAAACCTTATAAAGATTCTTCTCGATCTGGAGAATCATTCCTGACTTCACTTCTGATGCCGGGATCATGGTCTCCTCCTTTTTCAAAAAACTATCAAAAAAGGAGTAAAAAATCAAGCAGGATGTGTAACCCCTCTGGCCTATTCCCCACCTCGAAGCGATGGGGTACCAGGATGTCATCCCTCCCAGACCTATTCCACTAAAAACGATTGGTGGGGAACCAGAATGATTTCAAAGGACCGCCCCCATCTCTCAACGATGGACTTTAAGGAGTTCTAAAAATGGAGCGTCCAAGAGGACCCCCCACTTGCCGGCCAGATCTGCATGTTGGATGGCCAATGAATACTCTCCTTTTTGATAATAGAGGTAGGCGAGATGACGATGGGCCTCTCCATATTGAGGATTGATCTCTAAGGCCTTTTGATAATAGGGAATGGCTTGTTCGATCTCCCCTTTTTGACGATACAGATTTGCAAGATTGAAGTATCCTCGAGCATAATCGGGTTTCACTTCGATAGCCCTTTTATAGTGAGCAAGGGCCTCCTCCATATTCCCTTGTTTTAAGTAGAGATTTCCAAGATTGTTGTAAGCCTCGACATAGGTTGGGTTCAACTGAATGGCTTTCTTATAATGGGAAATCGCCTCTGGATACTCCCCCCTTTCGCTGTAGGCGATTCCTAAATGGAAATGGGCTTCTGCGAGAGCAGGATCGAGGCGCAAGGCTTTTTTATATTCGCCTATCTCTTCATCTCCCTTTCCCATCCTTCCATAAACAATTCCAAGATTCACATGGGCACGAGCATTTTTCGGATCCAGTTTCATCACCTTTTTAAACTCTCTTTCTGCCTCTTGAAGGTTTCCCCGTTCCGCTGCCTTATAACCCAGTTGAAAATGTTCCTCGAGGCT
This sequence comes from Deltaproteobacteria bacterium, assembly GCA_037444165.1. Classification (GTDB taxonomy): domain Bacteria; phylum Desulfobacterota; class BSN033; order BSN033; family UBA1163; genus CALIBK01. The sequence continues at coordinate 17,433 of JBBIMX010000021.1, read as the reverse complement.
CAGGACCTTATCCTCTCTCCTTGTTTTCGAACTCCCTCCACAAGCACAGAGGAGGAATAAAAAGATCAAAAGAAAGGCTGCGATCTTTCTCATTTCCAATGGAATCTCCTCTTTAGGATGACGCTGAACCATTAACAGAAAACGGATCGAAAATCAAGAAATTCAGTCCCCTTTTTGTTATCCCTCACTCAGCAGTGAGGAATAAGCCTGAGAGGGGTATTGGGCGTTCTATGGGTTTCGGAAATACTCCTCTCGGGCTTAAATTTATTTCCACCCTTCAGTGAGGGGTTACTCCTTCTTTGCCATTTTGATAGATTTCGTGTTAAATTTTATCACCTCCCATCCAGAGTGGGGTCATCCAGAAAGAGTGAAGCTCCCCGCCCACGGGTCGGGGCTTCCCGGCAAAGTAGTCTCATTTATATTGTGCCCCTTGACCCCGCCTACAAGGCGGGGCTTGCGGGGCACCTTCCGGTCAAAAGGAGGTGTCTCGATGTTTGAATATACTGAGGATTATATCCCCTTATTAAGAGAGGTCAGAGAGACGGTTGAGAAGGTCGTCAAACCCCGAGCCAAGGAGATCGAAGAGAGTGATGAATTCCCTTTGGATATAGTCCATCGATTCTTTGATGAAGGCTATCTTCAAGTCCTCATCCCGAAGGAACTGGGTGGAGCGGGAAGGGATATTACTTCCCTTTGCATCATCTCCGAGGAGATGGCAAAAGTCTCCGCTTCCCTTTCTCTTTTAGTCATCGTTCAAACAGTAGGGACGCTTCCCCTCCTCATTGCAGGAAGTGAGTCTCAAAAAAAGGAGTGCTGTCCAAAGATCTCACGGGATCATCTCATCATGGCCTTCTGCCTGACAGAACCTCTGGCCGGTTCAGATGTAGGATCAATCCGGATGAGTGCCAAAAAGAGCAAGGATCACTATCTACTGGAGGGAAAGAAAAGCTTTGTGACCAATGGGGGCGTGGCGGATAAGTATGTCGTCTTCGCTAAAACCGATCCGAATCGAGGAAGACGCGGGATTTCAGCATTTGTCGTGGACCGAACCCTTCAGGGAATGACCTTCGGTTCTAAAGACAATAAGATTGGGATGAGAGGAATTCCTTCCTGTACGATCACTTTTAATCGGGTTGCTGTGTCTCAGAGAGACCGTCTGGGAGAAGAAGGGGAGGGATTCAGGATTGCAATGGAAACCCTCAATCGCTCCAGGCCTGCTGTAGGCGCCCAGGCTCTGGGAATTGCAGAGAGCGCGATGGAGGTGGCGACCCTCTTTGCTATGAGAAGAAAACAGTTTGGGAAACCGATTGCAAAACTGGAGGGGATGCAGTTTATGCTTGCCGAGATGGCCACTCTCATTGAATCCGCAAAGGCCCTCGTATACAAAGCCGCCTGGTATCTGGATAAAGGACTTCCCCATGCGACTAAATATTCGGCCATGTCCAAATATTTTGCCTCTGATGTGGCGATGAGGGTGGCTACAGATTCGGTCCAAATCCTTGGAGGATATGGGTGCTTGAGGGGTGGAAATTTGGAAAGGGCGATGAGGGATGCAAAAATTACTCAGATCTACGAAGGAACAAATCAGATCCAGCGATTTGTGGTCGCCGAACAACTGATCAAAGAATTCTTAGAAAAATATGGAATGGGGAGGGATTGGAATGGGATGATGGAGGCTTTTTAAAGATCTTTCAGGGCCTCCTCCGCTTTGGGAAGATCTCCCTCGGCAATGTGAACAATGAACATGGCTTCCTGACCTTCTTCCATCGTGGAGCCATAAATATAATCGATGTTGATTCCGGCCTCGCCAAATCGTTTCGCCACTCGTCCCAGCATTCCGGGTTGATTGATAAGTCTAAATACCAACACCGAATCGGTATGGACGAGATGGTTGGCCTGGACTAAGGCCTTCTCGGCTTCCTCAGGCTTATTGACCAGAATGCGGATTAACGAATAGTCGGAAGAATCTTTGAGGATACTCCGATAACTCTCAGCGAGGGCAATCCTTCGACCTGTCTTCTCCCTCATGTTGAACAGTTCTTTGACCGAATCCTTGGCATTCTGAATACTCATCGCCAGGATATTGATATTCTCCGCTTTCAGTACATCGCACATCTTCGAAAGCTCCCCCGGAGCATTATTTAAAATCACTGAAATCTGTGTCCTCTTCTCCATTCCTCTTTCTCCTTGCTTCTATTATCAATTTAGATCAAAGGATAGCAGATCCTCCTCCAAAGGTCAAGAAAGGGAAATCAGGCTTATTCCCTACCCCCTGAGTGATGGATTACAAATCGGGTGGAAAGGCTTGTCATCAGAGAAATGGCGTGTTAGAAATGGAAGGAGAGGTTTAAAATGATCTATAAAACCTTTTGCGCGAGAATGGATCATGGAGGCTGTGGGATCTTAGTGCATGTGGAGGAAGGTAGGATTGTTAAGATTGAAGGGGATCCTGAATCCCCCCTCAATAGAGGAACCCTATGTGCAAAAGGAATCGCCCAGATCGAAAGGCTCGATCATCCGGACCGCTTGCTCTATCCAATGAAAAGGAAGGGAGCAAGAGGTGAAGGAGAATGGGAAAGAATCTCATGGGATGAGGCTTTAGCGATCCTTTCGGAAAAAATTAAGAAGGCGATCGAATCGGAAGGCCCCCAATCCATTGCCTTTGCTCAGGGGACTCCAAAGGGTCTCGAACTCTTCCTCCTCCTACGATTGGCCAATCTTCTTCGTGTCCCCAATCTCTCCACTCCGGGAAATGTCTGCCATATGCCCAGAGAAACGGCCTCCCATCTGACCTGTGGATTCTTCCCGGTCCCTGATTACGATCATTCGCCGGCCTGTGTCGTCCTATGGGGAAGTAATCTCCTTCAGACCAATGAGGAAGGGATCATCGGTTCTCAACTCCTCCGGGCCTTGAAGAATGGAACGAAACTGATCGTCATTGACCCAAGAAAAACAGGATTGGCCTCGAGAGCCCATCTTTGGCTCCGAGTGAAGCCTGGAACAGATTTGGCCCTGGCCTTAGGAATTCTCAAGGTTCTGATCGATGAGGGACTCTACGATCACGACTTCGTCCACCATTGGACGAAAGGGTTTGAGGAGTTGAAAGATCATCTCCAGTCCTTTGATTTAGACCGTATCTCAGAAACGACCTGGCTTCCGAAAGAACAGATCCTCGAGGCTTCGCATCTTATCGGGAAAACCAAGCCGACTTCCATCCAGTGGGGCAATGCCATCGAACATACGATCAACAGTTTTCATTCCGCAAGGGCCATTCTGATCCTGATGGCCATCACCGGAAACTTAGAGATCCCTGGTGGGAATGTGAATCGTCCCGCCCCTCCCATCCTTCGACTCGGAGATCTCGTGTTAAGTAAAACATTTTTAGACAAAAAAGAGAAAATCTTGACCCCCGAATTCAGGCTTGCCACGATGATGGGCTTCGTCCCATCCCAGAAGATCATAAAAGCCATTCTTACTGAAAAACCTTACCCGATCCGGATGATGTATATTCAAGGGGGCAACCCCCTGCTAAGCTATGCCAATGCTCGCGAGACCTTTGAGGCTCTAAAAAAACTTGAGTTTCTGGCCGTTTCAGAGATTTTTTTAACCCCTACAGCCCAACTCGCTGATCTGATCTTACCCGCTGCAACCCACTTCGAATTCGACGATATTGGTCATCTCGGCCTTCCTCACGGGTTCATTCTGGCTCGCCCGAAGATTGTGGAGCCTAAGGGTGAGTGCTGGCCTGACTCAAAGATCTTGAACGAACTGGGAAAACGACTGGGATATTCCGAATTCTTTTGGAAGGAGATAAGAGATTGTCTGGATGAGATTCTTAAACCTGCAGGACTGAACTATGAGGAGTTTAAATCCCTGGGAATATTGAGGGGAAACTGGACCTATCGAAGCTATGAGAAGAACGGATTCCGTACCCCTTCAGGAAAAGTGGAGATCTACTCCGAGCAAATTAAGGAATGGGGATTCCCTCACCTTCCCTCCTATCAGGATCCCCCTGAATGGGAACTTCTCGTCTCAGAAGAAACCTCTTCTTATCCTCTGCTTTTTACCTCTTCAAAAGACCCTTATTTTTTCCACTCCGCTTATCGGAACATTCCCTCCCTAAGGAAACATTCTCCAGAACCCCTCGTTTTGATTCATCCAGAGACGGCCTCCCAATATGAAATTCATGATGGGGAGTGGATAGTGATTGAAACAAAGAGGGGATTCATTAAACAGAAAGCAAGGCTGGATCCTGAGATCCACCCTAAAGTCGTCATCCTCAGCTTTGGGTGGTGGTTTCCAGAGCGGAAAGACCTCGAACTCTCGGGGTGGAAAGAGTCAAACCTCAATATCCTGACCAGCAATGATCCTCCTTATGAACCTCTCCTTGGATCCACAAGTCTAAGGGCTGTTCCCTGCCGGATTTATAAATCCTCTTCATAAAAAGGAGTAATCCCTCACTCGGAGATGTGGGAATAAGCCCTAAAGGGGTATTGGAAAAACTCATTCCGCCAGAGGCGGATCCGACTCGGTCGGAGGTGCGGCTACCTTAAATGGTCTGTAGAGATCGTTACTTCAGTGAGGGATTACAAAAAGGAAGCCTTTCTCTATTGACACAACCTCTCTCATCTTATAAAAATATCCTATTCTTATATTGAAGGAGGTTGGTCATGAGAAAAATCATCTATCCACTCATCTTTATCCTCTTTGCTTTTTCCTTTTCCTATTCTTATGCCCAGGAGACGTACAAGATTGGAGCCGCCTTTGCTCTCTCGGGAAGCATTGCCGTTTATGGTGAGGGGTTCAAGAAGGCGGTCGATCTGGCTGTGGAAGAGATCAATGCCTCAGGCGGGATTAAGGGTCGAAAGATTGAAATCATCTATGAAGATAATAAAAGCACGCCAAAGGATTGTGTCACGGCGGTCCGAAAATTGATTACCGTGGACAGAGTCCCTGTCATTTTTGGACCTGCTGCAAGTTCCAATTTCATGGCCGCTGCTCCGGTAGCCCAGGAGAACAAGGTGGTCATGATTTCGGCCGAAGGAGCAGCGCCCGGTCTTACGAAGGCAGGAGAATATATCTTTAGGGTCTTTCCTTCTGATGTTCTCCAGGGGAAAGGCATCTCTGATCTCTGCCTCCAATTAAACTATAAAGAAGTCCCGGTGATGTATGTCAACAATGATTGGGGGATGGGGTTAAAAAATGTCTTCGTTGAAAACTTCAAGAAGGCAGGGGGGCATGTGATGGATGAAATCCCGTACGATGAAGGAAAGACCGATTATCGGACGGAGCTGATCCGGGCGATCAAGGGAAATCCAAAAGCGGTCGTCAATCTAACCTACATCAAAGAAGGGGCGGTGATGTTTAAACAGGCCTACGAAATGAATATTAAAGTCCAGTGGATCTGTGGCTCTGCGGCTAAATCGCCAAAACTGGTGGAACTGGCTGGAAAAGCGGTTGAGGGAATCATTGGCACCTATCCTGTCTTCTCTCAGGAAACGAAGGAATATAAAGCGTTTCGAGCGGCGTGGAAGAAAAAGTATGGAGATGAAAAGATTCCCATCTTCGCAGAGTATAATTATGATATGGTCTACCTTACAGCCAAAGCCATCGAAAAAGGGGGTTATACCTCAGAAGGGATTCGTAAAGCCCTTTTTGAAGTAGCAAAGGGTTATCGTGGAGTGACAGGAGATAAGACCTTTGATCAGGACCGAGGGGTTGGCAGTGAATATGGAGTCTGGACGATCAAAGACGGCCAAATTGTGGATTATAAGAAAAAATAAATTTGATCTCTAAAAGACCCTGGGGACAAGTCCCTCAATCCTCATGGGGGCTTGTCCTTTTATTTTCACCCGATGAGCTCGTTTCTTCTTCAAACGATCCTTAATGGGATTCTGGCTGGCTGTATCTATTCCCTTTTTGCAATGGGATTGACCCTGATCTATGGGGTTTTGAATTTTGTTAATTTCGCTCACGGGGAACTCATCATGTGGGGAGCCTATTTTCTATATTTCCTGATGCAGAGGCCCTTGAATCTTCCTCTCCCTTTCGCCCTCCTTCCCGCCCTCTTCTTGACCGTCCTTCTCGGGTTAGGATCAGACCGTTTGATCTTTAAACCTCTGAGAAAGGCGAACCGTCTCACCCTCCTCATCACCTCCTTAGGCCTCTCTTTTTTATTAAGGAACGGAGCCCAACTCTTCTGGGGAGCGGAAATAAGGACCTATGGGCTGGAGATTAAAAAAGGAATGAAATTCCTCGGGATGAGTATCACTTCGAATCAGGTAGCGATCATGGTGGTCTCAATCCTCTGTATCTTTCTTCTCTATCTCTTCTTCTATAAATCGAGAATGGGCAAATCGATGCGGGCCATCTCCGATGACCTGGAGTTGGCTCGAGTGATGGGAATCCCTTCAGATCGGACCATTCAATGGACTTGGGTCATTGCCTCCTCTTTGGCAGGATTGGGAGGAGTTCTTTTGGCCCTCGATACCAATCTTCATCCAGGAATGGGATTGATCAATCTGGTCAAGGCCTTTGCTGCCACTCTTTTAGGGGGAGTGGGGAATCTTTGGGGAGCTCTTTTCGGTGGAATGGTCATCGGACTTGCAGAAAATATAAGCATATGGATTCTCTCTCCCGGATACAAGGATGCCATTGCCTTTGGGATCATGGTGGTGATGCTTCTATCTCGTTCTTCGGCAGTCTTTTCGTCTAAGGAGTGAGGAATGGATCTCTTTCTTCACCTCTGTATCATGAGTCTGATCTACATCATCTTCGCCTTGAGTCTAAATCTGGAGGTCGGATATACAGGTCTCTTTAACTTTGGTCATGTGGCCTTCTTTGGAATCGGAGCCTATACCTCTGCCCTCCTCACCCTCCATCATTTCCCTTTTGAAATAAGCCTTTTGATGGCCTTATTCCTGTCAGGGGTTTCGGGATTTCTCCTCAGTCTTCCAAGCTTGAGGCTCCGGGGAGATTTCTTTGGAATCGCCACCCTCGGTTTCGGAGAAATCATTCGAATGGCCTTTCAGAATGAGGTTTGGCTGACAAAAGGTCCGATGGGACTCCCTGGGATCCCAAAACCAAAACTCCTTTCCATCCGATTCGCTACGCTTCCTCAATATCTTCTGCTGACCCTTGGATTTGCCACCCTCACCTTTCTTATCCTCAGAGGAATCATTCGAAGTCCTTTTGGAAGGGTTCTTAAAGGGATCCGGGAGGATGAGATCGCTGCAGAGGCATTAGGGAAAAACGTCTATCGATTTAGAATCAAATCCTTTGTCGTGGGATCTATTTTTGCTGGTCTGGCAGGGGTTCTCTGGGGGCATTATACCACCTTCATCAGTCCCAATGATTTTACGATCATTGAAACGGTTCTTGTCCTTCTCATCGTGGTTCTGGGGGGGAAAGGAACGGAGTGGGGACCCATATTAGGAGCCATCCTTCTGATCTTTTTTCAGGAATCTCTTCGTTTCCTTAGACTTCCACCCGAGTACAGTCGATATCTTGCGCCCCTGCAACAGATGATCTTCGGGTCTCTCCTCATTTTAATGATGCGCTTTCGACCAGAAGGTCTTATCAAAGAACGGAGGGAACATGGATGCTTGAGCTAAGAGGGATCAGTAAGGCTTTCGGAGGGATTCGAGCCGTCTCCAATTTTTCCGCAACCGTGGAGAAGAATAAAATTACAGGCCTCATCGGCCCCAATGGCTCAGGGAAAACCACCCTCTTTAATTTGATCACCGGCTTTATTCAACTTGATCGAGGAGAGATTTTTTTTAGGAGAGAAAGGATTGATGGTTTTCCCCCTCATGAGATCGCCCATCGCGGGATGATTCGAACGTTTCAACTTTCTCGTCTATTTCCGAAGATGACCGTGCTCGAAAATCTCCTCCTCGCCCCACAGAGACAGAAAGGAGAAAGGCTCTGGATCCTTTTCCTCCAGAGGCAAAAAATAAGGTTCGAGGAAAAAAGAAATGTGGAAAAGGCCCTCTCCCTTCTTGAAGGGGTTGGCCTCTCCTCTCTGAAGGACGAATTGGCGGAGAACCTTTCTTATGGGCAGCAAAGGCTGTTAGAAATGATCCGACTCTTAATGGCTGACCCGGAGATGATTCTTCTCGATGAGCCTACGGCTGGGATCAATCCTTTGATGATTCGAAAGATCATGGATTTGATCCTAAAAATGAGAGAGCTCGGGAAGACCTTTTTTATTATTGAACATAATATGGATGTGATTATCGAATGTTGCGATTGGGTTTTTGTCCTGGATCATGGAGAGAAGATTTCGGAAGGAACCCCTCCTAAGATCCAGAACGATCCCCGTGTCATTGAAGCCTATCTTGGAGCCTAAAGAAACCTGAATGTTAGACGTCTCGGAACTCTATTCCGGATATGGAAAGATGGAAGTTCTCCACGGGGTCTCCCTTCGAGTTGCCCATCAGGAAGTGGTTTGCATCATCGGCCCCAATGGATCAGGAAAGTCTACCCTACTTAAGAGTATCTTCGGGTTAATCAAACCTTATCGAGGAAGCATTCAATTTATGGGTCAGGAGATCTCTCAAAAAGAACCGGAAGAAAAAGTAGGATTGGGAATTGCCTATATCCCGCAAGGAAGGAATATCTTCCCTTCCCTTTCTGTCATGGAAAATCTGGAAATGGGGGCCACTCCACTCAGGGATCTATCCAAAATGAAGAAGGCCATTGAGGAGGTATTTCACCATTATCCCCTCTTGGAAGAGAAAAAAAGAGTAAAGGCCGGCTCCCTATCAGGGGGTGAAAAGCAGATCCTCGCCTTAGCCCGGACGACGATGATCAAACCCAAACTGATCCTTTTGGATGAACCCTCGCTGGGCCTCGCCCCTAAGGTGATCGACCAGGTCTATCGGGAAATCGATTTCATCAATCAACAAGGGGTCACCTTCATCATTGTAGAGCAGAATGCAAGAAAAGCCCTCCGTCTGGCCCATCGGGCTTATGTCTTGGATCTGGGGGTAAACAGGCTGGAAGATACGGGAGAGGGCCTTCTTCAAAATGAAGAGGTAAAACGCCTCTATTTGGGTGGATAAAAAGGAAATGAGAAGAAAGGGTTTTCCTCTCTACGGAACGGTCGGCATCCTTGTCCTTGTCCTATCCGAATTTCTCCTTTTTAAAAAGGTAAATCCTTTTTATAGTTGGTTCTATTGCTTTGCCTGGTGGTCCTACATCTTTATCCTCGATGCGCTCATCTATGCTTTAAAAGGGAATTCCCTCTTGAGGGATCGGACAAAAGAATTCTTTCTTCTCATTCCCTGGTCGGTCTTCATCTGGTTGATCTTTGAGGCGGCAAACCTTTCCCTTGAAAATTGGTATTACATCACCCTTCCTCCTTCACGAGTAGAACGATGGATGGGATATTTTGTGGCTTACGGGACCGTCCTTTTAGGTCTCTTCGAAACAACAGAACTCTTGGAGACCCTTGGCCTCTTTAAAAATGCTTCTATCAAGAAGAGGAGACTCTCCTCGAAAGGGCACCTGACTCTCACCCTCCTCGGGGTCTTCTCCCTTCTCTCCTCCTTGATCTATCCAAAATACTTTTTCCCTTTGATATGGGTCTCGTTTACCTTTCTCTTAGAACCTTTTCTTTACCGCTCAGGAGGAAGGTCTCTCCTGAGGGATCTTGAAGAAGGAAAACCCCAAAAGATTTATCTTCTTCTCCTGTCAGGACTGATCTGCGGCCTTCTCTGGGAATTCTGGAACTACTGGTCTCGTTCGAAATGGGTCTATACGGTTCCATTCTTTGAAGAGTTAAAAGGATTTGAAATGCCCCTGGCAGGTTTCTTAGGGTTCCCTCCATTTACCATCGAAGTCTATGTGATGGTCAACTTCCTCTCTCTCCTCAGATATGGAAGGGGATGGGAGGAATCCACCTATCGGCTTCGTCAAGAAAGGAAGAGCCCAGTTCTAATAAGAATCTTGACCCCCCTCTTTTGGGCCTGCTTCTATATCCTTATGTTTCATGCCATCGATTCAAAGACGGTCGATTCTTTTTACCCTCGCCTCCAAGAGGCCTACTGGATTGATCCAAAATATCAAAGCGAGCTTCCAAAGGCAGGAATCTTAAGCCTTGAGGATTTGGTGGAAAAAACCAAATCGGAAATCGAACGGAAAGAATTTGCCTTGAGGCTCTCCGTTCCAAAAGAGGAGCTCGAGCTCTGGATTAGAAAGGCGAAATTGGCTCAGCTCAAAGGAATGGGGATCAATCATGTAATGCGATTGGAAGGGGTTGGGATCGATTCGATTTTCGCGCTAAGCGAAGAAGAGCCAGACCCTCTTTATCAAAAACTCAAAGCGAAGTATCCTAATCAACCCATTCCCAGAAAGGCAAAACTCAAGATCTGGATCAAGGAAGCGAAAAAAATAGAAAGGAGGGAGAGATGAGATACGGAGCCATGAACTTTCCTGTAAAACCGATTCTACGGGAGATCGAAGAGATTGGCAGATTGGGATTCGATTATATTGAACTGACCATGGACCCACCGGAAGCCACGCCTGAAAAGATTTTAGAACAAAAGAAATCCATTGAAAAACTTCTCGATCAATACCACATGGGTCTCCTGGCCCATCTGCCGACCTTTCTGTTCACCTCCGACCTCTATGAAAGCCTGAGAGAGGTATCCCTTAAAGAGAATTTTAAAGCCCTTGAGGCCGCAGCGGAACTGGGTATTCAGAAAGCCGTCCTCCACCCCAGTTATATCACTGGGTTAGGGAAGTTCCTCTTGGATAGGACAAAGAAATATGGAATGCATGCGATCGAGGCCATCCTCAAAAAGGCGACCCATCTTGGTATTCAGCTCTGTCTCGAAAACATGTTTCCCCAGACCCATTTTCTCTATCATCCAAGGGAATTCCAGGAAGTCTTCGAAACCTTTCCAGAACTTCGTCTGACCCTGGATATCGGTCACGCCCATCTCGGTGGAGAGAGAAACCGGGCGATCGAGTTTATCCAGAGTTATGGACATCGAATCGGGCATATCCATGCCAATGATAACTTTGGAAAGGAGGACAATCACCTTCCCATTGGCGCAGGAACCATCGATTTTGAAAGGATGATAAAGGCCCTCAAGGAGATTTCATACAATGAGACGCTCACTCTCGAAGTCTTTTCCAAAGATAGGGACTATCTGAGGCTGAGCCGGGAAAAGATTAAAAAGTGGTGGGAAGAGGGCGAAGAAGCTACTCTGAAAGTTTAAGAATCATCCCTGTCCTTTTGGCTCGATGGAGGACCATCCTAAAAAGGGTGACCTCAAGGGTGAGGTAAAATCCAGTAAGTCCGAATCCCCATTGCAGGAGATTCCTGAATCCTTCCTCAAACCCATAAAAGGATCGAAGATAGGCTAAGAAATGGGTTAAAGGAATCCATCTCGCAATCTCGGGAAGCGGGGTGGGGAGAATGGAAATGGGATAGTAGATCCCGCAGATCAATGCCATTAGACTACTCAGAGACCAGGCAGCGACCTCTGCCTTATATCCGAATAGAAGGACTAATATACAGACGGTCATTCCGACAAAGGCAGAGGTGAAGAAGAGGCCCAGCAAAAAGAGGCTGATGGGTAGAAGACCGGGTCTTAAAAAATCAAAATCGAATACGAAAAGGCTAAAAAGAGAAAGCAGTAGAAAGACGATAAGAGAACGAAGGACCCCGATGAGCCAGGAGCCCAATAGGAGTTGATAAGGATGAATAGGGGCTATGAAGGTATGCTTCATCGATTTAGCCCAGAGGTCGTAGAGGAGGGCCTCTGCCACATCGATTTGACAGACCTGAATCGCACTCATGGAAATGATTCCAAGCAAAATGAACCCTGTGCGATTGAGATCTAACTCTAAAAAAGTGGTCAGGAGTCCAACCGAAAAGAACCCGACTACAGGCCAGAACAGGATTTCGAAGAGACTGAAGATATTGCGCTTGGTCATGATCCAGTTTTTAAAGATAAAGGCCTGTGTCTGAATCGCTGCTCTTTGCAAATTCAAGGAAGACCTCCTCCAGATCGGTTTGGCCCAAGGTGACCTTTTTGATCTGGACACCATCCTGGGAGAGTTTCGTGATCAAGGGCCCCAATCTCCTCTCCCCTTCATCCACGATCATCTCACAGAGACCGTCTGTGACAGAATAATTGATCACCCCCTCTATTCTTCCCAATTCATCCTCAAGGAGTTTTCCTTCAAATTCGATCTTGATGATATCTCCCATTCGAATCATCCTTTTCAGGGAATCTGGATCCCCCACGGTCAAAATCTTCCCTTCCTTTAAAAAGGCGATGCGATGACAAAGAAATTCGGCCTCTCTCATATTATGAGTGGTCAGAAGGATCGTCATTCCCCTCTCTCTCTGAATCATCTGGATCTGTTGGCGAATCCAGACCGAAACGCTTGGATCAAGACCCACCGTAGGCTCATCCAAAAACAACACAGAGGGTTCGTTGAGCAAAGATTTGGCAAGGGCCAGACGTTGCTTCATTCCGGTGGAGAGACGATCAAAGGAGACCCCTCGATGTTCCTCTAGTCCTAAGAGAGAGATCAACTCCTCGACCTTCTTCTTCCTTTGATGCCCCGCTAATCCATAAAGCATGCCATAGAAGTGAAGGTTTTCCTCAACGGTCATGCTCCAGAGAAAGTTGGCATTTCCACTGGAGAGATTCACCTTCTCTCGAATCTGATGAGCCTCTTTTCGACTATCCATCCCCAGGATTTCGATTCGGCCTTGGTCAGGAAGAAGAAGGGTGGAAAGGATGGAGAGGAGCGTTGTCTTTCCAGCCCCATTGGGACCAAGAATGCCAAAGATTTCTCCCTTTTCGACTTCAAGGTGAATCCCTTTAAGGACCTTCTTCTCTCTCCTTTTCAACCAACCTGAATAGAAACTCTTATAGATTCCTTCCGCTTTTATCGCTGAGGCCATCCCTCTCACCTGAACGATTCATTTTTAAGTATAGGACGATTTTTCCCGATTTGCCAATAAAAGGCTGGTTTTGAGACTCCCATTTAGAGAGTTCTGAAAAAGTATTTAAAACGAGTTTTATAGACTGGGGAGGTGGGGTGGAGAGGCATTCGAAGGGTTTGGAACCCTACCTCCCCAGTCTTTCTATGACTTTTTCAGAGCTCTCCATTTATCAACTTTGAAGGAATCATGATGTGGACTTGGTCGTTAGATTGATTTATTATTATTTATTAATGGAAAAATATATCGAAATCATCGGGGCTAAATCCCATAATCTCAAGAATATTACCTGCCAGATACCGAGAGGGAAAATGACGGTCATCACAGGGGTCTCGGGTTCAGGCAAATCTACCTTAGCCTTCGATACCCTCTTTGCGGAAGGCCAGAGACGCTACATTGAATCCCTCTCCACCTATGCCCGCCAATTCCTCGAAAAGATGGATCGACCCGATGTCGAGGCCATCCATGGGATTCCACCTGCCATTGCTATCGAACAAAGAAATACAGTCAAAAATGCCCGTTCCACGGTCGGGACAGCCTCAGAGATCTATGACTATCTCCGTCTTCTCTTTGCCAAAATTGGTGAGGTCTTCTGTCCCGAGTGTCAGACGAAGGTCTCTGGAGATACGGTAGAAGGTGTCTTAGAAGAGATTCTCGAGAGTCTCTCCGGAAAAACGATTTCTGTGCTGAGCCCAACCCAGCTTCCAAAGGAAGAGAGGGAGTCTCAAATTCGGCAATGGATTAAGAATGGATATTATCGGATTTGGGAGGAAGGAGAGATTTTGGATCTCACCTCTTTTCCCGTTTCTTTATTAAAGGACCGGGATGAGATTCTTCTCTTAATAGACCATCTTGTCGTGAGAGAAAAGGACCGATCAAGGCTTTCCGAGGCGATTCAAACCGGTTTTCAATTGGGAAATGGGAGGATAGAGATTGCCATAGAAAAAGAAGGGAGGGTGAACTTTAATAGGAGCTTCTCTTGTAACCGATGTGGAAGGTCCTTCTCAGAGCCTGAACCCCTCCTCTTTTCTTTCAATAGTCCTTTAGGAGCCTGTCCCACCTGTCAGGGGTTTGGTCGAGTCATTGGAATTGATTGGGAGAAGGTCATCCCTGATCCTAAAAAGACGTTAAAGGAGAAGCCCTTTGCTCCGTGGAACACCCCTGCCTATGAGGATCTATACGAATATCTTTGGGAGGCTTGCCGTCGATATCGAATTCCCATTCAAAAGCCCTTTGAGTCTTTAACTCCTGATCATAAAGAGATTCTCCTTTACGGAAAGGGGGATTTCATTGGTCTGAAAGGATTTTTTGACTGGATGGAGGGAAAGCGTTATAAGGTCCACTATCGTGTCTTTTTGAGTAAATACAGGGCCTATCTCCCCTGTCCTACCTGTCATCAAACCCGCCTCAAAGAGGAGGCGTTAACCGTCCGGATTGCCAATAAGAATATTGCCCAACTCTGCGAGATGCCCATCTCGGAACTTTATCTCTTCTTCGAAAACCTTGCTCTCAAACCCTTTCAGAAAAAATTGGGAGAAAGACTTCTCAAGGAGATAAGAGATCGCCTTAGATTTATGGTAGAGGTTGGATTGGGATACCTGACCCTCTCCCGACAAACTCGAACCCTCTCTGGGGGAGAGTATCAACGGATCACCCTTGCGAGGGCTTTGGGATCCTCCCTTACCGAAACTCTTTATGTCCTCGATGAACCCAGTATCGGGCTTCACTGCAGGGATACAGGACGTCTTCTTCGAGCCCTGGAACAACTCCGAAATAGAGGGAATACGATCGTGGTAGTGGAACACGATCCAGAGATGATTCGAGCGGCTGACCATATTATTGACCTTGGACCAGGGGCTGGAAGAAATGGGGGAGAGGTCGTTTTCAACGGGACTCTGGACTCCATTTTAAAAAGTGACCATTCGATCACGGGGCAATATCTGAGGAATGGATTTCATGAGCTCTCAACCTATCCTCGAAGAAAGCCAAAGGGATGGCTTACGATTCGCAATGCCCGTGAGCACAATTTAAAAGGAATGGATGTCCGAATTCCTCTGGGTGTCTTTACCTGCATCACAGGAGTCTCAGGGGCTGGGAAAACGACTCTGGTCCACCATATTCTTTATGCAGGAGTAAAGGGAGATACGGAGTTTGAAAAAGGGAAATTTGATTCGATTGAAGGCCTGGAGCAGGTTGACGATTTGATTTTAGTGGACCAGTCCCCTATCGGGAAGAGTCTTCGATCCAATAGTGCAACCTATATCAAGGTCTTCAGTGATATTCGGGACCTTTTTGCCAATACCCGGGAGGCAAAAAAGAACGGACTCAAACCTCGTCACTTTTCTTTCAACACGGAGGGGGGAAGATGTGAGGCCTGTCAGGGAGCAGGGCTTCAGATTCTCGACATGCAATTCCTGGAAGATGTCATTATTACGTGTGAGTCCTGTGAAGGAAAGAGGTTTAAACCCGACATCCTAAAAATCCGTTATCAGGGCAAGAATATCTCTGAAGTCTTGGAGATGACGGTAGAAGAAGCCCTGACCTTTTTTAAAGGTCATCCAAAGATCATTTCTAAACTTCAGGTATTAAAGGAAGTAGGGCTGGGTTATCTCACCCTTGGCCAGCCTACTAATACCTTAAGTGGAGGAGAGTCCCAACGACTGAAACTCGCCCACCATATCGGCCAGCTTCGGGAAGGGAGAAATCTTTTTATTTTTGATGAGCCTACCACAGGGCTCCATATGGCCGATGTGGAACTCCTTTTGAGAACGTTCCAGAAACTCCTCTCCCTCGGTCATTCATTAATCGTGATCGAACACAATCTCGACCTTATCCGATGGGCAGACTATATCATTGACCTCGGCCCCGAAGGAGGAGAGGAAGGAGGAAGGATTGTAGCAGAAGGACCTCCTGAGGCCATTATGGCCTCGCCCCAATCTTATACTGGATATTTCTTGAGGCAACGTCTAAAGAGATAACCCTTTTCCTTCCCTCATTATTCCATTATTCCAGTTTTCCAGTCTTCCAGTTTCAGATTTCGCTTCGTTGCTTAATACAATTGAGCATCTCTTCGAGTCGGGAACGATCAAAGCCAACCATCACCTCATTGCAAGCCGCGATCACGGGAACACTTCTTGCGCCAGAGATTCGAACCATCTCATCCAGTGCCGCACGATCCTTGGTCACATCATACTCTGTAAATTTGAATCCTTTCTGGGAAAGAAACTCTTTCGCCATTTTGCAATAGGGTCAAGTAGGGGTGGTATAGATTTTAATCTCTTCCGCTGCCATAAAATCCTCCTTAAAATATTCTTATAATTTTATTTCTCCCATATCCTCTTTAAATTGTCAACAAATTTCCCGGGTAATCCCTCAGAAGTGGGGAATAAGCCCGAGAGGGAAGTGGGGCGTTCTATGGGTTTCGGAAATACTCCTGTCGGACTTAAATTTATTACCACCCTTCAGTGAAGGATTACTTTCCCGGCACTCTCTGGAAAAGTATTTAAAAAGGATTTTTAGACAGGAGAGGTAGGGGGAAACAATTGTTAACCATTTTTACATTTAAAAACTCGTACTTAAAAGGTTTGGAATTATGTATCTCCAGTATTTCATTTCAGTCTTTCAAGGACTTTTTAAGAGATCTATCCCTAAAAAGAAAATTGAGATATGATATAATGTTATAAAAATATAAATGCTATGAAGACTATATTAGAAACAAAAAACCTCAATGAGGCGGCAGAGGATTTTCGATATCTTCTTAATCGGGGATATCCAAGAAAAGCCTCCTTGGAACTCGTGGGAAACCGCTATGCCCTGACGTCGGATGAACGGCACCTCCTTCATCGAGGAATCTTTTCAGAGGAGGAGGCCAAAGCAAGAAAGAAAAAAAAGGTCCCCCTCTCCAAAATTCGAAACAAAGCATTAGCCATCGATGGGTATAATGTCCTCATTACGATTGAAGCGGGTCTTTCAGGTCGTCCACTCGTCTTGGGAGAGGATGGGTTTGTTCGGGATATCTCCGGTCTATCTTCGCGGTTTAAAAAGGGCAAATCTACAGAGAAGGCTATCCAGTTGATCCTCCAATCTTTAAAAAAAGAAAAGCCCCATTATACCCTTTTTCTTTTCGATGCGCCTATCAGTAAGAGTGGCCTAATGGCAAAAGAAGTGAGAGAACGATTAAAAAGGGAAAAGATCGATGGAGATGCTCAAGTTCATCCCTATCCTGAAAGGATTCTAAATGAATGGGGAGGGATTGTGGCGACCAGTGATACGGCAATCATCCATCAGGTGAAAAAAGTCGTGGATCTCGCCGGAGAGATTTTGAAAAAAAGAGGATATCTAAGGTCTCTCATCTCCTTCAAATACCCCTACGGATAGGAAGTTTAATCTCTCCTTTTTTAGGTCCCCGTAAAGAGACCTCTGAAAAAGTATTTAAAACGTATTTTTATAGACTGGGGAGGTGG
>JBBIMX010000020.1:0-35821 GCA_037444165.1 Deltaproteobacteria bacterium | reverse complement strand
GACCATATCCTTCATTCTCTTAAAGAATTAGAGAAGAAAATTCTTTCCGAATCAGATGAAAAGGAATGTCCCTCCTAAAATTCATTGGGCCTGGATCCTTCTGGGGGTCAGTTTTATCACCCTCTTTATGAATTATAGTATCCGGATCGGAGCCTACTCGATCCTTCTTCCCAAGATGGTCAAAGACCTCCATATTAATTTAACCCAGGCAGGAATGATTCGGGGATCCTATTTTATGGCCTATATCATTTGTTCACCCTTTATGGGATGGTTAAGTGACCGTATAGGTCCCAGATGGGTCATCAGCTTTTTTTCTCTCATTCTCGGGATAGGAACTTTTCTGATGGGAAAGGCTTCCAATCTTTCCATGGCCATCCTCTTTCATGCTATTGTAGGGATGGGATCTTCGGCAATGTGGACCCCTGTAGTAGGGATGATCCAGAAATGGTTTGGAATGAAGAAACGGGGTTTAGCCCTTGGAATCCTTTCCCCGAGCTATGCCTTAGGGTATGGCCTGATGGGAATGATCCTTCCCTCTATTGTATCTATCTATGATTGGAGAATGGGGTGGACCCTTTTGGGTGTTTTATGTATCCTCCTCGTTTTATTGAATAGTGTTCTTCTTCGAAATGATCCCGAGGAGATGGGGCTTCTTCCTTGGGGGGAGACCTCCAAAAGGAGTGAATTTGTCTCTTCCCCTTCTCGATTTCGGTACGGAGAGATTTTTAAAGAGAGGGCATTCTGGGTGATTGGATTCTCCTATCTTTTGGTCTCTTTTGGAGCCTATATCCTTACAGATTTAATCGTCTCCTATGGAGTGATGCAGTTAAAACTCCCCTACGCCATCTCTTCCCGATTCATTTCGATTCTCGCCTTTACTGGAATTGCTGGAGGATTGTTCTGGATGGCTCTCTCCGATCACTTGGGGAGAAAGAAATCGCTTCTCCTCCTTCATTCCTCCCTCGCCTTAAGTATTTTATGGATCATTTTGGTAGGAGAGAAGGTTTGGTGGTTACAGATAGGGATAGGAGTCTTCGGTTTTTTCTATAGTCCTGTCTGGCCAATGTATGGAGCCTGTGCCCGAGACTATTTCCCAAAAGAGGTCGTCGGTTCGGTCATTGGCCTGCTGACCTTTTTTTATGGGATAGGAGCCATTCTTGGC
This sequence comes from Deltaproteobacteria bacterium, assembly GCA_037444165.1. GTDB lineage: Bacteria > Desulfobacterota > BSN033 > BSN033 > UBA1163 > CALIBK01. Next base: position 34,659 of record JBBIMX010000020.1, on the reverse strand, counting down.
CCGATCCTCGCAGGGAGATTGGCGGATAGGAGCGGAACTTTTCGATGGTCTTTTGCCTTGGCTTCCTTCTGCTGTTTGATGGCTTTTTTAGCCATTGGCCTTCTTAAGGGAAGAAAAAGGGAAGATTGAAAGAGATCTTTTCTTTATGATAATATTTATTGAGATCAGGAATCTTTCACAAGGAGGGAGAGAGGGTGCCCGAAACGAGGATATTGGTCGTAGATGATGAGATGATCGTTTGTGAAAGTTGTAAACGGATCCTTGAGGATGAAGGATATGAGGTTGAGATTGCTTTGAGCGGTAAAGAAGCCTTTGAAAAGATGCGAGAGAGACCCTTTGATATTGTGATTACCGATCTTAAAATGCCAGGGATCGATGGAATGGAGGTATTAAGAACGATCCGAAGGGAATATCCTCAAACCATTGTCATCATGATTACAGGCTTCTCCACGGTGGAGACCGCTGTAGAGGCTATGAAATTAGGGGCTTTTGACTACATTCCAAAGCCCTTTACCCCTGATGAAGTCCTGGTCGTGGTCAGCAAGGCGGTTGAGCAAAAAAGCCTTCTTTTGGAAAATCTTTATCTTCGACAGGAGCTACAAGAAAAATATGGGTTTGACAATATAGTAGGGAAAAGCAAAAAGATGCAGGAGATCTATCGAATCATCACAAAGGTGGCACCAACTGATAGTACGGTTCTCATCTACGGGCAGAGCGGGACGGGAAAGGAGTTGATCGCTCGGGCCATCCATTTTAACAGCCCGAGAAAGGAAAAGCCTTTTGTTCCGGTGGACTGCGCGGTTCTCTCCGAGAATCTCCTGGAGAGTGAACTCTTTGGCCATGTCAGAGGTTCTTTTACTGGAGCGGTGAGCACAAAACCCGGGCTTTTTGAGGTGGCAGATGGAGGGACCCTCTTCCTTGATGAGATTGGCAATATCAGTTTGGCCATTCAGGCCAAGCTCCTCAGAGTTCTTCAGGAGAGAGAATTCCTTCCTGTGGGAGGGACAAAACCAAAAAAAGTGGATATTCGTTTAATCGCGGCAACCAATAAGGATCTGGAAAAGATGATTAAAGAGGGTACCTTTCGAGAGGATCTTTATTATCGGCTCAATATCGTTCCTATCTTTCTGCCTCCCCTTAAAGAACGTCAAGAGGATATCCCCCTGCTGGCGATGCATTTTTTGAAGAAATATTCGGAACAGATGGGAAAGAGGATCAAAGGATTCACTCCAGAGGCCATGGGAAAATTGCTGAAGTATCCATGGCCAGGAAATGTGAGGGAATTGGAGAATGTGATTGAGAGAACCGTGGTGATGACCGATGAGGAGATGGTTCGAGAGGAACATCTTATCCTTCCAGGCCAACCCGAAAAAGAGGGGATATGTAGAAAGATTCCCGAGACGAGTGAAGAGCTGAAGGAGATTAAAAAACAACTTCGAGAAAAGGCAGTCGAAGAGATAGAGAGGGCGTTTGTATTGAATGCCCTGGAAAGAAATCAATGGAATGTAACCAAGGCAGCCGAAGATGTAGGGATGCTTAGACCCAATTTTCAGGCATTGATGAGGAAATATAACCTGAGAGTAAGGGAAGAGAAGAATAGTGGTGGAATAATGGAGTAATGGAGTAATGGAATAATGGAATAATGGAATAATGGAAGAATAGGGAAAACCTATATTTCTCAAAGCATCATTTAACCAGTAACGCCATTATTCCAATATTCCCAAGAAAGAGCAAATTGTAGTGTCAGATTTCTTCAAATGGTTAATTATCGGCTGGTCTATCGTAGTCGTTGGAATTGCTGCCCTTGGGTTAATTCTAATAGTTAAATATGGAGAGATTAAAAAGATCGAGACAGATGATGTAACCCTCTGTTTTATAATAGCTTTTTTTTGTTGGCTCATTCCGATTATCGCCTTCTCTATCCTGGCTCGAACCTTAAGTTTTTAATGGAAAATGTATAAATATTTTATTTTTTATGAAAACTAATCAATTCAGATAATTAGTGAATTTTTGCTCAAATTAATACAAAAATAGTATATTTTTTTTATACAATTTAAAGTAAAATAGAGTGGTTGGTTTTTGAAAAATTTTAATAATTTCAATTAATTAAATTAATTTCTTTTTTCTTTTTAATTTGGCATATGAAATGCAATATTAACGTTAAACCAAAACTGATTTCGGTGGGGTTCAATCATTTTAAAGGGCGGAGAAATTCAGGGGGTTATTATGAGAGGAAAAGAAGGTAAATTTAAACCTTTAATTCTCTTTTTAGTGATTCTTTCCTTTCTCGTCTTATGGATTATTCCAATAGATAAGGGATGGGCAAAAAACAGTTTTTGTTTTGAATGTCACAAAGATGAAACTTTAAAAAAGCAGGATGAGAGAGGAAGGACGATCTCCCTCTATGTCAATGAAACGGAATTTCGAAATTCAGCCCATGGAAAGCTCTCTTGTTCTGATTGTCATGTCCATATTAAAGATGAGGCTCACGCAGAGGGTGGGAAGAAAAAGGCTGATAAAAAGGTCAACTGCGGTTCCTGCCATAGAGAGGCAGAGAAGGAATATCTCCAGGGACTCCATTCGAAAATGATCATGAAAGGCACCGAAAGGGCCGCCTATTGCCATGAATGCCATGGAAAACATGATATTTTCCCGAGCAAAAACCCTAAATCAAAGACCCACAAGTCCAACATCGATCAAACCTGCAATCGCTGTCATTCCGATATCGAGTTTGTGAGAGAGCATGCCTTGGGTTCGATTATCCCTGGAGAGGAATTCAAAAAGAGTGTTCATGGGAAGTCCGGAGAGGTGACCTGCATCAGTTGTCACGGGAGTCATAATCTTAGGTCTTTGATCGATCCAAAATCTTCCATCTTTCGATCCAATATTCCTCAGACCTGTGGAGGTTGCCATCCTGATATTACCCAGCAATTCGTGGAGAGCATCCATGGAGTTTTGGCTGCAAGAGGAAGGACCGATGCCCCAACCTGTACGACCTGTCATGGAATTCATGGGATCAAAGCCAAAGTGGACCCCGATTCTCCTGTTCATGAAAGGCGCATTGCTCTGACGACCTGTCCTCAATGCCATGCTGCAGAGAGGATTTCAAAAGAGTATAGGATTACGACCACGCCGGTAAAGTCCTATTACGAGAGTTTCCATGGTCTTTCCTATAAAGGAGGAGATACCTATTCAGCAAACTGTGCCAGCTGCCATGGCGTCCATGATATTCGGCCTTCGACAGACCCCAAATCTTCTGTTCATCCAAGCAATCTCCAGAAGACCTGCGGGAACTGCCATCCCGGGGCTTCTGAGAACTTTGCTAAAGGAAAGATTCATGCTGTTGCATCGGTAAAGGCTGAAGAGATAGGGGATCGGATCGTTGGATGGGTAAAGGTGATTTATATCATATTAATTGTGGTGGTCATAGGTGGGATGGTATTCTTCAATTTTACAGATTGGCTTCGAAAGACCATCGAACGGAGACCTAAATAAAGGGGGAGTGGGCGAACATGCAAAAAAGATATCTCCGGATGACCCTGAATGAGAGACTTCAACATTTAAATCTCTTCATCAATTTTACCATCTTAGTCATCACGGGTTTTGCTTTGAGTTTTCCAACTGCCTTCTGGGCCTCTCCCATCACAGAAGTGCCAGCCGGAATGACCCTTCGAGGATTTCTCCATCGGCTCTCTGGAGTGGCCATTGTGTTCTTAGGCGGGTATCACCTTCTCTATTGCGCTTTTACGAAGAGAGGAAGAGGAATTATCAGGGATATGATCCCGACTTGGAAAGATGCTTTGGATCTTTGGGAGACGTTGAAAAACAATTTATTTATTAATCGTCCTCCTAAAGAGATTAAGATGGGTCGTTTTAATTTTAGAGAGAAATTTGAGTACTTTGGGTTGATCTGGGGAACTCTGGTCATGACCATTACGGGATTTATTCTGTGGTTCGAGGTGGAGTGGTTAAAATATTTCCCCCAATGGACCTATAATCTGGCTCGGACCATCCATTTCTATGAGGCGATCTTAGCGACTCTCACTATTATCGTCTGGCACTTTTACTCCGTGATCTTTAACCCTGATGTCTACCCGATGAACTGGGCATGGATCACCGGAGAAATGACAGAGCATGAGATGGAATTAGAACATGGTTTGGAGCTCGAACGACTCAAAGCGGAGTCCAAAACCCGACTGGTCGAATTTGGCGAGGCTTATGCGGAAGGAGGAGGGAAGGTTATTCCTCTCCATCCGGAAGGAGAGATGAAATCACCCAGATCCATTCGCCGCCTTTACAGCATCGTTCAAAGTCTTAATGAGACCATCAAAAGCTGGAGGGGCGCCTAATTGAAAAAAAGGGGGGTGAAGGCTTATGTCAGAAAACATTCATGAACGCTATGGACCTTATCCCAAGAAAAAAGGAAAGAAAAAGGTCAGAACGAATGAAGGCCCTTTCTTGAAGAGAACATTCGAATGGCTCAAATGGAAGCTGGACCGAGTTGGGGGGATGAACATCTATCATCCCTGCTTAGAACATTAAGGGAAATCGAAAGACCAGAATCTCATCCTTGAAAAGGATTTTTTAGCCCTATATATCCTCTTACTCCCACCATCCAAACCCCACCCAATCTAAGAAGGATATATAGGGCTTTTTTTAATTCCTCGATGTCTTTAGCTCCTCTAAGAAGGGAAGTGCCTCCATCATTATTCATTGTAGATCCAGGGAGAACGTGTTAATATGAAAATACGAAAGAGAGGATGGGGGTCTCTTTGAGGATTCAAAAAAAAGTTTTCATCCTTTTTTTTGCTTCTCTGTTCTTTCTCGGCCACCTCGATCAGGACCAGGTCAGAGCCCTGACCACCACGGAGGAGAAGAAGTTAGGAGAGAAGATCCTTCTCGAAATGGAAAGAAAAGTAGAGTGGGTAAGGGACCTTCTCCTCGATCATTATATTCGCCAAATAGGGGAAACCTTAGTTTTCCATGCAGGACCGACTCCCTTTGAATTCAAATTTCATCTCATCAAACATTCCGAACCCAATGCCTATGCGATTCCAGGGGGCCATATCTTTTTGACCACGGGTCTGCTCGCCCTAACAGAGAATGAACAGGAGCTTGCAGGGGTGATCAGCCACGAAATCGCCCATGTGATGGCCCGACACATAGCCCAGATGATCGAGAGATCGAAGCGAATCAACATCGCGACGATGGCGGCCATCCTGGCTGGAGTACTCGTGGGAGGAGGGGGGAAGACATCAGAAGCGGTGGCTACGACGGCGATGGCCACGGCAGAAGCCCTCGCCTTAAAATATACTCGGGAGATGGAGATTGAAGCAGATCAAAACAGTCTTCGATACATGATCAAGTCGGGTTATGACCCTCATGGGCTGATGACATTTATGAATAAAATTTATAAATTGAGTCTCATTTCGTCCCCAAAAATTCCTGTCTACCTTTCGACCCACCCCGCTATTGAAGATCGAATCTCCCTCATGGAAAATCTTCTTCAAACCGGGTCCAAGTCTGAAGCCCCCTTTCGAACCGTGGGGAACTATGAGAAGATTCAAGCCAGGGCTCTGATAGAGGATAGAGAGCCTCGGATTGCCGTCATCCATTTTCAGTCCCTGGTGGGCGAGGACTCGAAAAAGGTAGAGGCCTATTATGGCCTGGGACTCGCTTATCGGAAAATGGGACGATTCGATAAATCGATCGAAGCCTTTCAGTCAGGGTTGACCCATCATCCCCAAGACTTCGATCTTCTCAGGGAGCTTGGAATTGTATATTTCCTTTCAGGGAAACCCGAGCAGGCATTGACCTATCTGGAGCCCCTTCTTTCGATCTCTAAGGAGCAGGAGTCAGATCCCTTGACCCTCTTTTATTTGGGAAGGGTTTATCAGGAATTGGGGGATATGAATAGGGCAGAGACCCTTTTTCAAAAAGTTCAAAAGAAGCACCCTGAATTCATCGACGTCTATTATAGCCTTGGATCCATTTATGGGAGGCTTGGGCAAAAGGGGCTTTCCCACTTCTTTTTCGGGAAGTATTTTAAATTGAAGAGGGATAAAAAGAATGCCCTTTTCCATTTCCGAGCCGCCTTAGAAGGGCTGGAACGAGGAAGCATGGAACGGGAGGAGGCACAGAAGGAGATTAAAGAATTGACATCCTCCCCATAAAACAGTAAGTTAATAAAAGAATTTTAAACCCATCCTGGAGTTTCGGAAAAGTAGAATAAGAGGGTTGAGGGATCTCAGAAAGTTGTCCGATGGAGTCAAAGATGAGGAGGGAGAAAAAGAAAGGTCAAGAGACAGCCAGAGTCAATCAGGAGCTTTCCATTCTTCATAGCATTACCCAGAGTGTCAATGAATCGATCGATCTGGATGAGATTTTAAATAAAAGTCTCGATAAGATTGTGGAACTGACCGATGTGAAATCTGCGGGAATCTATCTCCTCGATGAAAATGAACAGGAATTGGTCTATGTGGCCCATCGAGGATTTTCAAAAACCTTTTCCAAGGAGATGAGGCGTTTTAAATTAGGGATGGGAGCGACAGGAAAAGTGGCCCTCTCAGGAGAACCCCTCTTTATCGAAGACTATCCCCATTATCCTGAAGCGATCCCGTTAGCCATCGAAGAAGGGCTAAAATCGCTCGCCGTGATTCCTTTGAAGGCCAGGAATAGAATCTATGGGACATTAAATATCGCTCGCAAGGAGTTTTACTCCTTCACCCCTTTTAGCAAAAACCTCTTTACCTCCATTGGTCAAATTATTAGCAGTGCTTTGGAGAGGGCCTTTCTTTACTCCGAGAATGTGAAACGACTTGAAGAGCTGAGGACTCTTTACTCGATCGGCCAGGAGATTGCCTCCAAACTCGAATTGAATGTCATCCTCCAGAAGATTATGGAGAAGGCGATTGAGCTTTTGAGAGCCGAAGCAGCCACGGTGGCCCTTTGGGATCATCGGAATCAAACTTATCGGTATGTCCTCATTCATGGGCTTCCTGACTCAATGATAGGGAGGGAAGTCTCTCTCGATTCGAAAGGAGTGATCGGAGAAGTCTTAAAGAAAAAGGTTCCGGTCCATTATGGAAATTATGAACGAAATCCAAACCGATTAAAGGAGCTGGATGAGTATCATTTCCAGGAGGTCATTGGGGTTCCCTTGATTGTCAGAGAGATGGTCATCGGGGCCATGACGATCGGAACCTCCAACCCCAAGAGACATTTTCGAAAGGAAGAAGTCGAACTCCTTTCAAACTTCGCTCAACAGGCAGGGGTCGCCATTGGGAATGCCCAACTCTATGAGGACTCTCTATTAAAGATTAAACAATTAACCACCCTCTACGAGATCGGGAAACAACTCTCTTCGACACTCGATCTGGATGAACTCCTGAGGAAGGCCCTTATTCTACTGAAGGAACAGTGGGGTTATCCTCTCTGCAGTATCCTCTTTCTGGATCGAGAAAGAAATGAACTCTATGTTCGGCAGGTCATTGGAAAGGATCTGGAAGAGGTGAAACATTTACGATTTAGAGTAGGGATAGACGGGATTGTAGGGTGGGTGGCCCAACAGGGTGAACCCCTTTATGTTGCGGATGTCTCAAAAGATTCAAGATATATTTTAGGACTTCCGGAGGTGAGATCAGAGGTTGCCTTTCCAATAAAAGTGAGAGACCAGATCATTGGGGTTCTCGATATTGAGAGTTATGAAAGGATGGCCTTTGATGAAGAATCCCTCAAAACCCTCTCCTCCTTTTGCAGTCAGATCAGCATCTCTATCGAAAATGCCCAACTTTTCTCCGAACTCAAGCAGACCCTCGTCGAGTTGAAAAAAGCCCAGGAACAGATGATTCAGATTGAGAAATTGAGGGCCATGGGGGAGATGGCCAGTGGAGTGGCTCACGATTTCAATAACGTTCTGGCTGTGATTCTCGGAAATATTCAACTTCTCCTGCATCAATTTCATCAGTTAGGCCCCGAAGAGATCCAGGATAGATTAAGGGTCATTGAAAAGGCCTCTAAGGATGGGGCTGAGACGGTTCGACGAATTCAGGAGTTTACTGGGATTAAAAAGGATTACTCCTTTATTTCCTTGGACCTCAATGAGATCCTCCGAGAGGTCGCTACCATCACTGAACCTCGCTGGAAAGATCAGGCTCAACAGAGGGGAGTCCAAATCCAACTCACTCTCCAATTAGGTGAGATTTCTCCCATCATGGGAAATCCATCCGAATTGAGAGAGGTATTGACGAATATGGTCTTCAATGCCGTAGATGCGATGCCCCACGGGGGGAAGATTACCCTCTCCACCCATCCTCACTCAGAGGATTGGGTGGAACTGAGAGTTTCCGATACTGGAATGGGAATGTCCGAAGAGGTTAAGAGGAGAATCTTTGATCCATTCTTTACGACCAAAGGGGTGGGTAGTTCGGGTCTGGGTCTAAGTGTCTCTTATGGAATTATTAAACGCCATGGAGGAGAAATTTTAGTGGAGAGCGAGATCGGGAAAGGGACGACCTTCATCATCCATCTTCCCAAGGGGTACGAAGAGGAGAGGGGGGAGGTGGAAAAAAGAGAGGCAAGAGCGCCCGACCAGAAATGCCAAGCCCGAATTTTGGTGATCGATGATGAAGACCCCGTAAGGGAGATTCTTTCCAAGATGCTTATGTCGGAAGGGCATCAAGTGGCTGTGGCCTCCAATGGGGAGGAAGGGATTGAACGATTTAAACAGGGAGAGTTTGATCTTGTCTTTACAGACTTAGGAATGCCCAAAATCTCAGGGTGGGAAGTAGGAAAGACGATTAAACGATTGAATCCAAAGATTCCCGTGGCGATGATTACGGGGTGGGGAATGGAATTGAATCGAGAGAAGATGAAGGAGAACGGAATTGACCTGGTCGTCTCAAAACCCTTTAATTTTGACCAGGTCATTGAAATTGTCTCGGAAGCCTTGGAGTTAAAGGAGAAGATGTAATTATCCCCAGCGCCAGAGGGCGATAATGAAGGTGATGAGGAAGACCAGAATAAGATTCATATAGGCTATGAAGTAGAAGACTTTTTCAGGAGAGGCGGCACTGGGGGATTCTTTCTCTAACATCAACTCCCCTACCAGAGGTAAGGAAAGAATTTTTTCTTCACCATGGGGTGCGGTTTGAAGAAGATCCGTTAAGTCATTTCCTGCCGGATGTTTCCTCATATGAGTCCCCTCTTTCCAGAGTGGACTTGCCGTGACATCATAAATCTTTCCCTTATAGGCAAAATAGGCAGGTCTTCCCTCCTTTCCATCGAAGAAGGCCAATCCCTTGAGAGTAAATCTTCCCTTCTCTGAATAAGGAGAAGAGGCCTTTTGCCTTTTCATTTTGGGACCAAGGATAAAAGTCACAATCCCGGCCGAGGTGGCCATGATAACAAAAAGGACGATTTTTAGACTCAGGAGGATTCCAAATCGGGTGGTGTAGAAAGTAGACCAAGTGGGGATTCGGGAGAGGGTTAAGAGGACTCCGCTAATGGAGAGTACAAGGATGGAGGTCCATCCAAGGATGAGTTCCCCTTTGGGCAATCCCTTTGCCGCATAAGCCGGTTTCAAGAGGAGATGAACATAGAGGATCGTTCCAAACCAGGTGATGGCCATGAGAAGATGGAGGTAACCTATGATAAGGCGGACGACTTTCTGAAAGGGTTTCAGAGGACGGTGTAACCCTTTAGCCTTCAATTCCTCCCGGAAGGATTCTCCCTCTCTTGTCAGTTTTCCTCCTGTGCTTTCGAGATGACATCGGAGACACTCCGCTCCTGTTTGTTCCGCATATTCAGGGGTTGCCTTGGAGAGGTGAGGGAAGAGGAGAAGAAGGAGAGTGACGATGATTGTAGCGTTTCTCATAAAAATACTATTTAGACCCCAAAAGAGATTCCAACCGAACGGGCCACTTTAATGAGAGGATGATTCAGAGGAACTCTTCTTGGCCCTCTGGCTACTTCTTTCAAAGGGACATCGATCAGGGATTCTCCTTTTACCCCAACCATATAGCCAAACTTTTCCTCCCTTACCATTTCCATTGCTCTTACACCCAATCGTGTGGCCAAGACTCGGTCAAAAGCGGTAGGAGTCCCTCCCCGTAGGAGATGTCCCATGACCACTGTTCTTGTCTCAAGACCGGTCATCTCCTCGATCTGACGACCAAGGACAAACCCAATTCCCCCAAGTCGAATGGGATCCGAGCTTTCCCTGACAATCCTCTGAATAACGATATCTCCCCCTTTGGGTTTTGCCCCTTCTGCTACGACAAGGATACTGAACCTCTTTCCTCTTTTATTTCTTTCTTTTACCCTATCGCTGACGATATCCATCTCATAAGGAATTTCAGGAATAAGAAGAATGTCCCCCCCTCCTGCAACCCCTGAATAGAGGGCGACCCATCCGGATCGATGTCCCATGACCTCCACAATCATCACCCGGTGGTGGGATTGGGCAGTCGTATGAATCCGATCGATTCCTTCTGTGGCGATGGAGAGGGCAGAGTCGAATCCAAAGGTGATCTCGGTTCCCCTGAGATCGTTATCAATCGTTTTAGGGACTCCTATCACTGGGATTCCGTCCTTGAACAGTTTATGGGCAATGCCCAGAGTTCCGTCTCCTCCTATACAGATAAGAGCTTTTATCTCAAGATCTTTTAAATTCTTTATGGCCATTCTGGAGAGGTCTTTAAACTCCAGCTCGCCGTCTTTCTTAACAGGATATCGATAAGGATTGGCGATCTTGGACGTTCCCAATATCGTTCCTCCCAGGGTGAGAATTCCCGAGACATCATCATACTGGAGAACCCGATACCGATTTTCCACCATTCCATGATACCCATCCTCAATCCCTATGACCTCTGCCTCTTCCTCAAGAATCGCTTTTTTGGCCACAGCCCGGATCACGGCATTGATGCCCGGGCAGTCCCCTCCTCCCGTAAGAATCGCAATCCTCTTCCTTTTTCTCATGGGTTCCTCACTCCGCTGTAAAATATTTTTTAATGGATTGGAATTTGGCTTCGCCGATCCCCTTTATCTCTTTGAGTTCTTCAACCGATCGGAATCCTCTCCGTTTTTGTCGGTAGGCGATGATTTCCTGAGATAAGGATTCTCCTATTCCTGGTATGAGTGAAAGGTCTTCAGGTGAAACCCTATTGAGGTCCAGAGGAAGGGAGAAGACCAAAAGTTTATAAGCCTCCATCCTTCCTATATTTATGGTGATTTCATCAGGCGATCTTTTTTTAATCGTAATTCGAGTTCCCGAGGGTAAGGTCTCAGAGGAACGTTCCTCAGCGAAGCGAATGGATTCTTTAAATCCTCCCGCCTTTTCGATGAGCTCTCTCAGAGTGGGGGGATGACGAAACAAGTAAACGCCGGGATGATGAATCTCTCCCTCAATTTCGACCGCGATCTCTTGGACCGTCTTTTCGGGAGAAGGGAAAGGAGGATGAAAGAATTTGAAATAGAGAAGGAGTAGGATCAAAAAGGATAAACTCCAAAGGATCCGCTGCTGACTCAAAGAAAAGTATCTCAATTTAGCGCTCTTCTTCTTTCAAGAGTTTATAGTCGATGGAGTCCACCAGGGCTTGCCAGCTTGCTTCGATGATATTTTCGGAGACCCCCACCGTTCCCCAAACCGAGGTCCCATCTCCAGATTCGATCAATACCCTGGTTCGGGCTGCTGTTCCCTCCTTTGACGAAAGAATCCTCACCTTATAGTCGAGAAGTTTAACGGAACGAAGCTCAGGATAGAATTTCTCCAGGGCCTTTCGAATTGCATGATCCAAGGCATTGACTGGCCCATTTCCTACGGCGGCTGTATGCTCAATCTGGTCTCCCACTCGCACCATAATCGTCGCCTCAGAGAAGGGGGGTGCCCCTTCTTCCCTCTTTTCTACAATCACTCGAAACCCTAAGAGTTCAAAGAATTTCTTATGTTGCCCCAAAGCCTTTTTCATAAGGATTTCAAAAGAACCTTCGGCGGCCTCAAATTGAAACCCTTCGTGCTCCAATTTTTTCAGATGGTCCAGAATCCTTCTGACCCTCGGCTCGTTGGTTTCCAGATCGATTCCAAATTCCACTGCCTTGTAAAGAATATTTGACTCCCCCGAAAGGTCGGAGATCAGGACCCTCTGCCTGTTACCCACCTTTTCGGGAGGGACATGTTCGTAGGTGCTTGCGTCCTTGCGAATGGCACTGACGTGAATCCCTCCTTTATGGGCAAAGGCACTCTCTCCGACATAGGGAAGGTTTTTGGGATGGGGGAGATTGGCTAACTCCGATATAAAACGAGACACTTCAGTGATCTTTCTAAGCTGTTCGTCAGTGATGCAATGGATTCCCATCTTCAATTTTAAGTTAGGGAGGATGGAGCACAGGTTTGCATTCCCGCACCTTTCTCCATAGCCATTCATCGTTCCCTGGATGAGAGAGATTCCCTCCCGAACAGAAAGAATGGTGTTGGCCACAGCCATTTCTGTATCGTTATGGACGTGAATTCCCAAAGGAGTTTTGATCTGTTTTTTCACTTCTTGGACAATAGGAAGAAGCTCATAAGGGAGGGTTCCCCCATTGGTATCGCAGAGGACAATCCAGTCCGCCCCTGCATTCTCTGCGGTACGCAGGGTTTTTAACGCATAGAGGGGATTGTTTTTAAACCCGTCAAAAAAGTGCTCCGCATCAAAGAGCACCTCGGGAACCCATTTTTTTAGGAATCGAATGGAACGGTCAATCATTTCAAGATTGGTCTCCAGAGGGATCTGGAGGGCCTCCAAAACATGTTTGTCCCAGGCCTTTCCAAAAATGGTCACCGCCTGAGTCCGAGCTTCAAGAAGGCTTTGAAGGTTTGAATCCTCATCCGGGGGGACTCCTGCCCGGGAGGTGCTTCCGAATGCAACGATTTGAGCCTGTTGGAGTGGAATGGATTTAATTTCCTGGAAGAATTGAAGGTCTTTCGGGTTGGATCCCGGCCAACCCCCTTCGATATAATGGATCCCTAACTCATCCAGTTTTTGGGCAATCCGGATCTTGTCTTCCACTGTAAAGGCGATGTCTTCCCCCTGAGATCCGTCGCGAAGGGTGGTATCATAAATTTTAAGGGCATCCCTCTTCATTTTTCTTCAGTGATGGCCGGTTTGTCGAGTTCAAAGGCATCGTGGAGGGCTCGAACAGCCAATTCCGTATATTTAGAGTCAATGATACAGGAGATCTTAATCTCCGAGGTGGAGATCATCTGGATGTTGATTCCCTCTTTGGCTAAAGCAGAGAACATCTGAGAGGCCACATTGGAGTGACTTCTCATCCCGACCCCAATGATAGAGACCTTGGCAATATTTTCGTCCGAGAGAACCTCTTTTCCACCGATCTCTTTAACCGTTTCTTTTACAATCTGGAGGGCCTTTGGAAAATCAGGTTTGGGGACGGTGAAGGCCACATCGGCGTATCCTTTATCCGTGCTCGAAGTCTGGATAATCATGTCGACGACGATATTCGCCTCTGCAATAGGCTTAAATAATTTAGCCGCTATTCCTGGGATATCGGGAACCCGCATCACCTCAATCTTTGCCTCGTTTTTATTATAAGTAACCCCTGAAACGACGACCCTTTCCATTTCTTCTTCCTCCTTACAAACAATCGTTCCTGGATTTTCATTGAAGGATGATCTGACATGAATAGGCACATTATATTTTTTGGCAAACTCCACCGAGCGGATTTGAAGGACTTTTGCTCCAAGACTGGCCATCTCGAGCATCTCGTCATAGGAGATCTTCGAGAGTTTTCTTGCCTTCGGATAGATATTGGGGTCGGTCGTATAGATGCCATCTACATCCGTGTAGATTTCACATATATCGGCTTTTAATGCGGCCGCGATAGCGACCGCGGTGGTATCGGAACCCCCTCGCCCTAAGGTGGTAATATTGCCCTCTTCATCCACCCCTTGGAACCCAGCGACCACCACCACTCGTCCCTCTTTTAAATCTTCAAAAATCTTTTCGGATTCGATTCCGGTGATCCGAGCCTTTCCGAAGGCACTATCCGTGGCAATCTTGATTTGAAAACCCAGATAGGATTTCGCATCACATCCCATTGATTTAAGAGTGATGGCGAGCAGGGCCACGGAGACCTGCTCGCCGGTTGAGATGAGGACATCCAGTTCCCTCTCATCCGGGATCGGGGTGACTTCTTGAGCCATGCGGATGAGTTTATCCGTCTCTCCAGCCATCGCGGAGACGACCACCACAACCTGATTCCCCTCGTTTTTAGTGCGGAGGACCCGTTGAGCGACATGTTTAATCCGTTGAATATCGCCTACCGATGTCCCCCCATATTTTTGAACGATCAATGCCATTTAGGACCTCCCTCTAAATAAGTGACTCCAAAATCGGAGCCCTGAGCTCTACCCTCAGTGTTTTCAATAGCTCTTCGTACCTTTCCCCTCTGGCCACCAATTCAATCGATCGAGTTTGTTTCCCAGTATAATAAAGAGAGATCGATAAAAGTTCAACGGGAAGCAGGGATGGAATTTTATCTGCCCATTCAATGGCTGTGACTCCTTTTCCCTGAAAATACTCTTCCAATCCTAACCCTTCCGCTTCCCTTTCATCCTTAATTCGATAAAGATCGATATGATAAAAGGGAATCTTTCCGGTGTATTCGTTTACTAAAACGAAAGAAGGGCTGGTAATATAGGATGCCCTTTTCACTCCCACTCCTGAAGCTAACCCCTTGATCAGTTGGGTTTTTCCTGTTCCTAATTCTCCAACTAGAGCGATGACATCTCCCTCCTGAAGTCGCTTTCCTATCCTCTTTCCCAAACGAGTGGTTTCAGATGGACTCTTCGAGTGAAGCATCAAATCTTCAATCCCTCAGTCTTCTCCTCTTCTTCCCGTGGAACAGCCTTCTTCAATATCGGCTCTTTCATAAGAGCAGGGAGGTTTTCGTTTTCTATTCAGGCCTTATATTTAAAGTCATCTGGATTGAGGTTTTCAAGCCATTCCTTGAGTTGATCCTCTTCTTTCTCCATATCAATGGTTCGTGCTTTTTCAATGACCTGCTCCGAGACAAAGATGGGTGCATCGACGGCAAGGGCGATCGCAATGGCATCGCTGGGACGCGAGTCGATGATGATTTCTTCCCCTCTTCGATTGAGATAGATGAGGGCATAGTAGGTATTCTCCTTGAGATCGTTGACCACCACCTTCATCACCTGAGAGTCCAGTTGTCTCAGAATGCGATGGATAAGATCGTGAGTCATTGGACGCTGAGAATCAATCTTTTTAAGTTTCATAGCAATTGCATTGGCTTCAAAAGGTCCGATCCAAATGGGGAGCCCCGTTTTGTTAGCCAGATCCATCAGGAGAACCACAAATCCATTCGTCGTGGAGTCGAAGGTTAAAAATTTAACTTTCATTTCGATTAACATCCGTCCACTCCTTTCTTTTTAACGGAATCGCAAGGAAGCCCCGACTCCCTCGAATTCCTTTAAAATGGGATCCTCGTCAACCCATTTAACCTCTCCGTCTTGACGAAGAACTGATCGCATCATTTCTTCTTCCAGAGGGACGACCTTTAAATTCCCTTTACATAAAGGACAGAGAGCAGAGGGTTGAGCTCCCTCTGGAATAATGGTTAAGATTCCACACTTCTGGCATTTTCCACCCTTTAAGGTGAAGGAGTTCAGGAGAAAGAGGGTTTGGATCTGACCCTGATTCAAGGCCTCCAGGGTTGGACTCAACCCAAAGGCAGCGAGGCCTCCATAAGGAGTCCTTTCTTTAAGCTCCCGAATCTGTTGGGAAATCTCTTCTTTTTCTTTTTGGAGAAGGCGGTCGAAAATCTTTCTTAAGAGTTTGGATCGATCCTCTGTAAGCTCCGCCGAGAAGATATCCGCGATATGGTGTTTCACCCGTTCTGGTAGAAAATGTTTGAAATTTGCAAGAATTCGATCCTGGCCGATCAGAACAACTCTCTTCCAATTTCCTGAATCGAAAAGGCTCGTCAACTGCTCGGCCACCTCTTTATGGTGTTTATCCATATGGTCTTTGATGTGACGTTGGAACCTCATCTGGGACCATCCTCCCTGATCATGACGCCCCGGAACATAACTTTCGATGGAGAATTCCGTAACCAATCCCTCAAGGGAGATTTCAAAGAGTCTCGCCGATTCGGTATTGACCATGACCGCCAGTGTTTTTTGATATTGCGAAAAAAGGCGGACCAGGGGTTTGAGGGCAGGGAGATCGGCTAAAATAAATTCATTTTCATAAGGAATGATGGAGGGGTAGGTCAGGAAGGTTTGGGTCCCACTGCAGGAAAAGAGGGCAACCCCGTTGATTCCCTCATCAATAGTCTGGCGAATCAATCCCTCTACGTATCTCTCAATTCGTTTCTGATCTTCCAGATAGTATCGGAGGAGATCTTCTTTCCCTTTCAGATGTTCCAACCCTTTTTTTAATTGATTTTTAATGAAAAGTCTGATTCGTTCGCGTTGTTGTTCATCCTCCCATTTTGTATTGAGATAGATAGAACAGAAGGGATAAGGTCCTTCTTCTATTCGAGCCAGCCTCTTGAGTTCTTTTGACATCTCCATAAATACCTCTTCTTAATTCCCCCCTTGGAGAAGGGAAGGGATCTTTTTTATCAGATCGGTGGCCACCAGAGACTTCTCTCCGATTTCCCGGGCCACCTCATCTCCTGCTAACCCGTGAAGGTAGACAGCCGCTTGAAGAGAAAGAAGAGGGTTAAAACCCTGGCAGATGAAGCCCCCGATCATCCCACTAAGCACATCTCCTGTCCCTCCTGAAGCTAACCCCGGGTTTCCGGTAGGATTGATATAGACTTCCCCATTGGGGGTTGCGATGAGCGTTCGAAATCCCTTGAGGACTAAGTAGACGCGATGGGAGGTCGAAAAGGTTCGACTCACTCCTATGCGATTTTCCTGGACTTCCTTAGAAGTGGAGTGAATCAGTCTCGCCATCTCTCCAGGATGGGGTGTAAAGATGGTGAATGGGTTATTCAGAGGAGGAAGTTTGGCCTGGGTCGCCAAGGCATTTAGTCCATCCGCATCCAGGATGATGGGGATATTGAGCGTTTTTATTAATTTCACAATTAGGGTTTGAGTTTCTGGATGGGTTCCGATGCCAGGTCCAATGAGAACGGCCTTCTTATTTTCACAGAGTCGAAGAAGAGGGGAGTAGGCTTTAAGGCTTAACGTCTGTTTCTGGGTTTCGGGGAGGGGTTCGGTCATCACTTCTGTTAATTTCATCTCCATAATTGGGTTCAGACTCTTCGGGATGGCTAAGGTAACCAGTCCTGCTCCCACCCTGAGGGCTGCTTCGCATGCCATTGCCGCAGCTCCGGTCTTTCCCACCGAACCTGCGATCACCAGGAGATGTCCATAATCTCCTTTATGGGTATCCAACCGTCTGGGAACCGAGAGCCATTTTTTAATCTCCTCTTTCTCAATGAGGTAGGTTTGAATCTGCTCCTCTTCGATCAGACGTTTGGGGAAACCGATATCAATCACCTTTAACGTTCCTACATATTCAACCCCAGGGGAGATGAGAAGCCCGATTTTAGGAAGACCGAAGGTAAGGGTAAGGGTGGCACGAACAGATACCCCTAAAGGCTTTCCTGTATCCGCACTCAATCCGGAGGGGATATCTACAGCCACAATGGGTTGGTGAAGGGTATTGAGATGGTCAATCACTTCACGATAGTACCCCCTGACCTCCGCATCGAGCCCTGTGCCAAAAATGGCATCAATAATGAGATCCGCCTTTTCGATCTCCTTCTTTACCTTCTGGTATTCCTTGGAGGAGGGGACCGAAATGACCTCTCCTTTCATCCGATGGAAGATAGAGTAATTGATTTCTGCATCCCCTCGTAATGCCTTGGGCTCAGTGAGGAGGAAGACCCTGACAGAAACGCCTCGGTTCATCAGGTATCGAGCAATTACAAATCCATCTCCTCCATTGTTCCCTTTTCCTGAAATAATGGCCACCCTTTTTTTCTCAATCCCAGGAAAGGTCTTGAGAATCTCATCTGTGGCACCCCTTCCTGCATTCTCCATCAGGACGATTCCCGGAATTCGATAGAGCTCGATGGCCTTTCGATCCAACTCTTGCATCTGTTCAGCCGTCGTCACCTTCATCCGTTCCCCTCTAATAGGACATGAGCCACGGCATAGGGATAGTCGTGGGAAAGAGTGAGAAACGTTCTTTCTACCCTATAGGTTCGGAGGATCTCCTTTGCTTTTCGATGCAGGGAGAGAAAAGGTTTCCCCATCGGATCATTTTCCACCTCTATATCTCTCCAGCGTATTCCATTTCGTAGCCCTAATCCCAGGGCCTTTAAAAAGGCCTCCTTGGCTGCGAATCTTATGGCAAAGCACTCAGAAGGATGATGCTTCTGCTGACACCAAGAGATTTCTTTCTCGGTATAGACACGGTTGAGAAAAAGGGAGCCCCACCGGGATAGCACCCGTTCTATTCTCTCGATATTGACAATGTCAATCCCGCTGCCTACGATCATCCGTAGTGAAGTCAGAGTTCGGAAGCATGGCTCCGAACGGGTTATGTGGTTCGAATGAGAGCGATCATCTCCCTTACCGCTTGGTCCAGACCCACCAGGACTGCCCGAGCGATGATGCTGTGGCCAATGTTTAACTCTTCGATCTCCTTGATCTCAGCGATTCGTTTCACGTTGACATAATTGAGACCATGGCCTGCGGCGATCCGGAGATTTCGGTGGGAGGCTTCAGCAACGGCATCAAGAATTCTCTTTAACTCTTCATCCTGAAGGGCGTGGGTTCGGGCATTACAATAATGACCGGTGTGAATTTCTATGGTATTCGCTCCCACCTCTTCCGCAGCCCTGATCTGCTCCTTATTTGGATCGACAAAAAGGCTGACGGAGATCCCCCCTCGTTGAAGCCGTTGGATTGATTTTTTAAGGGCCCGATGGTTTTTTAAGACATCCAGCCCTCCTTCGGTGGTTAACTCTTCCCTTCTTTCAGGGACGAGCGTGACGATGTCCGGTTTGGTATTGAGAGCAATACGGATCATCTCTTCCGTTGCCGCCATCTCTAAGTTCAACTGGGTTTGAACCGTTTCTCTGAGGAGACGGAGATCCCGATCTTGAATGTGACGGCGGTCTTCCCTCAGGTGGCAGACAATCCCATCGGCACCCGCCATCTCTACGATCACCGCAGCGGCAACAGGATCAGGGTACTGGACTCCCCGCGCCTGTCTGACGGTGGCAACATGATCGATATTGACCCCTAATCTTGCCATAATCCCTCCCTATTCATTATTGAAGATACCTTTGAGCAATCCCCACAAGTTCCTGAGCATATTGGTGAAGCCTTTCTTCATCCTCTCCTTCCAGCATGATCCTGAGAAGGGGTTCCGTTCCTGAATAGCGGACCAAAAGCCTTCCAGATTCTCCCAAGGACTTTTCGATCTCCTCCGTCTTCTTCTTGATCTCCGGGATTTCTGAAAGATTCTTTTTCTCTTTCACCTCCACGTTATATAGAACCTGAGGAAGGGATTCCATCACCTTTGCCAATTCATCCAGATCTTTCTCCTCTCTTTTCATGATGGCCAAGGTTTGAAGAGCGGTTAGAATTCCGTCACACGTCGTATTGTAGTCCAAAAAGATAGTATGCCCGGAGGGTTCTCCTCCAAGGTTGTAGTTTCCTCGAAGCATTTCCTCCACGACATAACGGTCTCCCACCTGGGTCCGAATCACCTTTCCACCGGCCTTTTTGATCGCCCGGTCTAAACCGAGATTACTCATGACCGTAGTGACCACGGTCCCGCCTTTGAGTCGTCCCTCTTTAAGCATCTGCAGACCACAGATCGCCAGGATCTTATCCCCATCGACCTGTTTCCCATGGCGATCTACAAAAATAATCCGGTCTCCGTCTCCATCCAAGGAGATTCCAAGATCCGCCTTCTTTTCAATCACTAACCTCGAAACGGTCTCAGGATAAAGGGCTCCACATTGGGCATTAATATTCTCTCCATTGGGTTCGATGCCGATAGGGATTACCTCTGCTCCTAATTCCTCAAACACGGTGGGAGCCACCCGATAGGCAGCCCCATTGGCACAATCCAGGGCGATCCGCACCCCATCGAGGGTGAGGTCTTTCGGGAATGTATTTTTTAAGAAGACGACGTATCGGCCCACTGCATCATCAATTCGATGGGCCTTTCCTACCTCACTCGCCGTAGGCCTGAGGGATTGGAGATGATCCGAAAGGACGAGCTCTTCAATCTGGGCTTCCAGTTCATCGGGGAGTTTAAAACCTTCCCGGGAGAAGATTTTGATTCCATTATCGTAATAGGGATTGTGGGAGGCCGAGATGACGACCCCTGCATTAGCCCTCATACTTGTAGTAATGAACGCGATGCCAGGGGTGGGTAGGGGGCCGACCAACCAGACATCCGCTCCCATCGAACAGATTCCTGAAGCGAGAGCGGTCTCTAACATGTACCCTGAAAGTCGGGTATCTTTCCCCACCACGATTCGGTGCTGTCCCTTCGCCTTTTTAAACAGAAAAGCAATGGCCCTGCCTAATCGCATGGCCATTTCGCCGGTCATCGGTTCCGTATTGGCGATTCCGCGGATCCCATCTGTCCCAAATAATTTCCTTTCCATTTTCTTCCCCTATAGATAGAAGCTTAGGGTTCTCTTCATCCCTCACTCACCCCTCGAATGGCATCGGCCACAGCAATGGCCTTTTTGGCCTGAGCCACATCATGGCATCGAACGATATGGGCTCCATGAAGGATACCCACCACGGTACTGGCAAGGGTTCCTTCCAGCCTCTCCTGAGGTTCTGCATTGAGAATCCTTCCAATAAAACTCTTTCGTGAAGTTCCAAGGAGGATGGGTTTCCCAAGAATACGAAATTCAGAGAGGTTCTTGATCAGGAGAAGATTATGCTCCAGGGTCTTACCAAAACCAATCCCAGGATCAATGATAATCTTTTCTGGATCGACCCCTGAGGATTCGGCCCGCTCAATCCCTTCTCGAAGGTATTGGAGGATCTCGGAAAAAAGGGACTCGTAGTGAACGTCCTTTTGCATGGTTTCAGGAGTGCCCCGAATATGCATCAATACAATAGGGACGTCCTCTTGGGAGGCAACCTTGGCGAGCTCTGGGTCAAAATGGAGTCCGCTGATATCATTGATCATCTCGGCACCTGCATCGAGTGCAGCCTTAGCCACCTTTGATTTGTACGTATCAATGGAGATGGGAATATCTAACCTTTTAGCCAGAGATTCAATCACAGGGATGACTCTCCGGAGTTCTTCTTCCGTATCAAGGGGCTTTGAACCAGGGCGAGTCGATTCCCCTCCGATATCGATCAGATCTGCTCCTTCTTCTGCCATCTTTAATCCGTGTTCAATGGCCCTTGAGCGGTTAAAGAAGAGACCTCCATCTGAAAATGAGTCAGGAGTGACATTTAATATTCCCATCAGGAGGGTTCTCTCGCCCAAGAGAAATGTTTTTTTACGGCATCTCAGGGTGAATCGGGTTTTTGAAAGATTTTTTAGTGTTTCGGCTAAGGAGCGGCTTAGGGTTTGAAGGGATGGGTAGGCTTCTAATTTATGGACCAATCGTTCAAACTGCTTCTGGGTTCCCATCAGAAGGGCATCTGTTTTTGAAATGCTGCAGTCGAATGTCCTTCGATCCAGGGCAGCATCCCCGTCGAGGGAAAGCATTTCTTGTTTCAGAAGATTCGCCCATTTAGGATCAATCCCTTCGACCTTAAGATTGAGATGAAGAGTTTTCCCCTTCATCAATTCAATCCCCTCGGGATCGACTCCCAATTTTTCCATCAAGGATCTGGCTTCATGAATGTCACGGATAGGTACATATCGAATCAAGTCCATCTCACCTTCTTCAAATCGAGTCCAGAGGGTCCTTAAACCATTTCGCCACGAATAATTAGATCGATTTGACGTCCATCGAGAACCTCTTTCTCAAGAAGGGTATTGGCCAATCGGTGAAGGATTTCCAAATTCTGCTGAATGATCTCTTTCGCCTTTTCATAACCTTGATTGACAATTGACCTCACCTCGTTATCGATTAAGCGAGCCGTTTCTTCGCTGTAATCTCGATGCCTGGCAAATTCTCTTCCTAAAAAGATTTCTTCTTCCTTCTTGCCAAAGGTCAAAGGACCGAGTCTCTCGCTCATTCCCCATTCGCAGACCATTTTCCTGGCCAGTTCCGTAGATCGCTCGATGTCATTGCCCGCTCCCGTAGTTTGAATATGAAGAACCAGTTCTTCTGCCACCCTCCCCCCCATCATCACGGCGATATTGTTCATTAAGTAGTCTTTAGGATAAGTATGCTTTTCATCAAGGGGAAGCTGCTGGGTGATCCCAAGGGCTCTTCCTCGAGGGATAATGGTGACCTTATGAATAGGATCCGTCCCTGGAATCATTTTCGCCACGAGGGTATGTCCAGCTTCATGGTAGGCGGTGATTCTTCTCTCTTCAAAAGGAATGATCATGGATTTCCTTTCCACTCCCATTAAAACTTTATCCTTTGCCTGCTCAAAATCGGACATATCGACCCGTTCTTTCCCTAATCGGGCTGCCAGAAGGGCTGCCTCGTTGACCATATTCTCTAAATCGGCGCCAGTAAAACCAGGGGTCCCCCGGGCCAAAAGGGAGAGATCCACATCATCAGCAAGGGGCGTTTTTTTGGTATGAACCTTCAAGATCTCCTCTCGACCTTTGACATCCGGGATAGGAATCACAATCTGACGATCGAATCGGCCCGGTCTCAGAAGGGCAGGGTCTAATACATCAGGACGGTTGGTCGCAGCAATCAGGATCACCCCTTCGTTCGACTCAAAACCATCCATCTCCACCAGCAGTTGATTGAGGGTCTGTTCCCGCTCATCGTGTCCTCCACCTAATCCTGCCCCCCGATGCCTACCCACCGCGTCAATTTCATCGATAAAGATGATACAAGGGGCATTTCTCTTTCCCTGGAGGAAGAGGTCACGAACTCGAGAGGCTCCTACTCCTACGAACATCTCCACAAAGTCCGATCCACTGATACTGAAGAAAGGAACGTCCGCCTCCCCTGCAATAGCCTTGGCAAGCAGCGTCTTGCCTGTTCCAGGGGCCCCGATCAGGAGGATGCCTTTTGGAATTCTTCCTCCAAGTTTGGTGAACTTCTTTGGATCCCTGAGGAATTCGATGATTTCTTGGACCTCTTCCTTTGCCTCTTCCACTCCAGCCACATTGTCGAAAGTGACCTTAGACTGGTCTTTCGTTAAAATTTTTGCTCTACTCTTTCCAAAGGAGAGGGCCTTCCCCCCGCCGATTTGAACCTGTCTCATAAAGAAGATCCAAACTCCTATAAGAATGATCATGGGGAACCATTGAATGAGAATATTTTGCCACAGGGGAGACTCTTCTTCCTTTTTGGCATGAATCACGATCTTCTTTTCCCTAAGAATTTTAATCATTTCGGGATCTTCAGGGGCATAGGTCTTAAATCTCTTTCCATGGATGTCTTTCCAGGTGATACTTCTTCCTTTGGTTTCTACCTCCAACACTTGGTTATTTTCAACGGCAGAGATGAAATCCGAGTAGTTTCTTTCAACAGTGGTAGGGCGGGGTCTACTGAAAAAATTAAACAGTAGAACCATGACGATGATGATGATGGTCCAAAAAAGGAGATTTTTATAGAAGGAATTCAAGCGATTCTTCCCCAATGGAGTTAAGTTCAAATTAACATAATTGTCTTTTTAATTCAATATTCAATACTTAAGCTCACGGAGTTGAAAAAGAGAGGGTCAAAGTTTCGATTTTAATATAAATATTTGAATTTATTTATGAATTTTATAAGACTACGGTTAGGAGGAAGGAGAAGAAAGAGGCAATTTAGGCGTGTCAGAAAGCTTACTATAGAGCAAGCCATAACGCACACCGTGACAGCTTATCATTGTTTCATGGCAATTCATCGTCTCCATTATCTTATATAGAATCGTGGCTCCAGCGAGAATGACATCTGCCCGCAAAGGAGAAAGCCCTTGGATCGTTTTCCTTTGATTTTGGGTTTTTGATCGATAAAGGAGAATCTGTCGTCTTATGGCCTCTTGAGTAAGTTTGAAATGATGAATTTTTCTTGGGTTAAAGCGAGAGAGCCCCATTTCAACTTGGGCCAGGGTCGTTGCTGTTCCTCCAACCGAAACCAGCAGATCAGGTTTTTGGAAGGAAGATACATTGTTGAGGGTTTTTTCAATCTCATTTTCCATCTCTCTCCACTCCTCCGGTCGGACAGGATCAGAATGAAGGAACTGTTCCGTGTAGCGGACCGATCCCATAGGAAGGCTTACCCAGTGGTTCATTTTTTCTCTAAAGCCAAGAATGAGCTCGGTACTTCCTCCTCCCACATCAGCTACGAGGATTCTTTTCGCCTCCTCCTTGAGATCCTTCGAAACGGCTAAATATGAAAGATGAGCCTCTTCTTCCCCGGAGATGATTTCTATCGAGAGGTCAAGTTTTTCTTTGACCTCTTTGAGGAATTCACTGGCATTTCTTGCCTCCCTTAAGGCACTCGTCCCTGCAGCAAAGACTTTCTGAATCCCAAGTCTTTGGCAATCTATGAGATACTCCCTCAAGACTCCAAGTCCCCTTTCCATCGCTTCCTTCGAAAGGATTGCGCGCTGATGAACCCCTTCTCCTAATCGAGCAATCCTTTCTTTTTCGAGCAGGGGGTGGAGTGTTTTTCCATCCCACTCAGATGCCAGAAGAAGAATCGTATTGGTTCCAATATCAATGGCGGCTATCCGATTAGGTGAAGTATGGGCGGATTTCACGGCACAGTTCCTCAGGATAAATATTGGAGGTGAGCTCGGATTGAAGCACTTCAAAAGAGGTACAATCATTCAAATAGGAGGGTTGAAAGGGGGTTCGGGAAATGATTCGAAGAAGCAGGAGGGGTGAAGATTCATCACATATACCGTAGAGGGCAAGATTGAAACTATTAAGAGATTTTTGGTCGTAGTATTTGAGAGTGGAGACAATTCCTCTGGCCAGAATGGCCATTTCCTCCTGGCCAAGGGTAAGGATCGAGGAATGATTTTCGATCCAGGCACAGACTTCGTTAAACCCAATGGGGGCAAATGAGACAAACCAGTGAACATTCCCATGGGTGGCGATAAACCTTTCCCCAAGCCTCTTTTCTGTCTCTACCAGATCTTTCCAGAAGACCGTTTTGTTCCTCTCCTTATAGGAAGTCGTGGCATCCATGAGCCACTCCATTTCATTGGTAGGGATGGGATCTCCAATCACCTGGAGGTGAGGGTGAAGGATACTGCTCCCTCCTGGTAGGAGAAAATTTTGGCTGATCTGCCAATAGCGGAGATCCGGATCAAATCGGGTCATCCTTCGAATGATCTCGATGGAGACCAAGAGACCCTGTTCATAGATTTGAGGAGTGAATTGGTCCAGACCGAGGAAATGCTCCTGGCATAGGACGACCACACTGCCTGAGGCTCCTGCAGGAAAAAGATTAGGGAACCCCACAGCCTGGCCGATATGGATTCTCCCCTCCGGGGCCACTTCCTCGATGAATTTAGGGGTTTTGAGGAAAACATTCTCCGGACAGAAGACACAACCCTTGGAGGCATCGGCCATTCTCGAGAAGTCAAATTTTTCTGTTTGAGGAAGACTCCAGGTGATGATTCGACTTCTCCGCTTGGTTAGAGGATCTACTCGAATCTCTGTTGGAACAGAAATCCGTTTAAATTCATGGAGGGGAGAGAGAAGCTCCGATTGGAGGTGGTACCGTTCAAATTTAATCTCCATCCTTTTAACCCAATCCCTTTCTTTTCAAAAAGGTTCGGTTCTTATTTTACCCTTCCCAGAACTCATCGATTTTCTTCGATAAACCTTCGAATGGAACGATCGTAAGTCCTTTCCCCTTGGGGGGAGAAGAAACATCCGGGGAGTTGTTTCATCTTCCAATGATAGGCAATGCACTCGCAGCACCTTCCTTTTCGTTCACAGGGCTCATAGGTGCAGGTGCATCGGGCTTTGTTCTTTTCGATATGGCATTCCAATTTCAACTTCTATCCCTCCTTTCTTTTTTGGCCCTCCCTCTTCTTTTTGAGGATCGGAGATCGTCCGCAGAGGTGGACTTTTCCATGGAGGCCAATCTTTCTATCACTGAAGCGGCAAGAAGAGGAACCATCAATTCATGATGACCGATCAGGGTATATCCTTTTCCTCCCGTGAGCGTGGGTCTTTTTACCACATTCATGGAAGGTCGATAGTGATCCATAAAATCCATATTCACCGTGATGATATTTTTCAATGGGTATCCTAAATTCCTTGCCAAGGCGAGGGCCTTTAAAAAGACCTCTGGAAGGATGACCGCTGAACCCAGATTGATGTAGACTCCTCGTTCCAATCTGGAGACCAGAGAGGCAAAGAGTTGAAAGTCTCTGAGACTTCCTTCTCCGAGACTGGCTCCATCTGCGGAAGGGCCCATATGATAAATATCGGTCCCGAGGGCGATATGGACGGTCATAGGAACTCCCAATCTCTCCCCTGCTGCCAAGAGAGACAGGTGGGTATATGGAAATCTTTCAGAAAGGAGCCTTTGCCCGACCGATTCTCCAATCCCTAACCCCTTCTTCACTCCATCAGAAATGGCATGATTGATCCATTCGTGAGTCTCTTTGACCATTCCAAAAGTGCCTCGAGAGAGCTCTTCATCCACCTCTTCAGAGGTATGACCGACCATGGCCATTTCCACATCATGGACGAGGCACGCCCCATTCATTCCGATTCCTTTCAACACCCCTCGCTCCATCCAATCAATCAGAATGGGATTGAGCCCTACCTTGATGGGGTGGGCTCCCATGCCGAGAAGGACGATCCGCTTCTGCCGCACGGCCCTGGTAATTCTCTCTACAATCTCGTGAAACGTCTTTCCAGCGAGGAGATGGGGAAGGGAACTTAAAAAGTCGTTTAAATCGCCTCCTTGGGTCCAGGCCTTTGCGAAGAGGTGTTTTTTGACCTTATGTTTTTTTTGCTGGAGAGAGAGGTAATGAACCCGACGAAGATCCAGTAGCTTTATCTTCTTATCCATACCCTTTATCGTTTTCGAGCCTCTTTTGGGGGAGAGGTCTGTTGATTCCCTGAGTAGAGAAGGGTTTCAACCATTTCACAAAGGATATGTCCGATCAGGATATGGGTTTCCTGAATTCGAGGAGTGCTCTGGGAAGGCACAATGAGGGAGAGATCGGCCACCTTTGCGACCTCTCCTCCATCCCTCCCCACCAATGCGATGGTCTTCATTCCCATCCTCTTGGCCACCTCAAAGGCCTTAAGGATATTGGGCGAATTTCCGCTGGTGGTAATCCCGATGGCCATATCCCCTTGCTTACCAAGAGCCAAGAGCTGTCGTGAAAAAACCTCGGAAAAGTCCGTATCATTGGAAATGCTGGTGAGAATGGAGGTATCCGTGGTGAGGGCAATGGCCGGAAGAGCAGGACGATCCAGAAGATACCGATTCACAAATTCAGCAGCCAGATGTTGAGCATCAGCAGCACTCCCGCCATTTCCAAAAAAGAAGAGCTTATTCCCTGATTCAAAACAACGGGCAATCAGATGGATGACTTCGATCAACTTAGGAAGGTTTTTCTGCAGAAACTGGGCCTTTACTTCTCCACTTTCTCGGAATCGTTTCAGGATCGTCTCTTCCATTGAGTCGAAATATTATCCTTTCATGTGTTTTTCTGTCAAGTGGATATTCCGAGACCTCTGAAAAAGTATTTAAAACGTATTTTTATAGACTGGGGAGGTGGGGTGGAGAGGCATTCGAAGGGTTTGGAACCCTACCTCCCCAGTCTTTCTATGATTTTTTCAGAGCTCTCATTCCTTTCTGGCGTCATCCCTCACTCAGATGGGGAATAAGCCCGAGAGGGGTATTGGACAAACCTTCGAAAATACTCCTGTCGGGTTCAAATTTATCTCCACCCTTCAGTAAGGGATTACCTTCTGCCTAAAATGTCTTTAACTTTTCGGTGAGAGATGACGAAGGGGGAGCTTCCATCGGTGATTAAGCCATGCCCATTGGGTAGGGACTTCTCTGATTCTTTCTTCAATCACTTTTGTAAAGGCTGTCGTAAGCCTTTTTAGATCTTTTTGTATCTCCCCCGTCCTTTCAATTTTCACCGGAGGTCCGATAAGGAGGAGATGGGGGATTCTCTCCTTTCTTAATATAAAAAGGGGTAAGATCGGGGCCCCTGTCTTCAAAGAAAGGAGGGCAGGACCCATAGGGGTATAGGCGGAGTGATGAAAGAAGGGAACCGGATGTCCTCCATATCTCCGTTGTTCATCCGCGACCAGATAGAGGATCTCATTTCGACGAAGTGAATTTAAGGATTTCTTGATAGCGCTCATCCTCGGTTTAACGAAAAAAGGATTCTGTCCCATTCTCTTCTGGTACTTCCACAGTCTTCTCCAGAGTCTCGGGTAATTTCCTTCATTAATGATGAGATTGAATCGGTAGCCTTCAAGAGAGAGCCTTGCTCCCACCAATGTGAACGACCCCAGATGAGCACCCAAGGCAATGACTCCCCTTCCTTGGGAGAGGGCTTGATCCAGGTGCTCCTTCCCTTGAATCTCTATTTTCCGAAGAAACTGATTGAAAGAGTGGGAATAGGCATATACGGTTTCTAAGGGAGTGAGAGCGAATTGAGTGAAGATCTCTTTGACCATATTGATGCGCTTCTTTAGATCCTTCTCTGGCCCGAAAGCCAGAGAGAGGTTGTTAAGAACCCTTCTGCGATACTTCTTCAATAAATGGTAGGAGAAAACTCCTAAAACTTTTGAGACAGAGGCTAACGCTTTTGGTCTCAAAGGAAAAAGGAGAACAACCATCAGGCTGAGAAGCCCATTGAGAAGGAGGTCTCCAATCCAATGTTTGATCCTTTTTTTGAAAGATTTTTTCATAGGAATTCTTAATGGAGAAGTATTTCAATTTTACCATGATTGTTCCGCCGAGACAACTCCATAGGATCGACCAATGGAACCCTTCAGTGAGGAGTTACCAAACAATTGACCTTTGGAGTCATTTTGATTATCATCATAATTGAGAGAGACTCAAGGATCTCAAGGAAAGGATGAATCGTGAATATCTTGGCCCTTCCCGCTGCCTTAGCCTTTGCCATGAATTTAACCCTCTGTCTCATCGTTCTTTCCAGTCAACCCAAAAACCTCACTCACAGACTCTTTGCTGGCTTTGTGCTGTCATTTGCCACCTGGAATTTGGGTGAGCTGATCATGATCAATAGTACCCATCCTTCTTATGCCATCTTTGGAGTCAAGATTATCTTTGTAGGTTTAACCCTTGCTCCTTTTTTCTTCTTGCAATTTTCTTTTGTTTTCCCTTTCCCACGGGAAACGGGGTGGCGAAAGAGCTGGAGACGAGGGATTCTCTTTCTCATTCCCGTCGCCCTTTTAACCACCTTTTTCCTGATCTTTCGGATTGATATTGAGAAGTTTAAAGAATTAAGAAATGTGTTCTATTATGGTTTACGTTTTGAAGAACCCTTGGTCTTTTTGGTCTTTCTTGGATTGATCACCCTCTTTTCAACCCTCTGCATCTATTGGGGGATCAGGAATCTCATTCACTCGTTCCGTGCTACTCGAATTCCACAATACCGCCTCCAGATTAAATATCTTATCTTTGGGATCCTTTCTATGGCCTTGGCGGGAACGATCATTAACCTCGCCAATTATTTTCTAAAATTGGGTTGGCCCGTCTTTTTCTTGGCCAGCCTCTATTCCATTTTGGTGAGCCTCTTCTTTGCGATTGCGCTCATTAAATATCGACTGTTAGATATCCACCTCCTTATCCGTGGGGGGCTTCTTTATTCTGCCGTCTCAGGGTTCGTTTTAGCCATCTATATTCTCATTATCAAAAATATTGGAGAGACGATCTCTCATCGGGCCTATGGAAAATCCCTTTTTGTAGAGTCTGCTCTTATTCTCCTCTTGGTCTTCATCTTTCGACCGGTCCAGAGGAGGGTGGCGGATTGGATCGATCACTTCTTCTACATGGATAGGGTGAGATTTCGAACCAAATTGACAGAATTTAGTCGGACCCTCACCGAGTTGTTAGACCTTAAGGAGATTGCCCGAGTGACCCGTGAGACGATCCAGGAAACCTTCCATCTGGATAGGGTTCTTTTCTATCTACTGGACGAAAGAGGAGAATTTACACCGATCGATGGGCCCTTTCCGGAAAAAGAGAGAAAGGTTTCTCCCGAGAGCCCATGGGTCAACCACCTGGCCTCTATTAAAAGGGCTGTGGATCTGAGACATCTCCTTGAGAAAGAAGGGAACATCGAAGAGGTTGAAAAGTTGATCGAGGAAGGATGGCTGGTCGGGGTTCCTATCTTTTTAAAGGAAAGGATCCAGGGATTTCTTCTCTTAGGAGAAAAGAAATCCCAGAAGGAATATAACACTGAAGAATTAGAGCTCCTGGAGGCATTTTCTAATCAGGTAGCCCTTGGGATTTCAAGGGCCCTTATCTATCGGGATATGAGTTTAAAAGATCGGGAGATAATGCAGGCTGAAAAGATGGTGGCCATTGGAGAGCTTGCCTCGGGAATCGCCCACGAGATCCGAAATCCATTAGGAATCATTACCGCCTCAGCCGAGACCCTTCGGAAATACAAGGACGAGAAGATCCAAAAAGAGATGACCGATTATATCCTTGAGGAATCCCAGCGAATCAATCAATTGATCAATCAATTTTTAGATCTTGCTCGGCCCAAGGAGAGAAAATGGGAGAGGTGTGATCTACGAGAGATTTTGGAGAAGACCCTTCTCCTCCTTTCCCCTCAGGCTCATCGCTTGGGCGTAAAGGTAGAACAGGAGGTACCCAGGGATCCTCTTTTCCTGATGATCGATCCAGACCAGATCAGACAGGCCTTTATGAATATTGGGGTCAATGCCTTGGAGGCGATGCCCGATGGAGGGACTCTCAGGATCAAAATTTGGGAAAATGGTAAGGGAAAAGTCATGATCCAGTTCAGTGATACAGGGAAAGGAATTCCAAAAGAGATTCGCGGGAGAATTTTTGATCCCTTCTTTACAACCAAAGAAAGGGGAACCGGTTTAGGACTTCCCATTGCTCAGAGAATCGTCACCGAACATGGAGGAGAGATCAACGTAGAGGGGGGAGAGAAAGGAGGCACCACCTTTACGATTAGCCTACCGATCAGAGAGGCCCAAAAGGATGAAGAAAACCATTCTCATTGCAGAGGATGAAGAAAGGATGAGGCGTATCCTGGAAGTCAATCTCCAGGATCGATACCATCTCCTGATGGCGAAGGATGGGGAAGAGGCCCTTCAAATAGTCAAAGATAGAGAGAAGGAGATTCATCTCCTGCTTACCGATTTAAGAATGCCCCAGTTGGATGGACTCACCCTTCTCAGGGAGACGAAACAGATTCGACCCGAATTACCCGTGGTCCTCTTTACTGCCTATGGAACGGTAGAATCTGCGGTCCATGCGATGAAAGAAGGGGCCTTCGACTATCTGCTCAAACCCATCAAAATGGAAGAGGTGGAATTGGTCATCGA
The DNA here is from genome assembly GCA_037444165.1 of Deltaproteobacteria bacterium. GTDB lineage: Bacteria > Desulfobacterota > BSN033 > BSN033 > UBA1163 > CALIBK01. The sequence continues at coordinate 3,016 of JBBIMX010000020.1, read as the reverse complement.
GAGGGCTCTCCTTCAGACCAACCTCCTCAGCGAGATCCGTCACCTCAAAGAGGAGATCAAAACCCTCTACGGGGTTGATCATATCATTACCCAGGATCCTAAGATGTTAGAGATCTTAGGGATGATTCGACAGGTCGCCGACAGCAAGGCCACCATCCTTCTGGAAGGGGAGAGTGGTACGGGAAAAGAATTGGTGGCACGTGCCATCCATCTTAACAGTCAAAGGGCTGGATATCCCTTTATCCCGATCAATTGTTCGGCCATTCCAAAAGACCTTCTCGAGAGCGAACTCTTCGGCCACGAGAAAGGGGCCTTTACGGGTGCAGCCAAGAGGAAGATCGGAAGTTTTGAATTGGCCCATCAGGGGACTCTCTTTCTGGACGAAATAGGGGAGATGCCCAAGGAGCTCCAGGTAAAGATTCTAAGGGCGATTGAAGGATATCGGTTTATGAGAGTAGGTGGAACAGAAGAGATCGATGTAGATGTGCGGGTCATTACAGCCACCCACCGAGATTTGAAAAGTCTGGTCGAGTCCGGAGAGTTTCGAGAAGATCTTTACTATCGATTAAATGTGATTTCCTTCAAACTCCCTCCATTGAGGGAACGCAGAAGGGATATTCCCCTTTTAGTCTCCCACTTTCTCGAGAAATATCGAAAGGAGGCAAAAGGAAGGGTGATGGAGATCTCTGAGAGGGCCCTCAAGGCACTGGAACAGTATAGCTGGCCAGGAAATGTAAGAGAACTGGAGAACTGCATTCTGAGAGCTATGCTTTTGGCCCGTTCTCATCGGATTGAATTGGGAGATCTCCCTGTGGAGATTAGAGGGGAAAGGGTTGAGGGACTCCCCGCCGTTCCAAAGGATTATGAAGAGTTGAAGAGAATGAAAAAGTACCTCAAGAAAAAGGCAGAGGAGGAGGTCGAACGGGTATTCCTGAGAGAAGCCTTGATTCGAAATCGAGGGAATATCTCAAAGACCGCTTTAGATGTCAAGATGGACCGAAGACAGCTTCAAAACTTGATCCAAAAACATCGAATCAATGTCAGGGAGTTCAAGACCCTGACTATTTTTAATCCAAAAGGGTCACTCGAATCTTAATCTTTTTCTATTCGAGATCGCTTCATGTTTTCGCCCAAAAGAGTTCCTCTTGTTTTTACCCTCTCCACCCTGTTAGTGATTTCCATCTATCGCCTCCAACTTACCTTTGCCCTTTTTAAGAATCCAGTTAAACCTTTTGATTATCATCCTACCATGGATTCCTTCCCTTTTATTCTTTCTCTCATCCTTTATGACTTTCCCCTTCTCCTTTTCGGATTTCTCCTTTCCTGGGTAATTTCATCCCTCTGGATGAGAGGTTCAAGGAGGAAAGGGGGGTGGGTCCTAATCGGTTTGGGACTTATTTTCATTCATGTCCTTCTGGTTTCTTTTCTTCTCCTTCACGGAACTCATCTTCGGTTACTCTTTGAAGCTCAAACAGGTCTAAGCCTCTGGATCCTTCGGGAAGCCTTCTTGAATATTTCTTTTAGTGAACTTCTCACATTTATTCATCTTAGAGACCTTCCCTTTCTGGTGGTTCCTTTTCTCGTGTTTTGGGCCCTTTTTTTCTCTCCTTTCCCGGTTTGGAGGTGGGTTAGGGGAATCTCTTTAGGTGGGATGGCCCTTCTCTTTATAGGTTCTTTACTCATGTTTTTACTCCCTCCTCAGAAACCCACTTTTCCCTTAGAGATTCGCCTCAACCCTGTCTTTTTTCTTTTCTATGACCTTCTGAAAGAGGAGGGTCAGATCTCCCCTCTCAATGAAAGAACAGAAGAGATTCAAAAAAAATCGACTTTCATGATTCAAGACAAAAGACCTGAAAATTCTTTCACGCCTATCCGGTTCTTCCCTCCCAGGAAAGAGCATCCTTGGAATATTATAATCTTTGTGATGGAATCGGTCGGGACTCGATATATCTTTGACCAGAGGGATGGGAAATCCATGCCCATGCCTTTTTTCTCTCAACTCACTAAGGAAGGGTGGTATCTTAAAAGACATTTTACCCCATCCAATATTAGCACGAAGGCCCTCTTCTCCATTCTGAGCGGCCTTTATGATTTTTTCCGCCAAGAAAACTTTGGAACCCGATCCGATGCTACTGTCCCTTCGCTTCAAAAGTTTTTAGGTGAAGGATACGATGCCTTTCTGGTAACCCCTTCCCCCATCCCGTGGTATTTCCCAGAAGCCTTTGTAAGAAATAATGGGCTCAAGGAGATTTATCATTTTGGAAATCTCAAGTTTAAGATCAGAGAAGAGAAACATGCCCTAGGGCGTTATCTTGGACGGGATGAAGTCGAGACCTTTGACTTTTTTATCCAGAGGGTGAAGAAAGGGAAAGAACCGTTTTTAGGGATTTATATCAGTTTTGTAGCCCATCTTCCTTATTTTGATTATGGCGACGAATTTCGAATTAGAGATTTGGATGGTAAAATGATTAGTCGATATTATAATAATCTTTACCTATTGGATCGACTTATCAAAAAGATGGTTGAGACTTTAAAGGAAACGGGCCTATTAGAACGGACCATCCTGGTCATCTTAGGGGATCATGGCCAGGCCTTCGGCCAGCACCACCCAGATAATTTTATGCATCATCGTTATAGTTATAATGAGAATCTTGAGACCCCTGCCTTTCTTTATCAGCCCTTTTTATTTCCGCCGAGGGAGATCGAATTTCCAACCAGTCATATCGATCTCCTGCCCACCCTGTTGGAGTCTTTGGGAATTTCTTATGACCCTTCTCTTTTTGATGGGGTGTCGTTATTTCAGAATCGACCCAAACGGAAATCTCTCTTTTTCTTTGGCCATGAAGGGACCCTTTCTTCACTGAATGAAGATCTCGTCAAGGTCCAATATTCGGTGAAAAAGAATGGATGCTGGGCATTCGATTTGAAAACCGATCCAGAGGAAGAGAGACCCCTTGGTTGCGATTTGTTCGGAACCCAACGAGAGGAACTTCTCCAATTTGTTAAATACCACGAT
>JBBIMX010000019.1:0-35869 GCA_037444165.1 Deltaproteobacteria bacterium | reverse complement strand
TTTAATAATTATAACGCGACCCTGAATCTGATCTTAAGGAAAGGAGGAAAAAATGAAGCTCTATTTGGTTCAACATGGGGAGGCAAGGTCAGAGAAGGAAGATCCCGAGCGTTCCCTTACCGATTTAGGAAGAGATGAGGTTCGGCTTATCTCGAAAGTAGCAAAAAAACTGAATCTCCTTCCTTCCACGATCTATCATAGCACAAAATTGAGAGCGAAACAGACGGCTGAAATCCTTGGAGAGGCTCTGAATATTCCTGCACAATCTTCAGAAGGACTGAATCCAAACGACCCTATTCTCCCATGGGTTGAAAGGATTTCAAAGGAGAATAAAGATTTGATGATCGTAGGCCATCTTCCCTTTCTGGATAAACTGGCCTCTTTTCTTCTCAGTGGGGATGAGAACGCCAGATTGATTCTCTTCCGTTATGGAGCCATTGTCTGTCTCGAGCAAAAAGAGGATAAAAAATGGGCTGTCTCATGGATTCTTACTCCAGAGATGACTCTTTAAGGGATGGAGGGATCAAGGGTTCAAGCGTTTAATGGCTCGAGGATAATGGTGAGTTTGCCATCTGGAAGCCTAAAGGGAGAGGCCTTCATCTTCATTCCGACCTTAATCTTCTTAATCTCCATTTTAGGTATCCAACCCATAATCCTTAATCCCTTCTCCACCTCGATGAGTCCAATCGGACAGGGCTCAAATTGAATGCTCGAGAAAGGCATCAGGGGTGGACGAACCCCAAAGTGCTCAGGAGGAACATGAATCCTTGTAAAGGTCACAAGCCTCCCCTCCCCATTGAGTTCCTTCCACTCCATCTCGCTCCCCATACAAGAGGAACAATCGGCCTGAGGAGGGTAGTATGACCTTCCACATCTCCGACAGATCGTAGACATGATTCTCCCCTCCGCCAGATCTTTTACGAATCGGGTTATCTTTGTCTGACTAATAAATAGAGAAAAGTCCCTAAACTCCATTCTATTCCCTCCTGAAGATATGAACGAGTGCAATCTGACCCGAACCTCCCACATTATGGGTAAGCCCTATCTCTGGATCCTTCACCTGCCTCTCTCCAGCCTCTCCTCGCAGCTGCTTTGTAATCTCGATGGCCATAGAAACCCCGGTCGCTCCTAAGGGATGCCCCTTCGATTTCAGCCCTCCATCCACATTCACAGGAATTCGACCTCCTATATAGGTCTCCCTGGCCTCGATTAGTCTTCCCCCTTCCCCCTTCTCACAAAATCCAAGATCCTCATAGGCCACAATCTCTGCAATCGTGAAACAATCGTGAACCGTCGCTACATCAATATCCGATGGCCCTATTCCTGCCATCTTATATGCCATTCGAGCTGCCTCACGAGCAGCTCTGAGAGAAGTTAAACTTTCCCTGTCACCCAATCTTAATGTGTCTGTTGCCAATCCGAGACCGACCATCCAGACAGGCTTCTTCGAAATCGCCTTCGCCCTCTCCTCAGAGGCGAGAAGAACTGCTGCCGCCCCATCCGTAATCAGACTACAATCATAAAGCTTCAAAGGATAAGCCACGGGAAAAGAGGTCAACGCCTTCTCCAGAGTTACCTCCTTCTGCATATGAGCATAGGGATTAAGACAACCATAATAATGATTCTTAACGGCCACCATCGCCAATTGCTCTTCAGTAGTTCCATATTCGGCCATATGGGCATTTGCAATCATCGCATAATATCCCGGGAAGGTTGTACCAAAGGGATACTCCCATATCGCATCCCCTGCCCTTCCCATAATCTCAGTGGCCACACTCGTCGTCACTTCGGTCATCTTCTCCACACCCACCACCAGAACCATGTCCGCTAAACCCGAAGCAATCTGCATCCACCCAGTCCTCAAAGCCACGCTTCCAGTTGCACAGGCTGCCTCCACTCTAAAATTCGGCTTTGGATGGAAACCGATATAATCATGAACCTGAGCAGAGGGCTGAATGTTGAATGAAAACTCATCGCAGGCTACACCTGTAACCATACTCTCCACTTCGTTTAAACTCACCCCCGCATCTTCAAGGCAGGCCTTTACCGCCTCGAACACAAGCTCCCTAAGCGAGGCATCCGAACGAACCCCAAACTTTCCATGCCCAATCCCAACAATAGCCACCCTCTTCATCTCACACTCTCCTTAGATCATTTTTTTGATAATAACTTATTCAGCTTCCACCATATAACTCTTTCACTTTAGGTCGATCAATCGATCCATCCTCCTTTTTAGGAAGGGATTCCACAAACTCCACATAACCCGGTTTCTTATACCGTGCAATTCGGCTGGCAACAAAATCAATTAGTTCCTGAGCAGTTAACTGAGTCCCTCTCTTTAACACCACCACGGCCTTAATCCCCTCCCCGAACTTAGGATCCGGAACCCCAATGACAGATACCTCCTTTACATTTGGGTGTTCCAGGATGACTTTCTCTACCTCTACAGGATAGACATTCTCACCTCCGGTCTTGATCAACTCCTTTTCAGCCTTTCTTCCAGCGAACCAGAGATAACCCTCTTCATCAAGGCGACCCAGATCCCCTGTATGATGCCAGTCCTCTCGAAAAGTATGGTTCGTTAACTCTTCCTCCCTCCAATAACCATGAAAGACCAGAGGTCCCCGAACCAAGATCTCGCCCACCTTCCCGGTCTCAACCTCACGATCGAACTCATCCACAATCTTTAACTCCACCAAAGGACCTGGTTTTCCTGCACACCCTGGCCTCTCCCGGTTCGCACAGACACTCGTTAACCCCATCGTCTCCGTCTGGCCATAAGCCAGCCAAAATTGCCCATACCCAAGACCTTCAAACCTCTTCACCGTCTCTTGAAGATCCACTCCAAAGATGTGTTTAAGAGAAGAAAGGGTAAACTCTCCCTTAGCCTGTTCATCAAGAAGCTGAAGAAGAATGGGTGGAAAATCTCCAATCATCGTCACTCTCTCCTGGTCAATCAACTTTCCAGCCACCCTGGGATCAAACTTCGAAATCATCACATTCCTCCCCCCCACATGGATCATGATCAAGGCCCCAATCATCCCGGCAATATGAAAGAGAGGAAGAATGTTGAGATAGGCATCCTCAGGCGTAAGACCCATCAGAGCGATATTCTGGATAGAACAAAAGATAAGATTATGATGGCTAATCACCGCTCCTCTCGGTTTTCCCTGAACGGCTGCAGTATGCATGATGACCAGAGGATCATCCCCGTCTAATGAAACCGGAGAGGCGGGTTCTCCTTTCAAAAAGACTTCAAAGGAGTGATAGATCCCTCCCCCTGAGCCAAAAGTAATAAACTCCCTGAGTGAAGGGCAGAGGGAGCGAAGCTCCAAGACCATTTTTTCATAATCTGGATCGACCACGATTGCCACCGGCTCTGTGTTGGTTAAATTGTGTCCTACCTCTTCAGCCGAAAGTCTAAAATTGATTGGCACCATAATCGCTCCAATCGCAGAAAGACCTCCGAGAAGGGGAAAAAAATAGGGATCATTCTTTGCCAGCACCGCGACCCGATCGCCCTTCTTCACCCCCCTTTCTTTAAACCATCCTGCCACCCGATGGCTCTGATCTAAAAGCTCCCCATAAGTGACCTTCCCTCTTTCGGATTGAACAGCAATCCGATTCTTATAAATCGAGGCATTTCTCTTATACATGTCATAAATTGTAAAGCTTCGAAGTCCCATCTCCGTTTCCTCCTTACTGAATTAATTTTCTTTTCTCCTCCTCTCTTAATTCACGCCTTAAGTATTTCCCAACCTTCGACTTGGGTAACATATCCCTAAACTCGATATACTGAGGAACCTTATAAGGAGCCAACCGATCTTTACACCACTTCATCAGCTCAAACCCGCTCACGCCTTTGATATCTTCCTTTAGGACCACAAAGGCCTTGATCCGTTCTCCCACCTTTTCGTCAGGGATCCCGACTACACTGGCCGCAATGACAGCAGGATGCTCCTGTAAGACCCTCTCCACTTCTGCTGCAGCTACCCGATATCCCTTATGTTTGATCAGATCCACAGAACGATCCCTGAAATAAAGCCAGAGGTTCTGATCGATTTCTACAATGTCCTTTGTCCTATACCATATCTCTCCGTCGATTTCCAAAAAACAATCCCTGGTCTCTTCGGGTTTATTCCAGTAGGATTGCACCGCAAATGGGGAGGTAGCAAGCAATTCCCCAGGTTCTCCGGGTGGAACAGGTTCTAAGGTTTCGGGGTCGACTAACCGAAACTTACTTTTAGGGGATATCCTCCCAGCAGCCCCCTCAGGAGGAATGCCATCCCCCGCATAACTGAGAGAGATGGCTCCACAAAGCTCCGTAGCTCCATATCCCTGGTAGAGGGGAATTCCAAACTTTTTTAACCACCGATTGGCCACCTCTGTGGGAAGAACATCCCCGCCCGTCCCACAATACTTCAGGGAACTCAGATCATAATAATCGACCCGATCATGTTCTAAAATCATCCGATACAGGGCAGGAACAGCAAACATCCGGGTCACTCGATATCGCTCGATATGATCGAACATCGCATCCAAAACCACCCGCGGCATGACGATGAGAGGTTCTCCAGTAATCAAAAGAGGGGCCATTGCGTCCATCTGTCCGATGACATGATAGAGAGGGGCGGAGAGCAAAGTAAGGCCTTGACCAAAAGGAATCACGGCTTGAGCCGCCTTGGCCCATTCATTGACTCGATAGAGGAAGAGCCCATCGGAAATAGGGACTCCTTTGGGAAATCCTGTCGTCCCCCCGGTATAAAGCATCACAGCGGTATTTTCAGTTTTCCCTTCGAAGGAAGGAAGAAATGAAGGGTCTCCCTCTTCTAACAGTTCCTTAAAAGAAATAAACTCTTTCCCAGATGGAATCCTTCCGGAGGGCACTCTACCAAACCCTCTACCAACCCATCTTTTCCACCAAGGAAGGAGGTCCACCATATTGGTCACAATAATCTTTCTGATGGGCGCCCCTGAAAGAATATCTATGACATAACTTAAATTTGTATCCATGCAGAAGATCACTTCTGCCCCAACATCATTGGCCATATAGCGAATATCATAAGCCGTATAGACAGGGGCAACCATGACCGGAGTCGCTTCAAGCCTTTGAAGAGCAAGCCATGCGATCAGGGTTTGAGGGAGATTATAAAGATAAAGGATGACCTTTTCTTCCTTCTTTACCCCCAATTCATATAAAGAGGCAGCCACTCTTAATACCATCTCATGGAGTTCAGAGAAATGGAAGGCTTTCCCAAGATAGATGAGGGCGGTTCGATTGGGGGCCTTCTTTACCACTTCTTTAAAGGCTTCGTAGGTGGTCCCTGCGATCAACTCGGTCATCTTTAGAGCCCCTTAAACTCCCATGAAGGTGGACCTCACCTCGGGATTCTCTCTGAGTTCCTGGCCAGTCCCCTGTAAGGTGAGCATTCCATTTTCGATGATGTATCCCCGATCCACAATGGGAAGGAGGGGTCTTGCAAACTGTTCGGCCACTAAAATCGTAATCCCTTCATTTCGAATCTGCTTAATGGCCTCAATTAAACTATTTTGCATGGCAGGGCTAAGGCCTAAGAGTGGCTCGTCTAAAAGCAAGAGCCTTGGCCGAGTCATCAGGGCCATCCCAATGGAGAGCATCTGCTGTTCTCCTCCGCTACAGAAACCCGCCTTCCTTTTCCTCAACACCTTGAGAGGAGGGAAAATACTATAAACAAACTCAAAGCTCTTTTTGACCTCGGCATCCCTTCGGAGGTAAGTACTGATTCTCAAATTCTCTTCTACATCACTATCGGGGAAGATAGGATGCCTCTCCCGACTCAAAGCAATTCCTTTACGGATTCTCTGACTCGGTTTCTTAAAAAGAATCTCTTCCCCTTCGAACCAAACCTCTCCCATCAGGGTAATTCTTTCTCCTCCTCTTCGTTCCTCTTTGACTTTCATATCAATGATTAAACCAGAGATGGTATTCATCAAAGTAGTTTTGCCGGCACTATTGGAACCCAGAGTACTGACAATTTCGTTTTTATACACCTCCAGGCTTAAATTATTCAATGCCAAGGCGTTCTCAAAAAATACCATAAGGTTTTTAACTTCGAGCATCCTCTCCATGGCTATCGTCTAAGGTTCATCGTCCCTCAAATCTATCCCTCGCTCTCGGTTCCCAGATAAGCCCTCTGTACCTCTTCCTGAGCCATCGCCTCCTTAGGAGGACCATCCGCAATCTTTTTCCCAAAGTTCAACACGATGACTCGATGAGCCACTCGAAAGAGCTCCTTAAGACGATGCTCAACCATGATAATGGTTAGCCCTTCACGGTTAAATTTTTCAATCAAGGGGAGTGTGGCTGCCACTTCGGACATGGTCATTCCTGAAAAGAGTTCATCAAGAATCAATAAATCTGGCCGCAAAGCCATGCAGCGGGCCAGATCCAATCTTTTTAGATACCCATGGGGAAGACTCCCTGCAGGTTTGTAAGGTACGAAAGAATCCCGTTCAAATCCAAAATCATCCAACAGGTCTATGGCCATGTCATCCCTTTCGCCATATTTTCCCCCTCCGAGTTTCTTTACCCTCGGAGAATAAAGAGGGACAATCAGGTTTTTAAAGGCAGGAATTTTATGAAAAGCCCTGACCATTTGAAAACTTCGGGCCACACCTAAGCAAGCAATATAATAAGGAGGCTTATGAGTGATGTCTCGGTTAAAATAATAGATTCTCCCGGAGGTCGGTTTTACGAATCCTGTAATCAAATTGATCAGGGTGGTTTTACCTGAACCATTGGGGCCGATCAATCCGAGAAACTCTCCTCGACGGAGTTCAAAGCTGACTTGATCGACGGCTACGACCCCACCAAATCGTTTGGTTAAATTTTCTACTCTCAGAATCACCTCTTCTGACATCTTAAACGCTCACCAGTCTCTCAAATTGATGGTATTTTCTCTCAAAGTAATGAAAGAGTCCTTCTGGGAGGATGGCTAATGCGGTAATTAAGATTAAACTGTATAGGGCCATCCTCAATCCCCCGAGTGCCCGAAGTGCTTCCGAAAGGGGAACAAGAATAAATGTGCCCAGGACAGAACCTGCAAAGTTTCCAGACCCCCCTAATACCACACCTGCAAGAGGAAGGATCGTGTTGTCGAGGGCAAAGGCTGAGCGGCCTACAAACTGGTAGTAGTGGGTCATGAGGGCTCCAGCAAAACATCCAACTGCCGCCGCCAAAAAGATGGTTTGAGCCTTATACCAGTAGATATTGATCCCTCCTGCCATCACCACTCGATCATCCTCACGAATCCCTCTTAAAACGAATCCGAAGTCTTCGTGAAGGAGTCTACGAAATCCAAAAAGACATAGGATAACAGCCCCAATGGCGATATAGTCTGCTAACCAATGGTTTGGAAAAGGGCTTAAAGAGAGAAGTCCATGGGTCCCCCCTAAGACTTCCAGGGTTTCAATGAGATGATCGAATAATAAGGGAAGGATCAACGTCACCATTGAAAAATAGACACCTCGTAACCTCAATACAGGGATGAGGAGAAAGGTACAGATTAGAGCCCCTCCCAGGGTCGCTACGGGAATAGTCAAAAAGATGGGCCATTTCAAATAGTAATTAAATCCTCCAGCCACATAGGACCCCACTCCAAAGAAAAGGGCCTGTCCCAAAGAGATCAGTCCAACAGAAGCCAGAAGATCCCAGCTCAGGGCTAAAAGGGCAAAGGTACAAGAATAAAAGATGACCTTCCCCCAATACCCTCCTCCCACCCAGAGAGGGATAAAGATAAGAAAGGAAATGGGGAGGATTCGGGGAAGTAAGAGATAGAGCAGTTCTCGATGGGAGGAAAGCATATAGATGGTATCGCTTCTCACTTTAATTCCTCGATCTATCCTTTCTTTTCGATATTTGATCGCCTCTGCCATCTTAAACCCTCTCTTCCAACTCTTTATATTTACCAAAAATTCCAGAGGGTTTGACTGCCAAAATGATTACAATCGCTGCCAGAGTGACTACGGTTTGCCATTGAGCCTTAAAAAATGTAGCCACAACAATCTGCCCAAAACCAAGGATGATGCTTGAAACCAAGATTCCAGGAACACTTTCCAATCCCCCTACAATTCCAACGGCTAAGGCAGAGATCAAAATATCATATCCGATCTGGGTATCGATAGACCCAAGGGGAAGGATAACCAATCCGGCCACCACAGCCAGAGCAGAACCAAAAGATAGACTTAAAGCCGCTGTCCAATCTGAATCGATCCCTAAGGAGATGGCGGTTCGTTCGTTCTGGGAAATGGCTCTAAAGGAAAGGCCAATCTTGGTTTTATGGGTAAAAAGATAAAGAAAAATAATTAAACCGATCCCAATTCCGACCAGAAAGATTCGCTGATAGTCAACCCAACTCTTCCCGATCTGAATACTCCCCTTAATAAATTCTGGAAGGACATAGGTGAAACCCGAAAAGCCTAAGTATCGCAAGACCTCAATAATCACGATGGCTGTAGCCAGGGTTGCGATGACCTCGTTGACAGCCAACCCCCTTAGTCGAAGCATAAGCCCCCAGTATAAAAAAAAGCCAAAAAGACCCACAATCCCGATGGAGATTAAGGCTGAAAGAAAGTAGGGTATTCCAATCTGGTTCATAAAGACCCAGGTCAAGATCCCTCCAAGAAGGTAGAAGGCTCCGTGGGCAAAATTGGCGACCCCGCTGATACCGAAGGTAAGGCTAAATCCAAGAGCAATCAGAGCTAAAGTGACGCTATTGGTTATCCCGTAAATGAATAGTTCCATGGGAGATCCTTAGGTAAATTTTATCCGATCCATTGAATGAGAAAAGGAGTTTTGGATTTTAAGAGATCAAGGGTTCAGAGGTGGAATGGATGATCTCTTCGACCCCTGAACCCTTAGAGTGTTTATTTCATCCAAGGAGCTAATTCTACTTTTGCTTCGGCCACCAAATCTGGATAAACAGGTATCATTTTACCTGCTCTCCATTGATAGGAGACAATAATGGAGCTCTGTTTAGGATCTCCATTGAAAATCTGTTGGTGAGTGGATTTATCAAACTTGATTCTTCCTGAAACCCCCATCAAATCGGTTGTTTCAATAAAGCTCACAAACTTATCGGGGTTCTTTGAGGGGACAAAACCAGACCGTTCAATCGCATCTTTCAGGATATAAACAGCATCATAAGCAGAAGAGACCACTCTTGGATCATCCATTAAAGGATATTTCTTTTCCTTCCAGCGATTGTGAAACTCGATCGATTTGGGAAGGGCTTTCACAGGTGCAGCCGTTCCACCTGGAAATGGCATCACCAAAACATAGTCTAAATCCTCTCCATAAGTCGCCCAGGCTTTGGGGGAGGTCACCACTGCAAAATCGAGAAAGAGCATGGTAGGGATCTTCATCGACTTCCATTGCTTGAAACAGACAGGAAGGGTCGGCATATCCCCAACCACATAGAGCATCTGAGCTCCCGATCCTTTCGCTTTGCTGAGAACAGGAGAGAAATCATTGGTCCCAACCGCTACGGGTTCATATCCAACGGTCTTCCATCCAAACCCTTCCAGAGCCTTCTTTGCCGAATCGGCAGCGGCTCTCGCCCACAGGGTATCCTGGGCAATGATAAACAGTTTATCATGTTTAAATTGAGTTCTCATGGAATCCATAGTCTTTGCCGCCGTTGTCCCCACATGGATTGAGTTCGTTGTGGCCCGGAACCAGTATTTATACTTCTCCGGATCCCCTTTAAAGATCTCGATGAGTTTGGGTGTCTGAGCAATGGTTTGAAGCGTAATGATTTTGTACTTTGCAATGAGATCCATGGTAGCCACCATGGCTTCGGATCGAAAGGGTGCCACCACAATCGCATCCGGTTTTTCTTCAGTGATCAACTTATCCACAGCCATAAGGGCAGATTGAACGGGAGTGCCAGGCTCTCCACATCGGGTATCTGCCGTGACCAGTTTGAGAGGACGCTTGACCCCTTCTTCCTTTACGAAGATCCCTCCTTGTGCATTAATCTCTTCGATCGCCATCTCTACGGCAAGCTTTCCTGATTTACAAAGAGGCTGGAAGAATGAGGTTGGAAGGCCTAAGACAATGGGCTTCTCTGCCCCAAAAACAACAGTGGACGTAAAAGGCATCCAAAAGACCAATAGGAAGATAAAAAAAATTCTTTTTTTCATGGTTTCACCTCCAGGAAGATTTTAAAAAAGGGAATGCTCCCCACCCAAAATGATCCCCACCTCCTTCCTTGCTGGATGGATGGAACCTTTTTATCAATTTAAAGAAAGGTTGTCAATAGAGGATTCCGGCGTAACCCACGAAACTATCATCGGGCATGATATCGTAACTGGTATAATAATCGAGAAGGAATCCTTTTTCGGCTCCAAGGGTTTTGCAGGTGGAAATGGCAGCGGCCGCAGCACCGGCACTACAAGCACTGTCATTCTCATCTGCATGAGAAAGGAGTCCTTCGATATCCATTCTCAAAGCTGCGTCGACGAACCCTTTATCATTCTCCTCCTTGACCCATCTTACAGCAGCGGGTCCAACCCCTTTCTTAAGGAATCCATAGTTTGGACCATAATGGGTCAAATCTGTGGATCCAATGGCCAAAAGGGAGAGGCCTTCCTCCTTTGAAACCCTGGCCACTTCCTCTCCGAGGATCTTTGCCTTCAGAGAAGAGGGAGCACGGATGGCAATAAGTTTTGCCTCTGGAAAGAAGTATTTTAGCATCGGGAGCTGGATCTCCATGGTGTTGTCCCCGCTATTCGGGTGTTCGACTTTCATCTCTATCCGTTTCATCAATTCTTTCACCATCTCGGTATAGATCTCCATATCCCCTAAAGGCGTCTCCCAGGCCTCATCAGTCACGATATGAGGAAGGTCTCTCGCGCCCAGATGACCTCCAAAAAGGGCTATCAGTTGGGGTCGGGAGTTCAGTTTCAGGGATTGATATACTCTTGCAGCCAGTTTTCCGGAAAAATACCAACCCGCATGGGGAACGATCCCTCCTAACCTATTTCCCGAAGGCTGCCCTGAAGGAGACCATCCTTCCAGAAAGGATTCTATCTCTCTCTGGCACGCCTTCTTATCCACAGGATACCAACCTCTCGGAAGATTTCTTTCTCTTCGTCCCATTGGTTTCACCTCCATTTCTCATCGGGTATTGGATTCAAGGCAAGGGTTCTTCTTATTCGATTCTTTGAATCCTTAACGCCTATTCTTCTAAATCCTTTCCAACCTGGGCATCCCCATTAGGGAAAGGGCATTCCCCATTACAATCTTAAATGCCTTGACCAGCGAAAGCCGGAAGCTTCTGAGTTTCGGGTCTTGAAGTTGAATGAAGAGGATCTGTTCCTTCGAATCAGGATCGGGATGTTCATAGAAGTTTGTAAAGGCAGTGGCCAGATTGAAGGCATATTCCGTCAACTGGGAAACCCTCAGGGTTTTCCCAACCCTTTCCACGATCGACGGGAATTGGGATAAGATATCCAACAAATCCCTCTCTGTCTCCGTGACCCGGTGAGGTAAAGATTCATCGCTCCAATCAAACTCAATTCCTCTCTCCTCCGCTTTTCTTAAAATACTCGAGGCACGAGCGTGGGCATACTCTAAATAGACTCCTGTATCTCCAGTCGTCTTCAGGGCTTCGTCAAAATCAAAGACAATCTGACTTTCAAGGCTATATTTGAGAAGATAGTATCGAATGGCTGAAGTGGCTAAGGCCTGAGCCACCTCCTCTTCTATGATCTGTTCCGATTTTTCTATGACCTTTCTTTTGACCATCTGAATAAAATCTTTCGCCTTGACACCTGTTCCCGATCGGCCTGACATGGCAATCGATCTCTTTTCCTCTGTCTCATTCGCCCCTAAGAGTCGGGCTGCCTGAGGAGAAAGATTCACGATCTCATAGGCAAGGTGAATGGAGGCTTCTGCTTGCTTTTCAAAACCCATCTGCCTGAGGCACTCGCTGACCACTTGTTGGGGATAACTCTGTCGCACATCAATCACATTGATCACTCGATCTGCCTTTCCAAAACTCTTTCCTATCTTAGAAGCAGGCTCCCCATCAGGAGAGGTGGTCCAGAGAAGCTCACCATTGGTCTGAGTCCCCCAAATCCTATAGAGAAAATCTTTTCCAAGGAGACCAAACTTCCAGAGTTGATAGGCAATATCCTTCCCGGTATAGGTAATACTTCCGTTGGATCGAACCAGAACCTTATCTAAACTCTTTATCCCTTCATCCGTCTCGACATGACCTCCAAGAGGAACGACCCAGCATCCCTGATTCGGACCTTTCTCTTCAAAACGAATGGTCCCTTTCCGTTTCAGGAGTTCAAATGTGGCCCCCCAGAATCCCTGGCGAATAATATCTGATTCCCAATTCAGAAGATTAAAGAAGATGGACAGTTCCGAAACCGTCTCCAGATGGGAGTGAACAATCTTTGTGGCCAGCTCCTTGGCAAAGAGGGAAAGAGGGGGTTCTCCTTTCTCTATCTGATGGAGAACCTTTTCCCTCTTTCCGGCAAGAGAATCATCCCTTCCGATCTCCTCCTGAAAGCGGGCATAGAGATCCCAGCAATAATAGTCAAGAGGTTCATGGGGAGGGACCTTCTTCCATATGAGGTCGAGGTCAAAGGTATGTTCCTCAAACACAGGTGGATCGAGATAGAGGAGAGCCGTGACCACATCGACTACCTGAATCCCTGTATCATCGATATAATTGCAGACCTCTACGGAATAACCCAGCCATCTGAGAATCCTTGCAACCGTATCTCCCAGAACCGAGTTTCGGAGGTGTCCAATATGCATCGCTTTATTGGGATTGACACTGGTATGTTCCACAAAGACCTTCTCTTTTTTTAAGGAGGAAGGTTTCCCAAAGGATTCTCCTTGTCTTAAAATTTCAGGAATCAAGAGTTTAGCCAGGCTCAGCCAATCCACCTTAAAATTGAGATAGCCTGGAGGGGTGCAACTCACTTCCCATATAAAAGGAGGAAGATTTTCATTTAAGGATCGGGCAATCTCCTGGGCGATCTCCATTGGAGGCCTTCTTCTCTCCTTTGCCAGAGAAAGGGCGATGGCACTCGAGAAGTCTCCTATCTCCCTTCGGGGAGGAATGTTAAAAGGGATCTCCTCGACACCAAGACACTTTTTTAATGCATTAAAAACCCCTTCTCGAATCATATCCAGTCCTTCATTTTTTCAAATTATTATTGGGAAGATGGATAAAAGTCAACTCTAAAATAAATTCATCGGTAATCCCTCACTGAAGATTGGAAATAAATTTAAGCCCGACAGGAGTATTTTCCGAAACCCATAGAACGCGGATGGATTGAATATAAATAGATCCTACTAATCCATCCATCTTAGAAATGGGTTTCTGATTAAAACAAACCAACGTAACGATTTCTATGGACCATTTAAGGTAGCCGTACTTCCGACCGAGTCGGATCCGCCTCTGGCGGAAAGGGTTTCTCCAATACCCCTCTCGGACTTATTTCCCAACTCTGAGTGAGGGGTTACAATTCATCGTAACCCCTCCATCAGTTTGACGGAGTGTGCAGGATTGTTTTTTTACCTTCCATAAAAGCTTTATAAAATTGACAGGTTGGATGCTAAAAAGATATAATTTTTTGAGCTTTTAAAAAGAAATCCGAATGAGAATATCTAAAGAAGAACTTTTTCAATCACTTCGATCTTTTCCTATTGCCATAGAGAAAGTCTATGATCAGTCTTTTTTAGAAATGAAAGAGTTGATCTACGGTTTGATTCGAATGGAAGAAGGGAAAAAGTGGATTGTTTTAGGAGAAAAAGGGGCTGTCCTAAGAGACCCTTTCATTGGAAGATGCTATGACCAAGAGTTAACCCTCAAGGTTTGTGATCTGAACTGGGAAAATACCCAGGTGCTGATGGAACGCTTCCCATTCACCCGACCGAAATCCCTCAAAGAATTCCCTATCACCTTTGGAGCCGGAGACCGTTTGGGTCTTGCAACGCCTGGGCATATCCGCGCCATTCGAAAATTTGGAATCCGTCCGGTTCTGGCCCAGCAATCGGTCCGTGAAAATAACCAGACGGGAAGGGATTTCAAAAGGGTGATTCAGGACGCCGCCTGGGCTGTTATTCAAGAAAGATATGAATCAGGATATGGGGCAGACGGAGACCATCTAAAATCCCTACAAGAAGTGAAGGAGGCATTGGATGCAGGGGTCTCCATGATCACCCTTGATCTTTCTGAAACACTCTCCCCAGAAGCCATCTCGAATCCCATAGAAGAGGTTGAAAAAAGATTTATAAGGGAAATAGAAGAGGAGGACCGCAAAGTCCTTCTTCACCTCTTTTTAGACAAGGAGTTCTCATTTGAAGGGTCGGATGGTTTTTCTATCCAATATACAGAAGAGGAAGTAAAACGGAATGCCCTTCTCTTCCATAAAGGAATTGATTTCTCTGAAGAAATCTATGAATTTCTCCTTAAACAGACTGGAAGAAAACCCCTTATCGATTTCGAAATCTCCATTGACGAAACCCCTTTTCCAACCTCTTCAGCCAGTCACCTCTTCTTAATCCTTAATCTCCTCCATCGAGGAGTGCGGATCGATTCTCTGGCTCTGCGATTTGTCGGAGAGTTCCAAAAGGGGATCGATTATCGGGGAGAAATCCATGATTTTCGTAGGCATTTCTCTCGACATCGACTGATCGCAAAATCCTACGGGGACTACAAACTTTCCATCCATTCTGGAAGTGATAAATTCTCGATCTTTCCTCATATTGGGGAACTCTCTCAGGGACGTCTTCATTTGAAAACGGCAGGGACAAGCTGGCTCGAGGCAGTCAGACTCATTTCCCTTTGCAATCCCCCTCTCTTTAGAGAGATGTTCCGAATGGCTCTCAATAAATTCGAAGAGGCTAAAAGATTCTATCACATCACGGCTGAGCCGAAAAGGATTCAAAAACTGGATCATATCCCTGACTCCGATCTTTCTCAACTCCTTGATCAAGAAGATTCCAGACAACTCCTTCACATTACCTATGGTTTTCTTTTAAAAAGTGATCTGAAGGATCGAATCGTTAAATGCCTGACCGAACAGGAAGAAACCTATTGGTCTCTTCTCCAATACCATATTGAAAAACATCTCAATGCCCTTGGATTAAAGAAAGGAGAATAGGTGTGCAAAAGATAACCCAGAAAGAAATCAACAAAATCGTCCAAGAAAAACGTCCCGAACCCCTCTCTCTTCAGCAGAATCCTCCTATTTTTTGGGATCATTCAGCTCATCTCATTGAACTGACCAGGATGGGTCAGACGACCCTCGCAGCAGACCACCTCCTCTTTCCTGAGATCAACGGGGAGCTCTCAAAGACAGTGGGAGACTTTATTCGAAGGCTCCACCCCCTCTTTGTCACCTCCAGACCCATTTCAAAGGATTCTCCTAAATCCTTTTCTCAAAACCTCTCTTTCAGGCAGTATGCCTACGAGGTCCTTCTCGAGATGGCTCTCAATTTCTATGGTCTGGAGAGCCGGTGGCTCGACCCGAAGGAGAAAGCCCACTGCCTTCAGTTCATTCTCCATACCCTTGAGGAATGGGAGGGGATAGAACAAAAGGAGGGAGAATGCTCCATCGCCTCGGCTGTGATCGAGAAATGGCTTCTCAAGATGAAGAGGGTTCAGAAGGGGAATAGCATGGTCGCTAAAACTGCCCTCCGGATCGAAGAGACTCTGGGATCTGGAAAACACCTTTTTCCCCAATTCCTGAAGAAGGCAGAGGAGGAGATCAAAAGCAACATTTACTATCAGATGGTCAATCAAGGCCTCTGCCGTTTTGGGAATGACTATGCCTTGGGTTTGAGATGGCTCAGACATCTGGGCTATGAACAGGTTTCCACCAATCCAGTCCTCGCCGCCAGGGCCTATCAGGATGATCCCTCTCTTATCGAAATCTTTCGAGAGGAGGTCCGAAGACATCCAACATTCAGACAGTGGAGGGCAAACCCCTCGAGGTATGCTGAAGAGATTGCCCTTTTTGCAACCCTCCTTGCCCTCTGGGAGAATCTCTTTGTCTTTCGGCCGATCTTCTTTAATCTCAGGGAGACCTCAGGGGGAGGGGTCGTCAGCTTTCAACTCAATCCCAATATTGCCCATCTGGTGGAGGAGAGTATCCGGGATGTCTTTTTAGCCTTCTCCCTGGCCCAGGAAAAACTGAGTCTCTATGACCATTATCTCCTGGCAGGGTATCGAATAAAGGGAGATAGAGGGAGACCCAATCTGGTGATCAAGGTGGCTGCCACCGGACCTTCGGCCCGAACGATCACCCGTATGATCAATTCCTATGGATTTGGCTCGAATATTACGGTGGATTTCAGTGTGAGTCAGGAAGCGACCCTGCTTCTCGAAGAGATGGAGGGGATGGCGGAGGCGATCCGAAAAGGAATCCGACCCACCCAACTCTATATGACCAATATGGGAGGAAGGCTCGAAAGTCATCTGAGGGAGGTAAAATTAGAAGCCTTCTTCAAGGAATTGAAAGAGAAGATCGGAGAGGAAAGGGCCAGTGAAAAAGTCCTCAAGCTTTCGGAAGCCAACGGGACAAAGGAGCGAGTTATCAAGGCGATGACTTATGAGGAGAAGGTGATTGAAGCCACCCGATATGCTCATGGTCAGAGGACGATAAATGAACCTATCTTTGAGGCTTTGGCCGATGTGGCCTCGAGAGAGGATCTTGAAAGATGGGAGGAGGCGATTGGAAAATCGGGCACCCTGGTCGCCAGAAGGGTTTGGGAGCTCTTCTTTAATCCTGAGAATCGAAAAAGGTGGACCTCCTATTTGATGAAGAAAAAAGGAATTTCAGAAGAGCAGGCAAACTTTATCCTCGATCGGATTCACTACCTTCCTGCCTCGAAACGGAAACCCTTTGATACCTTCTGGACCCTCTCCTCCAAGAATCTGGTTCATACGGAATTCCCTGACCATCAGGAGAACGTGAGGAGAATGGCCGAAGGGTCCGGGTTTGAAATCAAGAAATTTGAAGAGTCCATCTCGGAGGGCTCTTCAGAGGAGACCCTTCAGCTTCTCTACCAGATAGAGGACTTCATCAGGGCCTATGAGATTAATCCCGAACTTTCGGACATCTTCAAGGAGGCAGGGATTACGGGAGATTTTGGCCAAAAAGGCCTCCTTCCTTCCGAATGGCCAACCTTCGGCCCTGTCCTGAAAACCCTCTCCGAATTTCAATCTGCCTACAATCACTTCCAAAAAGAGATGGTGACAATTTTAAAAAAATTTTCTAAAATGAAATCACCCGAAAAGAAAAGGTGAAGAAGATGAATAAAGAGAGTGTTATTAAGATTGCGATCTGTAACGAACTCTTCGAGGGATGGCCTATTGAGAAGGTGTTTGAAGAGGCGGCTAAATTGGGATACGATGGGGTGGAGATTGCTCCTTTTACCCTCGCCGATTCTGTCACTGAAATCTCTCCTAAACGTCGAGAGGCCATTCGGCGTGCAGCCGAAGAGAATGGAATTGAAATTGTTGGACTCCATTGGCTCTTGGTTAAACCTGAAGGCCTCTATATCAATCATCCTGATGAACTCGTTCGAATCCAGACCCAGGAATATATAGAGGCTCTTATCCATTTTTGTGCGGATCTTGGAGGAAAGCTCCTGGTCCATGGATCCCCTCATCAAAGGACGATCCAGGAAGGATGGAATCCTCAGGCCTCATGGGAGTATGCCAAAGAGACGTTTAAGGTAGCCCTCAAGACGGCTCGAAAGAGAGGGGTTTTTTATTGCATCGAACCTCTTGCCCCTACATTGACCAACTTCATCAATACGGTAGAGGAAGCGATTCTCCTTCTCAAAGAGGTGAGGCACCCTAATTTTAAGATGGTTTTCGATTGCCGAAGTGCTTCGGCCTCTGAAAAATCTTTGACCGAGGCACTCCTCAAGGCCATCGAGTCAGGATACCTTCGTCATGTTCACGTGAATGATGCGAATGGGATGGGACCTGGCTTTGGTGAGACAAATTTTCTTCCCATCCTCAAAACATTAATCAAAAATGGATATCAAGGCTATATTTCGGTGGAGGTCTTTAACTTCGAACCCGATCCCCAGACAATTGCCAGCCGTAGCATTAACTATTTGAAAGGGCTCATAGAAACTTTAAAATCTCACCCCACGGATTGATAATAGATGATCTTTCTTCTCTCTACGGGAAGAATGAGAGAGACCCATGTCTTCCCCTTCTGAGGATCTGATTCAAATTTCATCATCCCTTGATGTCGGTGGACCATCTCTTCTACCAATTTTAACTCAAACTCCATTGATTCCTTTTCCGCCTTTCTATATCCATCGAAAAGAAAGGAGATTTCAATATACCTGCCTTCCCATTGGAAAGAAGTCCGGTCCTTTGGCATCTCTTTGGGAGAAGAAAAAGATCTGGTTACAAAACTGATATTTCCATGGTTCGGCATAAAGAGCAATCCATGCTGTAGAATGGAATTGAACATGTATCGAAGATGCTCATCCGGCACAATGGTCTCGGGTAGATCCTTTTCAAATCTCTTCAGCAGATAAATATTCTTCTTTTCCAGTTTAGGACGATTCTTTTGAATCGTTTCCTCGAGGAGTTTATGAATGGTTCCTGATTTTTGGAGGGTGAAATTGACCTTAATATAATCGAGAAGGTTTCTCAAAAGAATATCAATTCGTTCCGTCTCCTCCGTCATCACTCGATCGAAATGTTCCCCAAAGAGTCGATCGCTAAATTTATTTCGAGCCTGAAGAGTCATCTTTTTGATGGCTTCGAGGGAGCCTCCGATTCGTTGAAACAATTCGAGAAGAAGAGGAAACAGAAAAGACCTCTCCTTATCGTCTAAAAAGGGACGTTGGATCGATTCATTGGCTTTTATCCGCTTCTCTTCCATCTCTTTCTAAGAACAATTATATACAATTTATCATAAATCCTGAGAAATTACAACTTGTTTTAATTATTTGTAAGCATCATCCCTCACTAAAGGGTATTGAAACCTAAAGTGATGGATTACTATTTTGCTATCTCGATGACGAATTTTGGAACTCTCCCTCAACCTCAAATTAAATTTATATAATAATTTCAATTTATTATATTTTTTGAACAAATTGGCACAAGTATTGCTTAATTAAATTATAAAAAGGAGATAAAATGAAAGGAAGTCAGGGGAGTGTCGAGAACCTTTCGTCTCGGGATGAGGCTAAGGGTAAGATATTTAACATGTTTTCTTTTCAAAAGAACGAAAAATCTTCCTCCGAAGAAAGATCCCTTCCCACAGAAATCAATCATGAATCCCTCCTATCTTTCGTTCTCGAATTGATTCATCGAGTCAGGGGAAGTATGGCAGCGATGAAAACCCTTGCCTTTTATTCTCGAGAAAATTTCAGAGATAAGGAACTGGGTGACTATTTTTATAATGTCGTTTCGGAAGATATCGAAAAAACGCTCTTTATTTTAGACTGTTTTTGTGAGTATATAAGCATCAACACCCCGATTAAAAAAGCGAATACCATCAATAATATGATCGAAGAAATTTTACGAGAGAATCAGAAAGAATTAGAAGAAAAAAAGATTAAGATTATCAAAAAGCAGTTCGATCCCGAACTTCCTGAGACCAGTATGCTGGACGAACATCTCAGGTTTATTTTGAATTCTCTTTTTCAATATCTCTTATTCTCAATCTCTCTCAACGGACGACTGGGAATCCTGACCAGAACGATCGAATCTAAGGATTGGAATGGAGAGGGTAAAGAACGTTTGCAGAAGGATTTGAAATATATCGAAATCCTCATCATCTCCACCCACCTTGATTCTAAGGTTCAAGAATTGAGTTCTCTCTCCCCTGAATCTCCACTGAATCATGAGGAAAAGATGGACCTTATTTTACAGATGGTTAAGAGAATCGTGGAGAAAAATAGAGGATTGATTGATACAAAAATCTATCCCAAAAAAGACCTCAAAATGATCTCTCTTCTACTGCCCGTTGAGAGAAGAAATGTCTTTCAATTTTTTCTTCCTGCAAGTCAACAAAAGAAGTGGGAAAGAAAAGATTAGTTTTAAGGCTTAGAGTCTTTGGGCCGTTCCATTCCTCCTTTCTCTTCGCCCCTACCCTTTTCTAAGACTCTGGGTTCACGAACTTTCCCTTGACTCTTTCCAACCGGTTCGGATTCCCGGGGTTTCTCCATTCTCTCCCTACCTTTGGGTGGGGTTTGAATGGGCTTCTGGGGTTCAATTCTTTCGGGGAGTTCCTCTCTCTTCGGAGATCTCGGTTTTTCTATCTCTTTCTTAGGTTCCCTCTGGGGTCGGATCTCTCCTTTTTCAGGGGGCCTTCTTATTTCAATCTTTTCCTCCCTTTCTAAGGCCTTCCTCTCCTTAAGCCTCGGTTTCATCTCCTCCAGTCGAGTACCCGGCCTCAACACAGACACTTCCGGTTTCCTTTCTAAGGGACGCCTCTCTTTGAATTCTCTCACCCTCATCTCTCGGATGGGTTCAGGAGGCCTTTTATGGTGGGGGATCTCTTTCAACACAGGAATTTTTGCTTCCTTTTCTGGAGGGATATCAGGTCTTCCAAGACTGATCCTTTCATGAAGAAAGGGATTCTCCTTGACCTTCAGGGGCTCGTGTCTTCCCTTTATAAAATTCTCCCGATGCACCACAGTGACAGCATTGTGGACGTGGACATTCTTATAGACGACCTGATGAACATTGATCTCCTTTATATTGACCTGAGTGAGGTTCACACTATGGGGTCCGTAGTAACCATAACCATAATAGATTTCTCCAGGGGCCAAAGGAACCCATGAGACATAATGGGGGGTATGAACCCAACCTACGAATCCAGGTCCCCAAAAGACCGCTCCTCTGGGTGGAGGAACCCAACACCACCCGATATTGACGATAAAGGCCCATCTTCCATAATGATAGGGAATCCATCCCCACGGCTCATAAGAAATCCATACATAGTCGCCGCGAATCCATACCCATCTCCCAATTCGATAAGGAGCCCACCCTACTGAGACCACCACCGTAGGAGTCCATACATATCCATATTCTCTCACATAGACCCATCTTCCATTTTCTTCAAACTCGTAAGCATAAGGATGAAGTTCTTCTGGGAGATACTGAGAGGGCGGCCTTTTTGCACTCACCCTCCGATCTCTCTCTCTATTCCACCTTTCCCATTCATCCGGTGTTCCTAATGGAGAAAGTTCGGCATAGGTTCCTTCTCGAAGGGAAAGGACCTTTCCTTCCTGAACCCTTGTTTTTCCTTCCCGGGTTTCAGCATAGAGATATCCTTTATAAACAGAGATGTCTGTAACACCCTCTCGGGTGGCATCTATTCTAAATCTTGCCCTTTCGAAAACCCGAATGGAGGCGAGAGAGGTCTCTATCTGGAGAACCTTATTTTTCAATCCTCTATAATTAATATAGGCTCGACCTTCGGTTAAGTAGAATTGAAAAGAGTCTTTTTCTAATGTAAGGATTTCTAAAGCAGACTGTTCATCGAGCCTGAGAAAACTTCCTTCCTTCAGTTGGAGTTCGATTCGACCATCTTCTGGAACCCAGATTCGATCTCCCTCCTTTAAAGGCATATTGATGGAGGCTGGAACCCACTCATCCGTCTCCTCAGTTCGAATCTGAACATCCCCCTCCAGGAGGCTAATTCGTAACAAATCCAGACTGGAAGAAAAGGCAAGAGCAGGGAAGAAGAAAAAACAGAATATAATCATTCCCATTTTATTTTTCATAGGCAGATCCTCCTTTTCAATCTATTATAACATTTTTAATTCATTAGACGAAAAAAATTTCTTCTTTATTCATGGATGGCGCTCACCCATTCTCGCTCGCGGGAATAAAATAGAAGGGGGGATTAAAATCCAAATAGCTTTTGAAAACAATTGATCCGTGGGAGGGGATGAATAGGCCTTTGGAGGGAAGTGGCGAGAGGTTAAGAAAAATGACAACAGGGGTGACAATTATTGTTTGGTGATGATTTTTGCTCTTAAATCCCTTCTCCTCTGTTTTTAAAATTTTATAATAATTTCCACCAATTATATTTAAACAATTGAAGCTGAAAGAATTTGGCAATTTTTTTGCTTATTATTTAAACCGAAATGTTAGGAACGGAAAAAAAGTATATCACCTTTGAGAAATGGAAAGAGATGATGTCAAAAAACACGTTTATCTTTGAGGAAGAAAAGCCTAAGCTTTTCGATAAGCTTTTCGAAATGTATGGTGATGATTTTGAAGAGGATGAGGAGAAAGGAAGAAAATATAAAAAGGAGGAAAATAGAAAAATCTATTTTTAAGCATCCCCTTTATTTCCCCTTTCTTAGAATCTCCTTTGCCGCTTTCATTCCAGCCAGAATCTCCCCTTCGACTCCTAAATAAGGGAAATTCTCCTTCCCTACAAAGAAAAGATTTTTTGAAACCCTTATTGGAACGATTCCCTCCCTCCAGTGAAAATCAAAATCTGTCTCATAAATGAAATGGGGATAGGAAATCTTATTCACTTGATCAAGGGTCCACTGAAAGTCAACGAACTCAATGAAATCCTCAAAAAAGGGAATAAGATGTTTGAGATGAGAAATCATTCTTTTTTGAAAAAGGTCCAAGGAGCTGGAATCCCACGCATGGGTGGCCATCAGGCCCTCAACCAAAAGGGCCCGTCGTCCCTCTGGGGCCTGGGATTCTTCTCCCCTGGGGCTGAGGGAGAGATAAAGGAGGTTTCCATTCTCATAGGTGCTCTCGAGATCGAAAATAGAAACGAGAAGATCCCCCATACCCACTGGAAGCCCTTTCTCACGAATTCCTATAAAAAGAGGAAGGATAACGAAGGAAGGCTTGATCCTTTGGATCCATCTGGAGAAGTTCTGCTGAAAAAAATGAAAACGCTCAGAAATTCGATGAAGAGGAATATTGAGGAGAAGAAATCTCGAATGGATTGCCCTTTCCTCACTCCTCAATAAGAGATGAAATCCATCTCGCCCTTTCCTCTCCACCCCTTCTAATCCTTCCAATCCTAAGACTCTACCTCCTGAATCGATAAATTTTTTAAAGAGGATTTCTTTCATCCTCTCTGAAGAAATCCCGTTCAACCCTTCTTCGGACAACAAAAGATAGGAGGCTAAAGAGAAATCGATCTGTTCTGAAAGGAAATTCCCTTTTGCAAAAATCTGGAGTTTTAAATATTCTCTGAATTCTTTTGAAAAAGAAGAAAACTTTTTGTTTAACCCTTCTCTCTTCTCTAATAGGAATCCCCTTAGCCTCCTCCAGAGGGAACGAGTAGGAAAAAGAGGGAATAGCTCCTCTCCCTCTTCCATTTTTTTTCTCATCAGACTTTCTTTGTTTTGCACCATGGAATCGTAAAACGTCTTTATTTTATCCACTTCTTTTGGAAATTCCCTTTTTATCTCTCTATCGAATAAGGGTCCCTTGGGAAAGAGATCGATCCTTGCCTGGGGAAGGAGGATTTGGAAGGATCCCAACTTAGGAGAGGGGTCAGGCGGCTTGGGAAGGGCAAGGAGGTTAGAAATCTTTTTTATCAAATGGAATGGAATTCGTCTTTCTCGAAAATTTGAAAAGGGAACAAAACGATATCCCTCTTTGGGATAGGTAGAACGGTAATCTTCCTCTTTTAAGAGCCAAACATGAAGATGGGATTGAACGAGAAGATTGGCTGCAACCCATCCTCCCAATCCTTCACCCAAAACTACGACGTCGATGGACTCGTGATGGGGAGTCATGAAAGATATTCAATGGATAATTCGTCCACCTCTGCTTTAGCGATCTCACCGATCATGAATGCCTTTTCGCCCATGGAGTGAAGTCTCGAAAGGATCTCCTCAGCCTCTTTGTGCTTCACGATAAGAATCATGCCGATCCCGTTATTGAAAGTGCGAAGCATTTCCTCTTCAGAGATTTCTCCCCTCTCTTTCAAAAGGTTAAAGATCGGTGGAACCTCCCATGTGCCTCGATGGATGATCGCCTTACAACCTTTCGGAATCACCCGAGGAATGTTTCCAGTAATCCCACCCCCTGTAATATGGGCAATCCCGCTGATATGAAAGTCTCTTATCAAATTGAGAACGGGCTTTACATAAATCTTGGTGGGGCGAAGAAGCTCTTCTCCCAGAATTCCCCCGAGCTCATCCATTCTTTGATATAAATCCATCCGATGATGTTCTAATAAGATCTTTCGGACTAAAGAGTATCCATTGCTATGGAGTCCACTCGAAGCGAGACCAATCAATTTATCTCCTACCGTGACATTTGAACCATCGATCAATTGAGAATCCTCCACGATCCCCACGACGAATCCCGCCAGATCGTATTCCCCCTCCCGATAAAAACCAGGCATCTCGGCAGTCTCCCCTCCGATGAGAGAACATTCCGCCTCTAAACATCCTTTCACAATCCCTTCGATGACTTTTGAGGCTTTCTGGGGGTCCAATTTTGAAGTGGCAAAATAGTCAAGAATAAAGAGGGGTTTGGCTCCACAGACAAGGATATCATTAACACACATTGCGACCAGATCAATCCCAACGGTATCGTGACGGTCCATGAGAAAAGCAATCTTCAGTTTCGTTCCAACCCCGTCCGTGGAAGAGACTAATACCGGTTTCTTATAACGGTCGAGATTGAGAGAAAGACAGCCTGCAAATCCTCCGATTTTTGTCAGGACCTCCGGTCTAAAAGTAGACTCCACCATCGGCCTGATCATCTGGACAAAGGCATCAGCCTTTTCGATGTCCACCCCTGCTTCCTTATAAGAAAACTTTTTCATCGAGCTTCCCCATTAAATGAAAACACTTAAAAATTACTCGATCCCCTATAAAAAGTCAACCTTGCAGATTCCCTCAGCCTCTGTTAACTTTATTTTGGAAATTTGCTTGCGATGAAATTAGAAGAATTCAATTATTTCCTCCCACCCTCTTTGATTGCTCAATATCCAGCCCAAGAGAGGGGAGAGTCCCGACTACTGGTTCTCAAAAGGGGAGACGAAAGGATCGAGCATAGCCTTTTTAGGGATATTCTCAATTACCTCTCCCCTGGTGATCTATTGGTCATGAATAATACTCGGGTCATCCCGGCAAGAATGGTGGGGAGAAAAAAGAGTGGCGGGAGAGTGGAACTCCTGTTGATCCCCTCCCACAATGGTGCCCATCGTGGGGAATGGGAGGTACTGGTCAAAAACTTAGGAAGGGTAAAAGAGAATGAAAGGGTCGAGATTCGATTTGGGGAGGATCTCTACGGAGAAATAAAGGGTTTAAAAGGAGGAAGGGGAAAGATTTCTTTTTCCACAAAAGATTCCCTTCTTGATATTCTTAAGAAGTATGGCCATGTCCCCCTCCCCCCCTACATCAAGAGGAAGGACGAGCCTGTGGATAGGGACCGCTATCAGACTGTTTATGCAGAAAAGGAAGGGTCCATAGCCGCACCGACAGCAGGACTCCATTTTACCCCCACCCTTCTTCAATCCCTTAAGGAGAAAGGGATCAGCATCACCTTTCTGACGCTTCATATTGGCCCGGGAACATTCACTCCAGTGAAGGTGAACCACATCGAAGAGCATTCGATGGAATCAGAATGGGTAGAGATCCCTGAAGAGGCTGCCCAAATCATTAACGAGACCAAAGAGAAGGGAGGAAGGGTCATTGCCGTTGGCACGACGACGACCCGAAGCCTTGAGTCGTTCTGTGACGAAAAAGGAAGGGTTCAACCTATTCAAGGATGGACCTCCCTCTTCATCTATCCTCCTTATTCGTTTCGAGTGACAGATGGACTCATTACGAACTTCCATCTTCCTAAATCAACCCTCATCATGTTGGTCTCGGCTTTTGCAGGTAAGGAGTTAATTTTAAAAGCCTATCAGGAGGCCATCGAAAGGAAATATCGCTTTTACAGTTATGGAGATGCCATGCTCATTCTTTGAAAAGTGAGGAGTGAGGGGTGATGGGGTTCAATTTCAGGATCATTAAAAAAGATCGCTCATCGGAGGCAAGATTAGGAAGGATTGAGACGGATCATGGGTCTTTGTCGACCCCTGCGTTTTTACCCGTTGGGACACAAGGAACTATAAAATCCTTAACTCCTGAAGAGTTAATCGAGTTGGGAGTGGAGGCCATATTGGGCAATGCCTATCATCTTTATCTCAGGCCAGGTCATGAGGTGATCGGAAAATTGGGAGGCCTTCATCGTTTTATTCATTGGGATAGGCCTATTTTAACCGATAGCGGAGGATTTCAGATCTTCAGTCTGGCAAAATTAAGGAAGATCTCAGAAGAAGGAGTCCTCTTTCAGTCTCATATCGATGGTTCCCTTCATTTTATAACCCCTGAAAAAATAATAGAAATTCAAAAGGTTCTTGGTTCAGACATGGCTATGGTTCTTGATGAATGTATCCCCTACCCTTCCTCCTATGAGTACACTAAGGCCTCGATTGGGTTAACTTTAAGATGGGCCGAGAAATGTTTTGAGGCATCGGAAAGGAACCACTCTCCCCTTTTCGGGATTGTTCAAGGAGGCGTTTATCGAGAATTGAGGGAAGAGTGTACTAACAGGCTTACCCAATTAGATTTTCAAGGATATGCCATTGGAGGGCTCAGTGTTGGAGAACCCAAATCTCTGAGACAAGAGGTCCTGAAATGGACCGTACCCCTTCTGCCCGAAAATAAACCCCGATACCTGATGGGGGTTGGAACTCCAGAGGATATCCTTCAAGCTACCCTTTTAGGGATCGACCTTTTTGACTGTGTCCTTCCTACCCGGAATGCCAGAAATGGAGTCCTCTACACCTCCTCAGGAAAAATCTCCATTAAACAGGCTCGCTATGCTGAGGATCCATTGCCTCCGGAGGAGGCCTGTGGTTGTTATACTTGCCGGTACTATTCCAGGGCTTATCTTCGTCACCTCTACCTCTCCAATGAAATTCTTTCTTCGAGGTTGAATACGATCCACAATATCTATTATTATATGAATCTGATGAAAGGGATAAGAGAGGCGATCGAGGAAGATCGCCTTTATGAGTTCTATCAAAATTATATGGATACACTCTCGAGAGAAAATCATGGGACAGAAAATCATGAGAATCATCTCAATTAAAAAGGAGGAGTTATGGGAATCGATTTAGTCTACGCGATGGGTCAACAGCCCGGAGGGAATCAGGGGTCATCGATGTTGAGCTTTCTTCCAATCATCCTGATCTTTGTGGTCTTCTATTTTCTCCTCATTCGACCTCAACAGAAGAGAGCAAAGGAACATCGGACCCTCCTTGCCAATCTGAAAGTCGGAGATCAGGTCTTGACCTCGGGCGGGATCTATGGAAGAATTACAGGACTAAGAGATGACGTCATTACCCTTGAAATCTCGGATAAGGTGAGGGTAAAGGTCAACCGAGGTCATATCGCAGGAGTGGTGAAATCCGATGTGATGAAAACGGATTAGTTCTTGTTTGCTCCTTGCTCTAAACATCGTTTTAGGGCTATGATCCACGAGGAGGTTACACATGCGAAAATATGAAACGATCTTCATTCTCAATCCCGACCTTGAGCAAGAAGAGGCCCAATCGGCCATTGAAAAGATCAAAGGAATCATCCTCCAGGGCAAGGGAGACATCCTCAAATTTGAAGATTGGGGAAAGCGAAAACTGGCCTACAAGGTAAGAAAGAAAACCAAAGGCCATTATATCCTCATCCATTTTTCCGGACCCCCTACGTTGCTTTCCGAATTAGAAAGGAATTATCGGGTGATGGATTCGGTCATTAAATTTATCACAGTTCGACTGGATGAAAAGAAGGCCATCCCCGAAGAGATTCCCATCCCAGAGGAGCTTCCTGACGAGGAGTCTGAGGAAGAGGAATCATGAATAGGGTTGTCCTAAATCAGGTCATTCTTACGGGAAAAGTGGCGACCCCTCCCCGAAGGCAATACCAGCCCGATGGGACACCGGTGATTCAATTCCCTTTAGAATTGAACGATCTCGGCACCGAAAAGGGCGTGGTCCCGATTGTCGCCTTTGGAGCTCTTGCCCTCTCTCATCCTAAGCTGGAGGCCGGGCAACTCCTTCTCGTTAAAGGAAAGCTTCATTCGCGAAGATGGCAGACTCCTCAGGGAAGAGAAAGAAGGCAGATAGAGATCATCGCTTCGGAGCTTCAACTGGTCGAGCCAGATTCGTCATTAAGAGAGAATGAAATTATCACAGAGAGGAGAGAAGGATGAAGAAACAGACTGAAAAGCCATCGACTCCGGAAAGGAAGAGAAAACCTTTCCTGAAGCGGAAGGTCTGTCGATTCTGCACAGACAAAAAATTAGAGATCGACTACAAAAACCCTAAAATCCTTCGATTCTTTATCACAGAAAGGGGGAAGATCATCCCTCGAAGGATTTCTGGCAACTGTGCCAAACACCAAAGGCAGATTACCATCGCCATCAAAAGGGCACGAAACATTGCCCTTCTGCCTTTTACCACTGTGACAAAATGAAATCGTAAAACGATTCTGTGATAAGGAGACAAAAAGATGCAGGTCATCCTATTAGAAGATATTCCTTCTCTGGGAAAGGCCGGGGACGTCGTTAAGGTGGCTGATGGATATGGGAGAAACTATCTCCTTCCCCAGAAAAAAGCCATTCAGGCCACCGAAAAGAATCTAAAGACCCTGGAGCATCAAAAAAGACTGATCCAGCAAAAGGTTGGAAAGAGGAGGACAGAGGCTGAGCGAATGGCCCAGAAGATTGAGAATCTCACCTGCACCTTCTATCGGAATGTGGGTGAAAGTGGAAAACTCTTTGGAGCGATCACGTCGATGGATATTGTGACCTATTTGAAGGAGCAGGGGATCGAAGTGGATCGAAAGAAGATCCATCTGGAAGAACCGATTAAAAATGTGGGGAACTACAACGTTCCCATAAAACTCCATCCTGAAATCACGGCGACCCTGAGGGTTTGGGTGGTCCAGCAATAAACCGAATCATAAACCATTAAAGGATCTATCCGATGGGAGAGGAAACCTCTTTCCCCCATAAGATTCCTCCCCAAAATATTGAAGCCGAACAGTCTGTCCTGGGAGGAATCCTCATTGAGAATGAAGCGATCAATCGGGTGATGGAAATCCTCACACCGGAGGACTTCTATCGGGAGGCCCACCGAAAGATCTATCACGCTTTGATCGAGCTTTCTGAACGAGATGAACCTGCTGACCTGATCACCACGACCAATGAGTTGAGAAAGAAGGGGGAACTCGAAATGGTGGGAGGCGCCTCCTATCTTGCCTATCTGATCGATTCTGTCCCTTCTGCTGCCAATATTGAATACTACGCTCGGATTGTCAAAGAGAAGGCCATCCTCCGAAAATTGATCGAGACCTCTACAGACATCATCACCCAAAGCTACGAAGATCGAACAGATGTCGAGGCCTTTCTGGACGAAGCAGAAAGAGCCATTTTTGAAATTTCTGAAAAAAGGGTGAGGCCCTCCTTCTTTCCCATCAAAGAGATCGTCAAAGAAAGCTTCAAGACCATCGAGCAACTCTATAAGAAGAAGGAACTCGTGACAGGAGTCCCTTCTGGTTTCAAAGAACTGGATCGTTTGACCGCTGGCTTCCAGCCCTCGGACCTGATCATTGTCGCCGGACGCCCCAGCATGGGGAAGACCGCGTTCTGCCTCAATATTGCCCAATACGCCGCGATCGAAGGAAGGGTGCCGGTCGCCATCTTTTCCTTGGAGATGTCCAAGGAGCAGTTGGTGTTGCGAATGCTCTGTTCGGAAGCCCAGGTGGAGGGGACACGACTTCGAACCGGCTACCTTGGTGAAAGTGACTGGCCCAAATTAACCATGGCGGCTGGAACCCTTTCGGATGCGCCCATCTTCATTGATGACACCGCTGCCCTTTCTGTTCTTGAATTGAGGGCAAAGGCCCGCAGGCTTAAATCCGAATATGGCTTGGGAATGATCATCATTGACTATCTCCAGCTGATGAAAGGAAGAGGAAAGGCAGAAAGTCGTCAACAAGAAATCTCAGAGATCTCGCGGTCGCTTAAAGCCTTGGCCAAGGAGCTCAATGTCCCTGTGATTGCTGTCTCCCAGCTTAGTCGAAAGACCGAGGAGCGGACGGGAAACAGACCCCAGCTTTCTGACCTCCGGGAGTCAGGAGCCATTGAACAGGATGCCGATGTCATCCTCTTCCTCTTTCGTGAAGAGGTCTATCATCGAACAGAAGAAAATAGGGGAAAAGCAGAGGTGATCATTGGCAAACAACGAAATGGACCGATCGGAAAGGTGGATTTAGCTTTTTTGGATAAGTACACCTCCTTTAAAGACCTTTATAAGGGAGAATCCATTGAGGTCTGAGAATGAATCTTCCAAACCTTCTTACCCTGACTCGAGTTCTTCTTATTCCACTCTTCGTGATCTTTATAATTCAAAAATCTTTTACCAACGCCCTCATCACCTTTGCCATTGCTGGAATTACCGATGGAATTGATGGCCTTGTGGCAAGAATCACCCATCAAAAGACTGAATTGGGAGCCTATTTGGATCCCATTGCAGATAAGCTTCTTCTCATCTGTGCTTTTTTGACCCTTGCCATCATTGAAAGGCTTCCGGGGTGGCTGGCTGTGGTGGTCATCACCCGGGATGTGATCATTCTTCTCGGGGTCTTGATCATGATTCTAAACAACTATTCGATCAAGATAGGGCCCAGCCTCCTTAGCAAAATT
Organism: Deltaproteobacteria bacterium; assembly: GCA_037444165.1. Lineage (GTDB taxonomy): Bacteria > Desulfobacterota > BSN033 > BSN033 > UBA1163 > CALIBK01. Next base: position 5,123 of record JBBIMX010000019.1, on the reverse strand, counting down.
ACGACGAATATCCAAATCCTCACCGTCATCGTCGCTCTTTGGGATGGAGAGGGCCAATGGTGGATGATCCTCAGAAACATGTCCATTTATGGAACCGCCTTTTTTACCATCTTCTCAGGAGCCCATTACATTTATATTGGAACAAAAATTTTAAACCAGAAAAAAGGATCCTTCCCCCCGACCCTATAATTTTTATATGGGGACGGCTTGGTCCTTTCTGCGAAGTCAGGAACCAAGGGAAAATTATTTAAAATATAAAAATCGCTAAGAAGGAGAAAGAAATGGTGGCGATCACAAAGGTTCTTGGAAGGGAGATTCTCGATTCCCGAGGAAATCCAACGGTGGAAGTGGAGGTCTATCTCGAAAGCAAAGCAATGGGCCGCGCCTCCATCCCCTCTGGAGCGTCTACGGGAACTCATGAGGCTTTGGAACTTCGCGATAAAGACCCCGACCGTTATCTCGGAAAAGGAGTGCTCAAGGCGATCGATCATATCCATCACACGATCGGACCTCAACTGATCGGAAAAGATGCTTTAAATCAAAAGGAGATCGATTCTTTTCTCATCCAATTGGATGGGACTCCAAATAAGAGCCGCCTTGGAGCCAATGCCATATTGGGAGTCTCTCTGGCGTGTGCAAAGGCAGCCGCTCATCACCATGGGGTTCCCCTTTATCACCATCTTGGGGGCTCCTCTGCAACGCACCTTCCTCTCCCTCATATGAACCTCCTCAATGGTGGGGTCCATGCGGATAATCATCTCGACATCCAAGAATTCTTGATCCTCCCAATCGGAGCAAAAACTTTCAGAGAAGCCCTTCGAATGGGGGGAGAGGTCTATCATCACCTCAAATCTCTTCTAAAAGAAAAAGGATATAAAACCTCTGTAGGAGATGAGGGAGGATTTGCCCCTGATCTTCGTTCGAATGAGGAGGCCCTGGAGTTTCTTGTCAAGGCCATTCTTAAATCTGGTTATCAACCTGGAAAGGAGATTTGTCTGGGCATTGATGCAGCCGCTTCAGAATTCTATGAAAATGGATATTACCGGTTTAAGAGGGGAAGAAAAAAGAAGAGGAGTTCCGCCGAGATGATCGATTATTATGAAGCGTGGATTCAGAAATATCCGATTATCTCCATTGAGGATGGGCTCGCAGAAGATGATTGGGAAGGTTGGCAACTCCTGACTAAACGATTGGGCAGGAGAGTCCAATTGGTCGGGGATGATCTTTTTGTCACCAATCCGGATCGCCTAAAGAAGGGGATCAAGGGGAACATAGCCAACGCTATCTTAATTAAACTGAATCAGATCGGAACCCTCACCGAAACCCTTGAGGTGATTGGCTTGGCTAAAGAGGCAGGATATCGAACCGTGATCTCTCATCGATCAGGAGAAACGGAAGATACCACCATTGCCGATCTGGCCGTTGGAACCCAGGCCGGCCAGATCAAGAGCGGAGCTCCATGCCGTTCGGAGAGGGTGGCCAAATATAATCAACTCCTTCGAATCGAAGAAGAACTGGGAGAGAGGGCTATCTATCTCCCTCCTCTCCGTTATCCATTGAGGAAATAACATCGAAAGGACATCATTCTATGGAGAACTTCATCGGTTTCGATTATCAATTGATCCTCAATGCTATCTACAATGGGATTGTGGCCATAGATACCCGAGGAATGATCACCTATTTCAATAAAACGGCTGAAAGAATTTTTAAACTTCCAGCTCACGAAGCGGTGGGCCATTATATTTTGGATGTCCTTCATCACACCGGAGGAAAATTAATCGAATCCTTAGAGACCGGGAAACCCTTCTATGGAGAGAAACTCAAAGGAGAAGAGGTGACGTTGATCTCCAATATCAATCCTATCTTTCGGGATGGAAAGATTTTGGGGGTCGTCAGTGTGTTTCAAGACATCTCTGAGATCGAACAGGTCTCCAAGGAGTTAGATCTCTTCAAAGATATGAAAAATTGGCTCGATACGATCATCGATTCTTCCTACGATGGACTCTGGATCTGCGATTCCGAAGGGAAAGTGTTAAGAATCAATAAAGCCTCTGAAAGGATCAATGGAGTGAAGGCAGAACAGGTGGTGGGGAAGAATATGAAAGAATTGATTGCCGAGGGGTTCTTTGACAAATCGGTTACCTTAGAGGTTTTAAAAAGGAAGACCTCTGTAACCATTCTTCAAAGGCTTAAGGGAGGAAAAAAGATCCTGGTGACCGGAAATCCTATTTTTAATGAAAAGGGAGAGATCACCTATGTCGTCACAAATGATCGAGACATCTCGGAATTGGATCGTCTCAGGAGCCAACTCCAAGAGGCTCAGGCCCTGGCTCGAGGATACTCTTCCAAGATCTCAGAGTTAGAAATGAAAGGAGTAGATCTCTCCAACATTATCTTTCGAAGCGAGGAAATGCAACGGGTGATCGAAATGGCCCTGCGAGTGGCAGATGTCGATACGACTGTCCTTCTCTTAGGGGAATCAGGAGTGGGGAAGGGAATGATTGCCCGATTGATTCATAAGCATTCAAATCGAAAAGAAGGGCCTTTCATCCGGGTCGACCTGGCTGGAATTCCTGATTCTTTAATAGAGTCCGAGCTTTTCGGCTATGAAAGAGGGGCCTTCACGGGGGCTAAAGCAGAGGGGAAACCCGGGTTTTTTGAACTGGCTAATCATGGGACCCTTTTTCTCGATGAAATTGGTGAAATTCCCTTAAACGCTCAATCGAAAATTCTTCGCTTCCTCGAGGATCATGAAATGGTTCGTGTAGGGGGAACGAGTCCGAAGGAGATCGATGTCAGAATCATTGCTGCCACAAATAAAAAAATCGAGGAGATGATTGCTTCAAAACTTTTTAGGGAAGATCTCTATTACCGAATCAATGTTGTTCCTATCCATATTCCCCCTTTGCGAGAAAGAAGAGAAGACATTCTTCCCCTCACTTTTTATTTTCTTGAGAAATTCAATAGGATCCACCGAAAAGAAAAGGAACTCTCCCCCGATGTGGTGGACGCGATTTGTAAGTATGATTTCCCTGGAAATATCCGGGAACTGTCAAACCTTGTTGAGAGACTGGTGGTCGTCACAGAGAAGAAAAGGATTGAGATGAAAGATCTCCCCTCATTCATCAAAAAGAATTCTACAACATTCTCTGATTTCCAAGAAATCCCTCCTTTAAAAGAAGCGATCAAAAAATATGAAAGCTTTATAATAGAGAAGGCATTAAAAAAATATGGCTCACAAAAGGAAGCGGCAAGAATCCTTGGAGTGGATCAGGCTACCATTTCAAGAAAAATTAAAAAATCACTCCATAATAATGCAAATATGCATAAATAGAATGCAAAATAGCATCTCCAATTCTAATTAAAAAACTGATTTTTTTCTTTTTAAAAATTTATCTTAATTCAATACCTATGCATTTTTGCATATATTTTTATTTTCTATCCCTTGATCGCTCCCTAAGATAAATCAAATCTTTAATGATTTTAATCAATTAAAAATTCAAAAAAATTTCTCTAAACGGCACAAAAAATGATAGTTTCTCAAAAGAAAAACTCCTCAATCAATGAAAAAAGAGGGATTTATGAAAACGAATGAGCTAATATTAAAGGAGAGAAATCGAGAGGTTCCTCAGGGCCCTTTCAATGTCCATCCCATCTTTGCCGAAAGAGCAAAGGGAGCCATCATTGTTGATGTAGAAGGGAAAGAATATCTTGATTTTGCAGGTGGAATCGGGGTCAACAATATTGGCCATTGTGATGAGGAGGTCATAAAAGCGGTTCAGGATCAGCTCCAGAAGTACATCCACACCTGTTTCCATGTGGTGATGTATGAGCCTTACGTTGAACTGGCAAAAAGGCTCAATGAAATTACTCCGGGTCAATTCCCGAAAAAGACAATGTTTGCCAACAGTGGGGCTGAGGCTGTTGAGAATGCCATAAAAATTGCACGCCATGCTACGGGTCGCCCAGCCACGATCGCCTTTGAGGATGCTTTCCATGGTCGGACTCTTTTAGCCTTAAGCCTCACCAGCAAAATGAAACCCTATAAGTTTGGTTTTGCTCCCTATGCCCCTGAAATTTATCGGATGCCTTATGCCTATTGTTATCGGTGCGCCTTTGGTTTGGAATATCCCTCCTGTGAGATACGGTGTGCTTATTTTTTAAGAGAATTTTTCAATACCCACATTTCGGCTGAACAGGTAGCAGCCCTCATTGTTGAACCTGTTTTGGGAGAAGGCGGTTTCGTCGTTCCTCCAAAGGAATATTTCAAAATTTTGAAGAAGATCTGCGAGGAGAATGGAATCGTATTCATTGCCGATGAGGTTCAGACCGGATTTGGTCGAACGGCCAAGATGTTTGCCATGGAGCATTACGAGGTGGAACCTGATATCATAGTGATGGCGAAATCTATTGCTGGAGGTCTCCCATTGAGTGCTATTACAGGGAAAGCTGAACTGATGGATCATCCTCAGGTGGGAGGGTTAGGAGGAACTTTTGCTGGAAATCCTCTTGCCTGTCGGGCTGCTCTGGCGGTCCTTGATCAATTTGTAAAGAAGGATATTCTCCAACGAGCTGAAAGGATTGGGAAAGTGGTATTCGAAAGGTTTAAGCAGTTTTATGAGCGTTTTCCTGTGGTTGGAGATGTTCGCGGGCTTGGGGCAATGGTTGGAATGGAACTGGTAGTCGATCGAAAGACGAAAGAGCCAGCCACTGACTTTACCAAACGGTTGGTCAATCGATGTCGGGAAAAAGGGCTTCTGATGATCTCAGCCGGAACCCATTCGAATATCATTCGACCCCTTATGCCTCTTGTGATCACCGATGAACAACTTGAGCGAGGCCTCTCCATCATTGAAGAAAGCTTAAATGAACTCTTTGTCGGCCTTTAATTTGATAGGGATATTGAATGAGGGATGGAAACGGGTTTAATAAGGTACTTGGGGAAATTAATACCGACCCAAATTATTCAAAAATTTTAATCAAAGTTTTAAATCCCACCACTGAAAAAATAGTGGATGGGATCCTCAAATCTCTTGGCCTTGAAATTGTCTCTAAAAATCGCCCTTCCGGGGATTGGATGGTTTACACCCTAAATATAAAAGACATGAGAGAAGTGGCACTTA
>JBBIMX010000018.1:0-37505 GCA_037444165.1 Deltaproteobacteria bacterium | reverse complement strand
CAGCGAAGCCACCCAAAAAAATTAAACCTACCCCCACGATCGAGAAACCTCCTGTTATTCAGGTGACTCTTCCTGAACTTAAAACGGAGAAAAAGCCCTTATGGATCCCCTCTGAAGAGCAAATAAAAAATGCCAATATTACGAAGTTTATCTATTTTGTAAATCAAAAATATAAAACGAGTTTTAGAACTTATCCCGAACTCTACCAGTGGTCAGTGGATTCGATTCCAGACTTCTGGGAAGCGGTATGGGAATTTGTCGATATCAAAGCCTCCAGCAAATACGATCAGGTGGTGGATGATTTGACCAAATTTCCAGGAGCAAAATGGTTTATAGGAGCCCGGCTCAATTTTGCCGAGAATCTTCTTCGCTATCGGGATGACCATCTGGCTTTCATATTTAGGGGAGAAACCCAGAAATCTGCCCAAATGACTTATAAGGAACTCTATTGGACAGTGGCTCGATTAGCAAAGTCGCTGAGAGAGTTAGGGATTGAACCGGGAGATCGAGTGGTAGGCTATATGCCCAATTTAATGGAGACGGCCATCGGAATGCTTGCGGCCACCAGTATTGGAGCTGTTTGGTCTTCTTGTGCTACCGATATAGGTCCCATGGCGGCATTGGATCGCCTCGGGCAGGTGGAGCCAAAGGTTTTGCTTACCGTAGACGGTTATTTTTATAAAGGAAAACCTTTTAGCACCATAGGAAATGCGGCAGAAGTAGCCAAGGCTATTCCCACGCTGAAAAAGGTGATCGTTGTTCCCTACGCCCAAGAAAAACCCGATATCAGTGCTATTCCCAATGCCATCCTTTATGACGAATTCCTCTCTTTAGAGAAAGAACCCGAACTTAAGTTCGAACAGCTTCCCTTTGATCATCCTGTCTTTATCATGTTTTCTTCAGGAACGACAGGGAAGCCCAAATGTATGGTTCAGGGAGCAGGGGGAATCCTAATCAATCACTTAAAAGAACTTATCCTCCATACCGACCTCAAACGAGAGGACAGAATCTTTTATATCACTACCTGTAGCTGGATGATGTGGAACTGGTTGCTGAGTTCTTTAGGAGTGGGCGCGACGGTCGTCCTCTATGACGGGAATCCAAACTATCCTGATGCCTACGCCATGTGGAAGATGGTTCAGGATGAAAAGATCACGATTTTTGGCCTCAGCGCAAGCTATATCAATTACCTCCGAAGCGAAGGGATTCAGCCAGGCAAACATTATGATCTCTCCTCCCTCCGAGAGATCTCCCAGACAGGGTCCGTTCTTTCGGCTGAAGGCTTTGAGTGGGTCTATCGTGAGGTCAAACAGGATCTCCATTTCAACTCTATCTCAGGAGGAACAGATATCAATGGTTGTTTTGCTATTGGAAGTCCAATTCAACCTGTGTTTGCAGGTGAGCTCCAAGGCCCTGCTTTAGGGATGAAGGTGAAGGCTTACGATGAGAACGGAAAACCGATTTGGGATAAGGAGGGAGAATTGGTTTGTGAGGCCCCTGCACCGCCCATGCCCCTCTATTTCTGGAACGATCCCACAGGTGAGAAGTATCGAAGTGCCTATTTTGAATTTTATCCTGGGGTCTGGCGTCACGGGGATTATATCCTGATACACAGTGACACGGGTGGCATTACCTTCTATGGTCGTTCGGATGCGGTGCTAAAGCCCTCCGGTGTCCGAATCGGAACGGCTGAAATTTATAATGTAGTGGAGAAGATCGAGGGAATAGTGGATAGCCTTGCTATCGGTCAGAATTGGGAAGGGGATCAGAGGATTATCCTTTTTGTAAAATTGGCACCGGGTGTTCAACTCACCGAAGAGTTAAAAAATACGATTCGAAAGACCCTAAGAGAGAAGGCCTCCCCTCGCCATGTTCCAGCGATCATCATGGAGATGCCAGACGCCCCTTATACCCTGAATATGAAAAAAGTGGAAAGTGCCGTTACGAATATCATTCATGGAAGACCGGTGCTTAACCGAGATGCCTTAATGAATCCAGAAGTCCTTGATTATTTTGAGAAGATCGTTCCTGAGTTGCAAAAATAAAAAGGGTTCAAGGTTTGGTGATACGGGTAGGATTTTAAGATTTAGTCAAACCCTTGAACCCGACTGGCTCCCAGCCAATTTTGCTGCAATCTTGATCGCCTGGATCATACTTTCTGGATTGGCCCTTCCCTCTCCCGCCTTCCCAAAGGCTGTTCCATGATCTACCGAGACTCGAATAATGGGAAGCCCACATGTGATATTTACGCCTGAGATGGACCCCCAAGTGTTTGTTTTATGATCATACTGAAATCCAATGAGCTTTGTTGGAATATGGCCCTGATCGTGATACATGACCACGACCAGATCGTACTGACCTCCTCTCATCTTTGAAAAGACCGTATCTGAAGGAATCGGACCCTCCACATTTAACCCTTGCTTCTGAGCTTCTTGGATGGCCGGGATAATCTCCTCGATCTCTTCTCGACCAAAAAGTCCCCCTTCTCCAGCATGAGGGTTTAGTCCTGCAACCGCAATCCTTGGCTCCTCGATGCCTAAACGTTTTAGGGTATCGTATCCCAGCCAGATGACTCGATAGATTCGATCCTTTTTCACTCGGTCACAGGCCTCTCTTAATGAAACATGGGTGGAGACATGGATGACCCGGAATTGATCATGGATCAACATCATGGCGTAGTCTTTTGTTTCAGTGAGTTCCGCATAGATTTCCGTATGTCCCGAATAATGGAATCCCGCAAGGTTTATGGCCTCTTTACTAATAGGACCGGTGACGGTTGCATCAATCTCCCTGGCCATGGCAAGCTCGATCACCTTCTTTACATACTCGAAAGAGGCCCGTCCATATTCGGCAGAAATCGTTTTATGTTTAATCTGCTTTCCATCAATATTTTTAAGATCGATAAGATCGATCGTGCCGTGTTGATAAAAGCCCTCTTTCGGGGAAAAAACGGGATGGATGGAAAGATCCAGATGAGAAAACCGGATGGCCTCTCTGATCATCTCCGCCTCAGCAACAACCAGAGGCCGGCAGATTTCGTAAAGTTCCGGTAAGGATAAGGCCTTTGAGGTAATCTCAGGTCCAATCCCTGCCGGGTCCCCGACACTGATTCCAATGAGTGGTCTAAATAATTTCATTTGTCAAACCCATCCATTAAAGAATGATTTAAGGAAGTTCGGCCTTATCATCGTGGAATTCAACGGCTGAAAAGAATCGTTCATAATTTCTTTTATTAAACCAGCTCAAATACTCCTCTTCTGGCCTTGTCCTCTCCTCGAGCGCATTCCAGACCTCATCCGGTAAATCCCAATCCGCCATTTCTAAATTGGCCTCGAGTTGTTCTTGATTTTTAGCCCCGATAATCACCGATGAAACGAACTTCCGTTTTAATGGCCATCCAATTGCGAGTTTTGTCATAGGGATTCCAAATCTCTTCGAGACCTCTTCAAGGATCTCGACGGTTTTGAATCCTTTAGTATGCCAGAATCGAGGACCGTCGACCTGAGCTCTTATCGCAAGCCTCGTTCCTTCTGCAGGTTCCGACATTCCCCTGTATTTCCCTGTGAGAAGGCCTCCTCCAAGAGGGCTGTAACATACGAGTCCCAAACCATGATCGATCGCACAAGGAATGATCTCCCTCTCCAGTTCACGATGGATCAGGTTATAAAGATACTGGGCTGCAACCAGTCTCTCGAGTTTCATATGGTAAGAGATTCCCACGGCTTTTGCAATTTGCCAGCTAAACAGATTGCTACACCCCAAGTAACGGACCTTCCCCTGCCTTACGAGATCGTCTAAGGCACGCATCGTTTCTTCCAATGGAGTTACAGGATCGGGTCCGTGAATATAGTAGAGATCGATATAGTCGGTTTTCATTCTTTTTAAACTCGATTCACAAGATTCGATGATATGTTTTCGAGAGAGTCCATAAGTATTAGGGGAATTCCCTACAGGAAAGTAACATTTTGAAGCGATAATGACCTGGTCGCGTTTTAGGTTTGGGAGGAAGCTTCCCACAATTTCTTCCGCTTTCCCAGCCGCATAGACATCTGCACAGTCCAGGAAATTTCCCCCTGAATCAATATATTTTTTCATCATTCCCTGAGCCTGTCTCTCATCGCAACCCCACTCTTTTACCCCAAAGGTCATGGTTCCTAAAGCCAATCTGGAAACCATCAATCCCGATGACCCAAGCAAACGGTATTTCATCTGACCATTCTCCTTTCTAAAATTGATGAATCCTTTTTAAATAAACTCGGAAGAGATTCTTTTTATTTCGGTCCTTTTATCCCAAGGATTTCTCGAGCTCTTTCAGGACCCACTACTTTTCTACCCACTGCTTTGGCAGCCTTGACGATCTCTTTGACCAGCTCTCCGTTAGAGGTAGCCCTTTTCCCCGAAGATAAAAAGGGACTGTCTTCAAATCCAACCCTCACATGTCCTCCTCTCTCAATAGCCTCCCGAAAATCTTTCCACCCCCGGCTATGATGACGAAGAAGAAACCATGAAGCGCCTTTAGGAAGTTCTTCAATAAAGAGATTAAGATATTTCTTATGGAAAGGTAAACCATCCTGAATATCAAAAATGAAACCATAAACATAGGGAGGAGAGAAGAGCCCTTCTCTCTTGAGACGAAGAACATTATGAAACATGGAGAGATCGAAGATGTAAAAGAAAGGTTTGATCTTTCGAGCCTTCATCTTTTTGGCATAGAATCGAATTTCATGGAGTGGATTCCTGTAGACCCCTCCATTCATATTAATCGAACCCATATTAAGGGAGCCCATCTCCATTCCTGGAACGGTTAATGAAACGGCCCTCTCTTCAAGGGTGTGTTCTGTAGTTCCTCCTGTAGAACCTTCAATGATGATGGGACATAAGGAACGAATGGCCTGAATCTGTTTTTGAAAGAAGGTTGGATCCACAACCTGTCTCCCAGTTTCGTCCCTGACGTGGAGGTGAACGATGGAAGCCCCCTCGTTATAGGATCGAAAAACTTCTTCTGGAATACTGACTCTTTTTATAAGACCTCCAGGCCTTTCACCCGGATGAGGGGCCACACAGATCATCAATTCATCCATTTAAGATCCTTTCATCCAAAGGGAGGTGTTAAAGTGATTGGATACAAAACCCCCGGGAGGGACAAGCTTATTGCAGAAATCGAGATCGGACTGCTCCAGCTGAATCTCTATGGAGGGCAAGAGCTCTTCAAACTGTTCAAGAGTTCTTGGTCCGATGAGGACTCCTGTTACTGCGGGCTGGTGAAGAATCCAGGCAATAGCAAACTGGGAAACTCGATAGCCTTTTTCACTTGCCCTTTTGGCCAATTCGAAGCTAACATCAATTCCTTTCTGAGTAATCCTTTCTGCATATACCTCTTTTAACTTTCCACGGCTTCCTTCTGGGAGATTGTTTGGATCCTGATATCGACACGCTAAGATTCCTTGAGCTAGAGGGGACCAGGTAAGAAGGCCTAAATCGTACGCCTGGCACATCGGAATCAATTCATTTTCAATCCGACGGTCAAGAAGATTGTAAGGCGATTGTTCACAGACCAACTTAGAGAAATGGCATCGATCCGAGATCCAGAGCGCCTCCACGATTCTCCAGGCAGGATGGGTAGAAGAACCAATGTATCTCACTTTACCTTGTTTTACTAAAAGATCCAGAGCAGCAAGGGATTCTTCTTGAGGGATATCAAAATCTGTCCGGTGAAGAAAATAAATATCAATATAATCTGTCTTTAGCCTTTTTAGACTTTTTTCACAACTTTCTATAATATGATGTTTAGAGTTTCCTGCGTCATTGGGACCTGGACCTGTCCTCATAAAGACCTTTGAAGTGATGAAGACCTTTTTTCTTTTTCCATCTCTTTCCAGTGCCTCGCCAAGGATTCGCTCACTCTCTCCGTCAGAATAGACATCGGCAGAGTCGATCAGATTAATTCCTGCATCGATCGCTCGATCAATCATTTTGAAGGCCTCTTCTTTGGAAGTAGGATTCCCAAAATTGAGCGTCCCCAGTGCTAAAGAAGAGATTTTTAACCCGGATCTTCCAAGGCGTCGGTAATTCATGAGTTTACTCTTTTGGGATCTCGTTCCCTCTCTTTTTGAAGATTTTATTCTTTAACCCCCCTGTAACTCTCTTGACAAAGGGGATTTGACTCACAAACATCCAGACGATGATGATGAGAAGCAGGAGGGCGACTGGCCTTGTAAAAAAGGGAAGAAAACTTCCCTGAGAGACCATTAGGGCCCTTCGAAGATTCTCATCTGCCATGGGTCCTAAGATGACGCCAATGACCAATGGAGCGATAGGATATCCCATAGACTGGATAAAATAAGCCAGAATTCCCACAGGAACCATGAGATAAAGATTGAAGACTTTTATGCCAAGGGCATAGGAGCCAATCACACATAGGATTAATACGATAGGCATAAAGACTGGAGGAGGAATTCGAAGGACCTTTACAACCTGCTTTGAAAGAACGAGCCCGCTGATGAACATGGCAAAAGAGGCGAGAAATAGGATCGCTGTGATTTCGGTAATGAAATGAGGATGTTCGATGGAAAGCATAGGGCCTGGTGTCACATTATGAATCATCAGGGCTCCAAGAAGCATGACTGCAGGGGGGCTCCCTGGAATCCCGAGGGTTAATAGGGGGATAATCGCTCCACCAATACAGGCATTATTTCCAGTTTCGCAGGCAATCACCCCTTCATAAGCTCCCTTCCCAAACATTTCTGGATTTTTAGAAGCCTTCTTGGCTGTCCCATAAGAAACCCAAGCAGCAATATCCTCTCCAATTCCAGGAATCGCTCCGATTCCCACTCCAATTAAGGCGGATCGGACAATCGTTTTTAGATGTTTTGCAATAATTCGGAGTTCGGGAAGGACACGCTGGAATTGTTTGGCTCCCCCCACCGAGAGCTGATCTCGAATCACTTGGATAATTTGGGGGATTCCAAAGGCCCCGATCAATACAGGAACCACTTCAAGCCCGCCATCTAATTCAGAGATCCCAAAAGTGAAACGGGGAAAAAATTGGAGGCGATCCCTACCAATAGTAGAAAGAAAGAGTCCAATCAGTCCTGAAATCCATCCTTTATAAACCAGATCCTGTCCTGTTAATCCTCCACTAATCATGATTCCAAAAAAAGCGAGAAGAAAGAACTCAAACGAAGTAAATTGAAGGGCCAATTTAGCAACAAGAGGGGCAAAAACGGCAAGGAAAAACATCCCTATCGTGGTTCCAATAAAGGAGGCAGTGGTGGTAAGTCCAAGTGCCCTTCCAGCCTCCCCTTTACAGGCCAATGGGTAACCATCCATGGCCGTAGCGGCAGCGGCTGCCGTGCCCGGGATATTGACACAGATCGAGCCATAGGAGCCTCCATATATGGCGCCGACATACATTCCGAGAAGGGTGATCATCGCCGTTTTGGTATTGATTCCATAAGTCAATGTCGTGAGAAGTCCAACGCCTAACGTAGCTGTGAGACCAGGGAGGGCTCCAAAGGTAATCCCAAGAATGACCGAGCCAAAGAGGAGCAAAAGATTCTCCACATTCAAAGCGGTATTAAAAGCGGTAAGATAAAAATCCCACAATCGTTCGAGAATAAACATTGAATTTTTGTCCTCAATCCTTTTTTCTTACCTCTTGGTTAACGGAAGGCATAACGGATGATGTTCATGATCTCAATAAACCCTCCTTCTACAGGTAATGGAACAAGAAGAAAGTATTTAAACGAAGGGATCAAAAATAAAGATGGAAGAATGGACATCAGGATAGAAACCCTCCATCTCCTTTTTAATTCTTGATCCCCTTGAATGAGAACTCGGCAATAGGCAATATAGGCGAGAAACAAAAGGAAGACCAAGAGATCCATGGAATAGGGGAATCTCGCATTGAGTCCCCGGTCCATTTTTAAGGCAAAGAGAGCGAGGAAAAGGAGGGATCCTGAGAGGTAAAAGCTGAAGAGTCTCCTTAGAAGATCCAATCGATTAAGGTAGAAGAATGAGATAAATACCATTAAAGTGAGCATGGTACTTAAAAAGAAGTCGATTCTGGGGATATAAAGGTAAATATAAGTCAGGATGACAAGAAGGATTCCCCAAAAACGAAGCGTCTTTTCAGAAATCCCTCTTTTCTTCCGGAAGAGATCTTGGAAAAACTTTTCAGCCCCTCCATCCTGAATTGCTCTCCGGCAAAGAACCACTCCCATCAGAACAATGAGGCTACCAATACATACAGGGAATAGACCTGGGGAAACGTACCAAACATTCATGACCCCACCCCAACTGTCTTTCATGGGAATATAATGGAATGTATAAAGGATCATAAAGATTCCAAAGGCAATTAAAATAAGGCTGGTAATGAAATCCTTTTTTCTCAACTCGACCTTATCCATTCCCTCACCTTAACTCGGCCAAAGAATAGAAAGATTTCCCATCCCCCAGGGAGAAGGGGGATGGGAGGTTAAAATTATGGTTTGGGAATTTTTAATGTTTCTGGGTTTACTTTTGCAGCTCCCAGTTCCCACAGGGTCCAGGCAAAAAGGGATTCCAATTTATCAAATTCCTCTCGTGCAGCCTTACCCGTTTTCCCGGAAAGGTTATAATAGTTTTGTTCCGCCCAATTTTTCATAAAGTCTGAGGCAATGACCTTCTTAAACACATCTGCAATGATTTGTTTCACCTCCTCCGGAACATCTGCAGGGACAGCAAACCCAATGGCTTGCATAATGGGAAGATATTTGGAAAGCCCTGGGTATGGACCAAAGGAGGAAGGAATTGTCCCTACGTCTTTGAGGGTAAAGGGTTGAGGTGTAAGCATCGCCAGGGGTCTGAGTTTTCCTGCCCTGATGAGCTGTTGTTGTTCAGCAATTGAGGTAATCACCACCGAGACTTCACCCGTCATGGCGGCGGTTTGTGCAGGGGCAGAGCCTGGATAGGGGATATAGTTAAATTTTGCTCCGGAACCCTTCTCAAGGGCTAAGAGGTTAAGGTGATGAATCGAACCAGAGGCACTGGCACTGGCACGAATAGTATTGGGTTTGGCCTTTGCCGCTTCGATCAACTCTTTGAGATCTTTGTAAGGAGAATTGGGGGTGACCGAAATCACATCTGGAGAGCCTCCGACAATAAAGTAATCCCAGACATTCATTCTTTTATCCCATCCCCCTTGAACCCCTGCTGTGACACAGGATTCAGAGACTCCTGCCCAAGTATATCCATCATGGGGTCGGGAGTAGACATCGTTCATCCCAATGGATCCTCCTACACCTCCGGTCTTATTAACGACATTGATATTGACCTTAAAGATCTTTGCCATTTCTCCAGAGACGACCCGGTTACATACATCTGTCCCTCCTCCGGCTGCCCAGACCACGACATTGGTAATATCTCGAGTGGGATATTTTTTCACCTGAGCATAACCAATACTGGATAAAACCAATAAAGATAAGAGTAAAATTAATAGAAGTTTTTTCATGTTTTCCTCCTTTCTTTTAAAATTTAATGGTTTTTTGAAACAGGAGATTAAAAAACCTTTTTCCTCAAACTACCCTTTTTCTTTCACCTCCTTTCTCTTCCATATTCAACTTAAGACCTGTTTTTCGAGCCATTTCAATGTTTCAATGGTACGTTCCCCCTTAATCATCGATAGAAGTCTATTCAGATTTAGGCGGTTAACGATTTTTATAATTTTTTCTGTTGTCGCGATCGTTCTTTCAAAAGCCTCAATAGGATCGAGTCTAACCGGGCTCATGTCCGATGTGACCCATCCCCTATAATTGAACTTCTTGAGATAGAAAAACATCTCCAAATAGTCCCAAAGATTGCGGGTGGCAGGAATCAAATCCCAATCCCATTTTCGGTTATTGTCGTTAATATGGATATAATAAGGAACTCCAAAGGATTGAGCCAGGCAGATGGATTCAGCCACCGTTTCCCCAGCCATTAGAGCGTGGCCCACATCAATGGTCACTCCTAAATTAGGCTCTCCAATTTCACGGATCATTAAGAGGGTCTTAGCGGCTGTATCCAGATAGCAATTCACTCGAGTTTCGGACCCCTTATATTCTAAAAACAGCAGGATGTCTTTTCGATAACGAGCGGCTTCTCGAAAGGTGGAGATCATATTTTTCCATGCCTGTTGGTAATCCACCTGAAAGAGATAATCGTATCCATCACTCAGAGGGCAACAGGTAACTTTATCCGCACCCAACTTTGCCGCTACATCCATTCCTTCGCATAAGAATTGAATGGCTTTCTCTCTCAACTTTTTGGAATTGACACTGGAAGAGCCTTTAACGAATTCGGGCTCTCCTTTGATATTCACATTGACCGCTGCGACCCCCAATCGATACTTTTTTAATGCTTTTTTGATTCCTTCGAGATTTTGCAACTCATAAGGATAGACCATTTCTACTCCTTTAGCCCCTTTCACTTTGGCCACCGCTGCGATCTTTTCTTCGGGAGTTTTGGCTTCGTGATATTCACAGAAACGATCCTTCAATTTCCCCATAAATCCGGTGATAATGGCCTGTTTGATTTCCATCCTTTTCTCCTTTCGATGAGATTCTTATTCGACCTTACCAAACTCTTTCTCAATGGCCTCCATCACTTCGTCAGACATTCCATAGCTATGTTCCTCATCGGGGAATTTTCGACTCTTGACCTCATTTCGATATTGAAGGATGGCCTCTCGGATCAATTGATTTAGATTGATATACTTTTTGGCGAACTTAGGGGTGAAGGTTTCGAACATCCCCAATACATCATAGGTGACTAACAATTGACCGCTACAGCCCGGTCCTCCACCAATGCTGATCGTGGGAACACGAAGTTTTTTCGTGACATAGGCAGCCAGCTTCGCTGGCACCGCTTCAAAAATGATGGCGAAGGCTCCTGCTTCCTCAAGGGCCAGGGCTTCGGTGACGACCTTACGGGCAGTCTCAATTGACTTTCCCTGAACCGTTAACCCTCCCAGAACACCAACGGATTGAGGGTGGAGCCCCACATGACCTACGACCGGAATACCCATCTGGACGATAGCCCGTGTTTTCTCGATATGATTGGGAGCGGCCTCAAATTTGACGCCATCCACCTTGGCCTCTGTGACAAACCGAGCGGCATTCCGCATGGTCTCTTCCACAGAGTACTGAAAAGACCCAAAAGGCATATCCGCAATCACCATGGTTCGAGTACAGGCCCTCGCCACCGCTGCACAATGGAGAATCATCATATCCATAGTGGCGGCAAGGGTATTGGGATGTCCATGAACGACCATGGCTGCTGAATCCCCTACCAGAATCATCTCGATCCCCGCGTCATTGATCTGTTTAGCAATAGGATAATCGTAGGCCGTGAGCATGGTGATGATCTCGCCCCGATCCTTCATTTCTTGAATAGAACGAACGGTAAGTTTCTCTTGCATCATAACATCCTCCTTCGATAGATTTTCTTTTAAATCTTAAAAATGATTTTTCCGGTGGCGGCCGATTCGGCCAATTCAAAGGCCTTCTCATATTGGTCAAGATCAAACCGATGGGTAATGACTCCTGCTAAATCCATCTTCCCTGTAAGGATGAGATTCTGGGCCGTCCACCAGGTCTCCCACATGATTCGCCCAGTCACTCCATAAACCGTAGCCTCTTTATAAATGACATGGTTCACCACATCCCATTCCACAGGCCCTGGAAATAGTCCTACCAAAATGATATCACCACCTCGTCTTAAAGTTTTGGTGGCCTCGTTAAGAATGGCACGATTTCCTGTCAATTCAACCATGATATCTGTACCGAAGCCTTTTGTAATCTTATTGACTTCTTCAACGACATTGATCTCCTTAGCGTTGAGCACGATATCTGTTCCCATCTTCTTTGCTAAGTCTAATCTTTCTTTAGTAATATCGACCCCAATGACCACCTCTGCACCGCTAAGTTTAGCCACCATCTGAGCATAGATGCCTATGGGTCCGCATCCAAAGACAATTACCTTTTTGCCTGCAGGCTTTGTCTTTGAAAGGGCATGGACAGCAATCCCAAAAGGTTCCATCGTGGCTCCGATCTCATAAGAAATGGAGGGGTCTAATTTCCAGGCACAAACGGCTGGGAGAATGGCATATTCAGCAAAGGCCCCGTCCATATGGACACCAAGAATCTTCATATCCTTGCAGATGTGTTGAAGCCCTGTGGTACATTGAAAACAGTGACCACAGGGGACATGAGTTTCAGCCGCCACGCGATCCCCCAGGCGGAAATTTTTTACGTTCTTTCCCACCTCGACCACTTCAGCCGAATATTCATGTCCAAATAGAAGGGGGAGTTTCATTCGTGAGGCAGCGTATTCATTCCATTGATAGATATGAATATCGGTCCCACATATGGCGGCAGACTTGACCTTCACCAATAAATCATTCTCTCCAACCGTAGGAAGGGGAAGATCGGTCAAGGTCGCTCCTCTTATAGGTCTCTCCTTGATCAAGGCTTTCATTGCTGCCTCCTTTGTCCTCTCACGTTTTTGGTTGAGTTAGCATTTCGATCACTTTCTCTAAGGCATCCTCTTTTCCGAAGGCTCCAGCTTTTGTAATGATGGTGACTCCATTCCAATCCCCGTCTATCAATCGCCCCATCACAATTCCCTCTAAGAGTTCGCCCTCTATTTGGATTTCATTGGGCCCAAGGCCATTGATTGTATGTTGAGCGGTTTCACCCCCCGTTAAAATTAAGGCGAGATCGTTTGGATGGATTTGGGATCTTTCAATTGCCCCCAAGGCTAAGGAGGCTAAAATTTTGGTCATTTTGAGATGAATCGGAACATCAGGGGATTCTATAGGAGTGACCATCTCTGAAGGGGTTTTTAAAATACAGATTCCCAGGGAGAGTGAACGAGCAATTTTCTCAGAAAATTTTTCTCTTTCTTCTTGGGTTTTTGACCAATCTGCAAGGATCAAGGGTAGAGGGAGTTGAAAAGAGGGGATCCCTTTTTCTTCGATTCGTTTCAACTGTTGGTGCGTGACACTGGATGCGGTTCCACTAATAATAAAAATATTCTGACAGGGCCTTA
The DNA here is from genome assembly GCA_037444165.1 of Deltaproteobacteria bacterium. GTDB lineage: Bacteria > Desulfobacterota > BSN033 > BSN033 > UBA1163 > CALIBK01. Next base: position 24,437 of record JBBIMX010000018.1, on the reverse strand, counting down.
TCTTCCTGGAAGGAAATTTTTCATTTCCAGGATTCATATGGTGGGCTACTTCTTCAGCCAGTCCTGCCGAGCCGACGAAAAGCGGTATTTTTTCTAAAGAGAATCCAACCTCTGCAATATTCTTTAAGTCTTGCCGCGTTGCAGCATCGAAGATAATGATCCGATTTCCTTTGCTTTTCTCTATTTCAACGGCTTTCTTTAAACCTTCTGATGAGGAAGCTACATGGGTCAGATCAATCCATCCGACCCTATTGTTAGATTGGGCCTGAAGAATTTTATAGACATGCGACTCCTGAATGGGAGAGGTGGTTTTTCGAGCCACTTCTGTGAGGGCTAAAGGTTTCTCTCCGACAATCATGATCCCCCCTATGAGCATTCGATTCTGTTCTGGATAGGAAGGGGCCACAAAGCAGAGATGATTGTTTGTTTTTTCTAAGACCGCATCGATCTCATAACCAATATTTCCTCGAAGCGTTGAGTCAATCTTCTTATAAAGGATAGGAAACAACCTCTCTTCATAGTCTGTTAAGAGATTTGAAATTAAGCGATAGGCTTCTTCGGGTGACAGATCCCTCGAATTTGTATTAATCACCAGCACATTTTGGGAAATATATTTATGAAAATAGATCTTTTCATTTTTTTGAGGAGAGATGAGCAGGGTTTGGAGATTCTTTTTTGCAAACTGGGCACCAGCGTCCGCTCCCCCTGTGAGGTCATCGGCGATAAGGAGGCAATTTCGGGTCATCTCTTATAGATAAAAGCAACAGGAGTGCCAAAATTTGAATAGAAGAAATAGAGTAATAAATATGAGGGGTTATAAATTTTAAGGGGAAATTTTATATAAATGGGTTTAATAAAGCCCTTTAAAAATGTTCATTTAATTAACTAAAATGTTTAATAAATAAACAAATTTAGGATTTTAATTTTTTCCAAAGGGTGGTTCGGCTGATTCCTAAGGATTTAGCCAGGTCGGTTTTTTTAAGATGAAAGGATTCGGTAATCTTCTTTATCCACTCCTTCTCTAATTCCTTAAGCTTCAGGGTGATGACCTCCTGTTGCGGTTCTTTCCCTATTTTAGGTTCCGATCGTTTCAGTTCTTCACGAATCCAATCGGGAAGATCGTCGAAGTTTTTGGTAAAATGGTCTGTCAGATGAGCGAGTCTTTCAACTAAATTTTTCAATTCCCTTACATTTCCGGGCCAGGAGTGTTCGCAAAGAAGTGTTTCGATCTCTTTATTGAAGAAAACCCTCTTTGGACATTTTGGATTAATCTTCAAAATAAAATTCTTAAACAGGATAAAGGGGTCTCTTCCTCGTTCTCGTAAAGCAGGCAAATTTAAATAGAGGACATTTAAGCGATAAAATAGGTCTCCTCGAAATCGTTTCTCCTCAACTTCCTTTGAAAGGTCCTTATTGGTGGTGGCAATAATTCGAACCTCCACAGGAATCACTCGGTCGTCTCCAATGGGCTGAACCTCTTTCTCTTCAATGACCCTCAGGAGACGACTTTGAAGATTAAGGGGTAATTCACTGATTTCATCAAGAAGGAGGGTGCCTCCATGGGCCAATTCGAAAAGCCCCTTTTTCCCTTCTTTCCTTGCGCCCGTAAAGGCTCCCGGAGCATAACCAAAAAGTTCGCTCTCGAGAAGAGGTTCTGGAAGGGTGGCGCAGTTGATGGCGACAAAAGGCCTTTCCAAGCCAAATCGTTCATGATGGATCCCCTGGGCAAACATTTCTTTGCCTGTACCCGTTTCACCCTGAATCAGAACAGTGGATGAGGATTGGGAGAAACTCTTCGCCCTCTGGATCACCTTCTGGAAATTTTCGTCTCCTGTAAGGATATCGGAGAAGGTATAACGGGCTACATGTCCCTTTAAATAGAGTTCATTTCTTACCTTTCTTTCTGCCTGTTGAAGTTTTGAAATACTTCTCCCAATAATGAGGGTTCCTATCCTCTCCTCCGAGGTTCCCACCGGGAGATAATCCAGGAGTAAATGTTTTCCCTGAATCAAGGCGACATGATTTCGTTGGGGACTCCACTCCTTTTTCATCTCCTTGAGAGGTTCAACGGGATAGAGAATGAGGGGCTTCCCTTTTACCTGGTTCTCTTTCATTTTGAGGAAATTTAGTGCGGCCGGATTGCATGATTGAACTCGATCTTCTCTGTCAAGAAGAACAATCTGATCATCCACGGAATCCAGAACGGCTTTTAATTGATTGAGTGTATTTAAATATTGCTGACTTTTTTCTGATTCGGAGCGAACGACCTCTAAGATCCGATAGGCTTCATGAAAGGATTGTAAAAGGGCTTCCTTTCCCGATTCAATCAAGATGGAAGGGTATCCCATTTTTTTTGCTTGGGAGACAACAATTTTATCTCCAATGATGATCTCCACTTTTTCCTTTCGGGCCTCTTCTATTTTTTGGGGAACTTCTTGTTCATGTTGAACAGGGAAGACTCTCAAATCGAGATTGAGAAGATCAGCCAGTTGATCTGAACCCAATACCACATTTCCAAAACCGATGATCCCTATTTTTTGACTTTTGTTCGAAACCTTTTTAAGAGCCCGAAGGATGTCAAAGGCAGAAACCTGGATTTCTACAATCGGGATCATCAATTCCTGTTTAAGAAGTCGCGCTGTCCCTCCGCGACTGATGATGACCTCCACTCCCTTCTCCAAAAGAAGAAACGCTTTTTTAAGCCCTTCCTGTAGATCCCCCACTTCAATTCCAACGGGTTTCTCAAAATCTTTACAGATCTCCATCGCAAGCTCTGCCATTTCAGGATAAGGGGCAATGAGGGCAACAGGGGTGATAGCGCTTTGAACCTTTTTCATCCTCATCCTATTATATCTTCCTTCATTTAGGAGTCAATATGGTCCTTCTGTCGGACTTATTTCGCACCTTTGAGTGATAGATTCCGGAATTTATAATTTATCTCTTGTAATCTTTGAGGAATTTTGTTAAATTCACCAAAAATTTAAAGATACGGGGATGGATGAAACTCACCAGGGAAGAGTTTGAGAAGATCGTTATTTCAGCCCTGAAAGGGCTTCCCAAAAAGATTCGAATTCGGATAGAAAACGTGGCTGTGGTCATTGAGGATCGAGCCGACCCGACCCTTCTTCACGAATTAGGCCTTCGTTCTTCAAATGAATTGCTCGGTCTTTATCAGGGGATTCCACTTGATCGAAGAGGATTCTTCTATGGAAATGTCCTTCCGGATAAGATCACCCTCTTTCAACATCCTATCGAATCCTGCTGCGGTACCCGTGAAGAGATCGAAGAGAGGATACGAGAAGTGGTCCTCCACGAAGTAGGGCATTATTTTGGATTGGATGAGGAAAAATTAAGAGAATTAGGAAACGGATAGCGAGATGTCCTTTCTCAAATTTTTAGGGACCGCAGGGGCAAGATTTGTGGTCATGAAGCAGCTTCGGGCTTCGGGCGGGGCTTGGCTCAATGTTGGAAATACCCATCTTTATATCGATCCGGGACCAGGAGCTCTGGTTCGTTGTCTCAATAGTAAACCCAGATTAGAACCCTCCTCTTTGGATGGAATCCTTCTCACCCATAAACATTTGGATCATTCGGGAGATATCAATGTCATGATCGAAGCGATGACAGAAGGGGGATTTAAGAAGCGGGGGATTCTTTTTGCTCCAAGGGATGCTCTCGAAGAGGATCCGGTCGTTTTGAAATATTTAAGAGGATATGTAGAGAGGATTGAAATTTTAAAAGAAGACTCGGAATATCGTGTCGGAGAGATTCTTTTTAAAACGACTGTTCGTCATCGCCATCCCGTAGAGACCTATGGATTTAATTTCAAACTTTCTCCTTATTCTCTTTCATGGATTACGGATACCCGGTTCTTCCCGGAGATCCTGAAGCTCTATAAAGGGGAGATCTTTATCATTCATGTCGTTCGTTTAAAGCCCGTTGGAGAGGAGCCTATTGACCATCTTACGATCGAAGATGTCAAGACGATCCTCCATAAGATAAGACCGAAATTGGCCGTGCTCACTCATTTTGGAATGACCCTCCTTCGGGCAAAACCATGGGAAGTCGCAGCCCAATTAGAAAAAGAGGTAGGAACGAGAGTCATCGCTGCCAGTGATGGTTTAAAAATAGAGTTAGAGGAGGTTTAGTCATGGACAAATGGAGTGTGGGAGATTTACATCCGACCCCTCGAATTCTGATGGGACCCGGACCCAGTAATGTTCATTATCGAGTGTATCAGGCCATGATGATCCCTGTCATTGGCTATCTGGACCCTCAACTTCTCTCCTGTATGGACGAAATCAGTGAGATGCTCAGGGCGGTCTTTCAAACGAGAAACTCCTTAACCCTCGCCATTTCTGCTACAGGGAGCTCCGGGATGGAAGCCTCCTTTGTCAACTTTGTTGAGCCTGGAGATACGGTGGTCATCGGAGTCAATGGTTTTTTTGCAGCAAGAATGGTGGAGGTGGCCTCTCGGTGTGGGGCAAAGGTGATTCAGATTGAGCAAGAGTGGGGGAAACCCATTGAGCCCGAGAGGGTGATCCGAACATTAAAGGAGAACCCCCAGACAAAGATCTGCGGCCTGGTTCATGGCGAGACCTCCACAGGGGTGATGCAGCCCCTCGAAGAAATAGGCTCTTATTGTAAAAAGAAAAATATCCTCCTGGTGGTCGATGCCGTAACGACCCTGGGTGGAGCTCCCGTAAAAGTGGATGAATGGGGAATTGATGTCTGCTATAGTAGTTCACAAAAATGTCTGAGCGTTCCTCCAGGTCTTTCCCCTATTACAGTAAGCTCGAAAGCTATGGATATTCTCCATTCCAGAAAGACAAAGATCCAAAGTTTTTACCTCGATCTTTTACTCCTTGAAAAATACTGGGGAGAGGAGAGGGTCTATCATCATACAGCCCCTGCCTCCATGTTCTATGCCCTTCGCGAAGGGTTGAAGATGGTGATGGAAGAGGGCTTGGAAGAACGTTTTAAGCGTCACCAGACCTTGGGTGATCATTTAAAGATGGAATTAGAGAATATTGGCTTTAAACTCTTTGCCCAGGAGGGATTTCGTTTGCCGATGCTCACCTCTGTGATCCTTCCCGATGGCGTAGAGGATGCCAAGATCCGAAAAAGACTCTTAGAGGAATATCAGATCGAAGTCGGTGGTGGGTTAGGCCCCTTAAAGGGAAAGATCTGGAGAATCGGCCTCATGGGAGAGACTTGCAAGATGCAAAACATTGCTTGCCTGATTGGTGCTCTAAAGGAGATTCTTTCGAGATAGGTGGCTTCTAAGCCGCTTCTTTTCCGAGGGAGGCCTTTTCTCGATAGAGTTTTCCAATAAATTCAGTAATATTATAGATTTCGATTTTCTGTTTTTGCCGTCTGGCATTTCTGAAATTATGAAGACAGGAAGGACATTCGGTCAGTAAAATTTCAGCCCCTGTCTCTTCGATGATTTGAGTCAAACGGTTCCTCGCAATCCTTACCGATTCCTTAGGAAAGGACCCTCGGAAACCTCCTCCAGCCCCGCAGCACATCGCATTCTCTCTCGTCCTTAAGGGTTCTACAAAATTGGGGGCGATCTTTCGGATGATTTCCCGAGGTTCCTCATAGATTCCTGCATGGCGTCCAAGATCGCAGGGATCATGATAGGTCACTCGCTTTTGTGTCCGAACCTCAAAATTAAAATCCTTAAGAAACTGGGTGATGTGGCTGAGTTTTACTCCGAGGCTCCGGTAGGCAGGATGATCTTTAAAAACACGATAGCAGTAAGGACAGGTGGTGATGAGGTTCTTTGCTCCTGTCTTTTTTATCTCCCGGATGTTTTGTTGGGCTAAATCTTCAATGATCTTGTATCCCACATCCTCAAGAACTCCACTGCAGCATACCTCATCAATGAGGGTATAATCCACTTTCAGGATATCAAGGAGTTGTAAGGTTTCCCTCACACTTTCTTCTTCCCGATAGGTTCCTACACATCCTAAAAACAAGACGATCGGCGCATGGCCTTTCTTATGTCCCCAATCCACCCTCTTTTCCTCTCCATAGATATTTCCATATTTCGCCATCGTTTCTGCCATAGCCTTAAACAAATTATCTATACCCAGTTGAACGAATTCTTTTCGAGCATGTTTAACCATTTCCTGTGGATCCACACCCGAGGGGCAGTTTACCGTACAGTTCATGCAAGTGGTACAGCGAAGAAAGGCTTGAGTCACCGCTTCGGTGACCGAAAGTTTTCCCTCCATGAGCTCCTTCAGAAGAATCATCTTTCCCCGGGCATTGGTAACGGGTCGTTTCGTGAGATCAAAGATCGGACAGACAGCACGGCAGAATCCACACCGCGAACACTGAGTGATTGCCTTTCGCCTCTTCTCGTCGAATTGAATTTTGTTGGTCATTGAGTCTCCCATGTTATTAAAGGTTAAAGAATTACAGGGGTCGAAGGTTCAAATATTTTTAGTCCAATGCTCGTTTACCTGGATTCATAATGTTATTGGGATCCAGGGTCTTCTTGATCTTTTTCATCAAGGCCATCTCCACAGGGTCGTGTTCAAGGGTCATATAGTTTGCCTTGGAGAGTCCAATTCCATGCTCGCCTGAAAGGGTGCCATTTAAGGAGATGGCCAGATGGAAGATCTCCGCCTCTGCCTTTTCCATTCGTTCCACCTGCTGGGGGTCGTATTCATCGTAAAGGATTTGGGGATGAAGATTTCCATCTCCTGCGTGACCAAAGGTGGCAATGATGATATCATATTTTTTTGAGATCCCCTGAATCCCTATCAGTAATTCAGGAATTCTCGAAATGGGAACCGTCACATCATCGAGAACAAAGCTGTTACTCACCCGGGCCAATGTAGCATAGGCAGACTTTCGCGCCTTCCACAGGTTGATTCGGTCCTTCTCATCTTTGGCCGTTTTCATTTCAATAGGGTGGTTCTTTTTAAAAATGTCTAAAATCACCTCCATCTGGGCTTCTACTTCTTCCCACGTATAGCCATCTGTCTCTGTGAGAATCATGGCCTCGGCGTCCGGAAGATCGATGTCCGTATTTTCTTTAATCGATCGAAGAGTCACCTGATCCATAATTTCCATGACACTGGGGAGAATACCACTGGTCATGGTTTGGAAGATGGCATTCCCAGCATCTTCTAATCTGGAAAAAGTTGCCACGGCAGTCATCGCATGGCGGGGAAGGGGGTTGATCTTTAACGTGGCTTCAGTGACAATCCCTAAGGTTCCCTCAGAACCGATAAAGAGTCTTGACAGGTCGTAACCTGAGACACATTTCATCGTATAGGAACCGGTATGCATCACTTCACCCGTAGGAAGGACGACCTGAAGTCCCAGAACATAATCACGAGTGGTTCCATATTTGGCCCCTTTAATTCCTCCTGCATTCGTTGCCACGTTTCCTCCAATCGTGGCCACTGAACTGCTTGCAGGATCAGGGGGAAAGACAAACCCGAATTTTGCCAGTTCCCGGTTAAGGGTATCACAAACCACACCTGCCTGAACACGGGCATATCGATTCTCAATACTGATCTCGATAATTTGATTCATTTTTGAGAGATCGATGATGATTCCTCCCTGGATGGGAATGACTCCTCCACTCAGACTCGTTCCAGCCCCTCTGGGAATGACAGGGATTTTTGCCTCGTTGGCCAGTTGAACAATTTTAGCTACCTGTTCAGCGGACTCAGGCCAGATAGCCCCCTCCGGTCGATGAACGTTCATAGAGGCATCGTAGCTGTAAGGGATTAATTCTTCTAACTGGTCGGTAAAATTTTCGGTCCCTACAATCTCAATCAGTCTCTGCTTTGGAATCATTGGACGATCCTCGTTTTTAACTTTTATTGTTAGCGATAGAGGCCTTCACTTCTGACTCAACATAATTCAGGTGTTCAAGCGTTTTTTCTCTGGCCTTCTCGGGGGAGTGATTTTTAATCGCGTTGAAGATCCGATCGTGCTGATCGATGAGTTTCTTTACTTTGTTTCGATCTCTAAACACTTTTGCAACCGATTCCCTGAGAAGATCGTGGATGGAAAACATGATGTGGGCCTGGATAGGGTTGTGAGTGGATTGAGCGATGCCGAGATGAAAATCAGCATCTTCCTTTTCCCAGGGTTTCCCTTCCTGAAAGGCTTTCTTCATCCTTTGAAGGATCTTCTCGAGTTGGTGGATATCCTCTTCCGTTGCCTTCTGAGCCGCATGAAAGGCAGCCCAGGTTTCGATGGCCTTTCTCACTTCGATGAGATCGAAGATCTTCCGGGCATCCGCTTTGAGCATGAGGGAGATCGGTTCTTGAATACTTCCCGAGGCCATCGATTTGACAAAAGTTCTTTTTCCCTTGATTTCAAGGAAACCCATCGCGATTAACGAATTTAAGGCCTCACGAAGAGAAGGACGGCTTACTCCTAATTCCTTCACGAGTTCTCGCTCGGGAGGAAGCCGATCCCCAGGTTTCAGAATCCCCTGGGCAATCAGACCCTTGACCTGACTGATGATTTCGTCCGAGATTTTGGTATGTTTGATGGGTTTGAACATATCCTTAAAATTGGAAAAGTGGTCTTACTTTCTTTAAATAATAATTTTTTATAAAAGTCAAGAGAAAATTTAAATTTTTCGTAATTCCTCATCAAAGGGGGTGGATATCTGAGCCTACAACAGGGATACCTCCAAAAATCTTAGAACGATGATCCATTTTATCTTTTTTATGTCGGGCCAACAACAATATAATTTTGGGAAAAATGTCTTACCATTTTTCAAATTAAAAAATTTATTGACAACCCCTATTCTATTTGTTATAAAACGGCCAGGTTTTTGAAAAAGATTTTTTGGAGGTGAGTATGGCTCGTCTATACGAATACCAGGGAAAACAAATCTTAAAGAATGCAAAGGTCGCGGTCCCTCAGGGGGAGGTCGCTTCGACTCCAGAAGAGGCTAAAAAGATTGCCGAAAAGATTGGGAAGCCCGTTGCGATCAAATCCCAAATCTGGGCAGGCGGCCGAGGGAAAGCCGGAGGGATCAAATTTGCAAACACCCCTCAAGAGGCTGAAAAAGTAGCAGGAGAACTTTTAGGATCGACGATTAAGAACCTAAAAGTTGAACACGTATTGGTCGAGGAGAAGCTCGATATCGAGAAGGAATTCTATGTGGGGGTCATTATCGATTCCTCTCGAGAGGTTCGGGCACCGGTAGTCATGTTTAGCACAGAAGGGGGGGTCGATATTGAATCCGTCCCTTCCGATAAGATCGCTCAAATGAGTGTCGATGTCCTTCGAGGCTTCCGATATTATGATGCCCTCAATCTGGTTGTTCGACTCCGGGTTCCCAATCAGATTCTTCAGCCCATTGCCCAGGCGATCACGGGACTCTATCAGACCTTTAAAAATTATCATTGTCGGACCGCCGAGATCAATCCCCTGGTCTTGACCAAAGATGGAAAGATCGTTGCAGGAGATTGTCGAATGGCCATCGATGACTCCTCTGTGTTTCGTCATCCTGAATTGGGAATCGAAGTGGCTCGAGAGTCTCCCACTCCTCCCACGGAACTCGATCGGATTGCATGGAAGATCGAGGAGAGCGATTTGAGAGGAACCTGTTATATTGCCCAGATGGCTCCTGATCGGAAAGGCCTGGGTTATGTGGGCTACCATGGAATCGGAGGCGGAGGAGCCATCCTCGGAGTGGATGCTCTCAATCGGCAGGGACTGAAGATCGCCAATTATGCGGATACCAGTGGAAATCCAACCGCCGCAAAAGTCTATCGAGCTGCAAAGGTCATCCTTTCGCAACCCGATATCGAGGGGTATATGTTGGGAGGATTCATCGTAGCCAATCAGGAACAATGGCATCATGCCCATGGAGTGGTGAAAGCCTTAAGGGAAGAGATTCCAAAACGCCCGGGCTTTCCCTGTGTCATTCTTCTCTGCGGCAATAAAGAGAAGGAATCCATGGAGATCCTGAAAGAAGGGACAAAAGATCTTCCTGGTCGATTTGAATTCTACGGGAGTGATAAGGTCTATGAGACAGACTTTCTGGCGAAAAGGATGAAAGCGCTGATTTTAGAGTATCGAAAAGAGCGGGGAATAAAGGAGGAATAGGCCATGATTGAATTCAAAGAGAGAACGATTAAGATCATTATCGATGAGAGTAAATGTGAAGGATGTCAGACCCATGCCTGTGCAGCGGGTTGTAAACTCTATGATCGCGGGATTCTTATTATTAAGGATGGAAAGCCGGCATTAGGAGGCGATGCGGCCTATGCCGAAAGGGTAGGGACGGAATGTCTGGCCTGTGAATACGAGTGCTGGTTTAGAGGGAATAAGGCCATTACCATAGAGGCCCCTATCCCTGGATTAGAAGAATATAGAAGGAAGTACGGGGTTAACTGAACTTGGAGAAAGATTTTAATTAACAGGAGGATTTGAAAATGGCTATTCTGATTGAAAAGAATACAACCGTGCTGGTTCAAGGAATAACAGGAAGGGAAGGTTCCGCAAGGGCTGCTTTTATGAAAGGATATGGGACCAAAGTCGTGGCTGGGGTGACGCCCGGAAGAGGAGGAGAGGAGGTTTCCGGAATCCCTGTTTACAATACCGTTGAGGAGGCGATCAGGGCTCAAGGCCCTATCGATGCGAGTGTGACCTTTGTTCCAGGACCGGCCCTTAAAGAGGCAGTCTACGAGGCGCTTGATGGAGGAATTAAGTTCATTGTCATGCCTGTAGAACGGGTACCTTTGTACGATATTCTTGAGATGTTGGCCTATGGAAAACAGAAAGGAGCCAAACTCCTTGGGCCTGGATCGATCGGGATTATCAGCCCGGGGGTGGCCGCCGCTGGATGGCTTGGAGGGACTCCCGAGTTTGCCAAAAGGGTCTTTGTTCCTGGTCCAGTAGGGGTCATTTCAAGAAGTGGAGGTCAGTCTGGAACTGTTCCCTGGGCCATTAAAGAGGCAGGTCTTGGTGTATCGACGGTTCTTCATATCGGTACAGAACCTGTATTAGGAATGTCCTTTGCGGATATTTTACCCCTTTTTGAGAAAGACCCGGATACTAAAGCCGTAGCTATTTTCGGAGAGATTGGTGGTCCCTATGAAGAAGAGGCAGCCGAATGCGTTCGCAAGGGAGAATTCACCAAACCTTTGGTGGTTTATGTGGCTGGGGCCTGGGCACCAGAGGGGATGCGATTCTCCCACGCCAGTAGCATCATCGAACGAGGAAGGGGGTCGGCTAAAGATAAGATTAAATCCTTGAAGGAAGCAGGGGTTTATGTCGTCGATCGACCGGATGAGATCGCCCCTACCCTAAAAAAATTGTTAAGTTAACATTGGGGTTTCAGGTTTGAGGCCAATTCTTTTACCTAAAGCCTCTAACCTCTCGCTTAATCCATCTATATGGAGGTGTCATTATGACAGTCATGAGATCGGTTTTTTACATTCCAGGTAACAATGAGAAGATGATTTCCAAAGCCCCTGAAATTCCTGCAGACATCATCACGTTAGATCTGGAGGATTCGGTTCCTCCTGCCGAGAAACCAAGGGCTCGGGAGATGGTCCGGGAGAATTTAAAGTACGCGGGTTCAGGGGGGTCTATCGTCTATGTCCGGATAAACAATTGGGAGACGTTGATGACCAATGACGACCTTGAAGCCATTGTCCACGAAGGGCTTTCCGGCGTTTGCCTGGCAAAATGTGGAGGTCCGGATCATGTCCAGAGACTCGACTGGAAACTCGAAGAATTGGAGCGAAGAAGGGGGCTCCCGGTTGGAAGCATTGCCATTCAGCTTCTAATCGAAACCGCAAAAGGGGTCATTAATGCCTATCCTTCTGCCATTGCCAGTAAGAGGGTAAATTCTCTTATCTTCGGGGCAGTGGATTATACGAAAGATATGAGGGTCAAATTAACGATCGAAGGGGAAGAGCAGTTTTATGCCAGGGCCCATACCGCGGTGGCAGCAAGGGCCGCAGGCTGTATTGCCATTGACTGCCCGTTTGTGGCCTACAAGGATACAGAGGCCTTTGAAAAGAGCACCCGATTTGGCCGTCAACTCGGTTATGAAGGAAGGATGCTCATCCATCCAAGCCAGATCGAACCGGCCCACAGAATCTATACTCCTGCCCCGGAAGATGTGGAATGGGCCAGAGGAGTGGTGAAGGTGTTTGAAGAGGAAGGGATTGCAAAGGGGGCCGCTGCAGTTTCTTATCAAGGAAAGATGGTGGATACGCCAGTCTATGAGAATGCAAAGACCATCCTCGCTATCATGGATGAAATCGCTGCCTTCGATGCAAAAAGAAAGAAGAAAGAATAACCAAAGGAAGAGGGATGAGAATCGTGATAGTGGGTCAGGGCCCTTTCGCAGAAAAGGTTCTCGAGGCCCTGACCCAAAAAGGGGAGGAGATTGTCGGGGTCTTTACCCTGCCTGATAAAAGAGGAGATCCCGTAGCCGCCCTTGGACAAAAATTAGGGATCTCCGTTTTTAGGCCAAAGAGTATGAAAGACCCCGAAGTCTATGACCTCTATATAAAGTTAAATCCTGATCTTGTCATATTAGCTTTTGTCACAGATATCATTCCTGAAAAGTTATTAACCATTCCTACCCTTGGAACGATCTGCTATCATCCATCCTTACTGCCCAGACACCGAGGGGCAAGCGGTATTCATTGGGCTATCATTCAAGGGGATCAACGCACGGGTTTAACCATTTTTTGGGCAGATCGAGGAATTGATACAGGACCGATCTTGCTTCAAAAAGAGGTGGAGATCAAACCTGACGACACAACGGGTTCCCTCTATTTTAATACCCTGTTTCCAATGGGGGTGGAAGCTATAGTTGAAGCGGTTGGTTTAATTAAAGAGGGGAAAGCCCCGCGAATTCCACAGGATGAATCGAAGGCTACCTATGAACCTCCTTGTGATGATCGAGTGGCTCAAATCGATTTTACCAAACCCCTATTGGAAATTTACAATTTAATAAGGGGATGCGATCCACAACCCGGAGCTTTTGCATTCTTTAAAGGAATGAAGGTCAGGTTCTATGAGGCGAGGATGATTCCGGAATATACCGAAATTCCTCCCGGGGAGATCGTCTCCATTGGAGAAGAAGGCCTTATGATTTCAGCCAATGGAGGGATGATTCAGGTGAGGAAGATGAGAGTAGACAAAGGGGAAAAAATGGAGGCCATAGAGTTGGCTAAACACATTGGCCTAAAGGTCGAAGATCGAATCGATAAGGAACAAAAAAAGGAGATGCCATGAACCGTGAACAGATGATTGAGGAACTCTCAAAGATAGTAGGAAAAGAGAACGTGCTTTATTCAGAAACAGATTTACTGCTTTATGGTTACGATGCCTCCCTCTTTAAGGCAAAACCAGACTGTATTGTCCTTCCAGGTTCAACGGAAGAAGTCTCTCAGATCGTCAAGCTTGTTCGGCGAGAATCAGTCCCTGTGGTGGCCAGAGGCTCGGGAACCAATCTGAGCGGAGGGACCATTCCTGCGAAAGGTGGAATCGTTCTCCACTTTTCAAGAATGAACCGAATTCTTGAAATCGATATTAAAAACCAGAGGGCCGTTGTGGAACCTGGGCTTTTTACCCTAACCCTGAAAAACGAGTTGGCCCGTTATGGTTATGTCTACCAGCCTGATCCTGCAAGTGAGAGGGTGTCCACTTTTGGAGGGAATTTTGGAGAAAATTCAGGAGGTCCTCACTGCCTCAAATATGGGGTAACGACAAATCATATCCTGGGCGCTGAAGTCGTTCTTCCAGATGGAGAGGTCATCTGGGTAGGGGGAAAGGCTCTTGACCATCCAGGATATGACCTTACCGGGCTTCTTGTGGGATCAGAAGGGACTTTAGGGATTGCCACCAAGTTGGTTCTCCGCATTGTGCCAAAACCAGAGGCGGTAAAGACCATGCTCGCTATCTACCATTCATTGGAGGATGCCGGAAGGACCGTTTCTGCCATCATAGCGGAAGGGATCGTTCCAGCTACCCTTGAAATGTTAGATAAATTGACAATCAAGGCTGTGGAGGAATCCATTCATGCCGGGTTCCCATTGGATGCAGAAGCCGTTCTGTTAATCGAGATTGACGGACTTAAGGATGGGATGGAGAGGTTGGCAGAGCGGATCATAGAGATCTGTAAGGAGAATCACGCTCGAGAGGTGAAGGCAGCAAGGACAGAGGAAGAGCGAGCCCAGCTTTGGGCAGGACGAAAGGGAGCCTTTGGTGCGGTAGCAAGGCTGAGACCTAATTATCTGGTCTGCGATGGGACTGTTCCAAGAACAAAACTTCCTGAGGTACTTACTCGTGTGATGGAGGTTGGAAAAAAATACAGTCTTCCCATTGCCAATGTGTTTCATGCTGGGGATGGAAATCTCCATCCCCTCATCCTCTTTGATGAACGAAACGAAGAGGAGTTAAGGAAAGTCCATCTGGCCGGTTCTGAAATTTTAAAGATATGTGCAGACGCCGGGGGAACTATCAGTGGAGAACATGGAATTGGGACAGAGAAAAAGAAAGAAATGTTTTTTGTCTTTACCCCCGAGGATATTTCAGCGATGAGAAAGGTGAAGAAGGCCCTCGATCCAGAGGATATTTTTAATCCTGGAAAGGTTCTGCCAGAAGTTCAAATGTAATCCTCTCCCTCGCCTATCCTTGATCCCATAAAGAGAGATTTAACCAAGTTTTTTTCTGTAAAAGGGAAGTCCGAGGGTGAAGGGGGAAGGAAGGAGTTTTTGAATGAGAAGAACTGAAAAATGGATTTCAAAAATGAAAGAGATGGTTGGAGAAGCCCATCTACTGAAAGATTCAGATAAACTTCAATCTTTCAGGATTGATGGAAAGCGTCCAAAAGTGGTCGTCTATCCGGCAACGACGGAAGAGGTTTCAAAAATTGTGGCCTATGCTTTTGATCAAACTTTGACGATTATTCCGATGGGAAATGGAACTAAAATTGAGATAGGGAATATTCCCAAAAAGGTGGATATCCTTCTCTCTACCCAGCGGCTGAATCGAATCACTGATTGTGACTGTGATAATTTAACCCTGACTGCCGAGAGCGGAATTACCTTAAGAGAGGTCCAGAAGAGATTGGCAAAAGAGGGGAGGGGGTATTTCATTCCTATGGACCCTCCTTTTACAGAGAAGGCAACGTTAGGCGGGATTGTAGCGACTAATTCAAGTGGTCCCAGGAGATATATCTACGGCACAGCAAGAGATCTGGTGATCGGAACCAAAGCCGTTTTCCCCAACGGAGATATTGTGGTTTCTGGAGGAAAAACAGTCAAAAATGTTTCTGGCTACGATATGAGTAAGCTCTTGATCGGTTCTTATGGAACCTTAGGAATCCTCTGTGAGATGACCTTTAAACTTCTTCCTCTTCCTGAAAAAGAGGCTACCTTCCTAATTCCCTTCGTTCGATTGGAAGACGGGGATGCCTTTATTCAAGAGATGATCGGTTCTCAACTCCTTCCTTCCTCGATTGAAACCCTTAATCGATCTGCAGTGAAAAGATTGAACCCCCCTGTTTCGTTACCCCGAGAGGCGAACTATTTGATTGCTATTGGTTTGGATGGAGTGGAAGAGAGTATCGAAAGGGAGATTTCTGAATTAACGGAGAGAGGGAAAAAATATCAATCCCTTGATCCATGGGTCCTTCACTCGGAGGAACATCAATCCTTCTGGTCTGCTTTAAGGGATTTTGCCAGCTCGTTAAAGGAGGGAGGGACATCGTTCTTATCTTTTAAATCCAATGTACTGATCTCCAAAAGTGGGGAGGTCATGAAAAGTTATGAAGAGATAATAAATCAGAGAGGGATGGAAGGGGCCTTCATTTCCCATTCCGGCAATGGAATTCTTTACTCCTTTCTTTTCCCGGGAAGAAACCTAAGATCCAAAATGGATTCCCTCATCGAATTGATTCAAAAATTGACTTCCGAAGCGGTCAAACACGAGGGGAATATGATCGTGGAGAGGGCCCCTTCTATTCTAAAAAAGAGGATTTCTGTCTGGGGAGAAACGAGACCGGACTATTCCGTTATGCGTCGCCTAAAAGAGCAGATCGATCCCAAGGGAATCTTTAGTCCCGGTAGGTTTTTAGGTGGAATCTAAGAGAAGGAGTTTTCCATGAAGAAAGAGGAGCTTAAAGCTCAATTATACGATGAGATTGCAAAATGTAATCGATGCGGTTTCTGTCTGGCTGTATGCCCCATCTATAGTGCGGTGGGAAAGGAATGGGCCACCCCTCGGGGGAAAAATGCCCTTATCCGGGCCATCATTGAGGGGAAAATTGACTGGACACCTGAAATTGAAGAAAGCCTTTATCGGTGCACAGGTTGCAGACTCTGTACCCAGACCTGTTTCCCTGCCGTAGAAACCAATCAGGGCGTTCTGGCCGGAAGGGAATGTCTGGTTGAAAGGAGGCTCTATCCTCAGGTCGTTGATCGTGTCGCTGAAGCCATTGAACATCACTTCAATATTTCAAACGAACCAAATGCCCATCGAACCATGTGGATGGAAGCAATGGAAGGGATTCCGGAGAATCGATTCCAGAAGGAGAAGGCCGAGGTGATTTATTTTACAGGATGCGTGGCTTCCTTTTATCCAATGGCTCACAAGATCCCTCAGAATCTGGTCCAAATTTTTCATCGAGCCCATGTGGATTTTACGCTTCTCGGGGGAGAGGAGTGGTGCTGCGGGTTTCCTTTAATTCAGGCAGGAATGAAAGAGAAAATGAAGAGGCTCAAAGACCACAATGAAGAGAGGGTTCAGAGAGTGGGTGCTAAAACGATCGTCTTTGCCTGTCCCTCCTGCTATCATACCTGGAAGGAGAGGTATCACACCGATGCTGAACCTCTCCATTCAACTCAGTTCATTGAACGACTGATTGGAGAAGGGAAGATCGTTTTCCATGATGGACGTGAAAGGGTGGTGACCTATCACGACCCTTGCGATTTAGGAAGGAATAGTAAGGTTTTCGATCCTCCAAGAAATATTTTAAAGAAGATTCCGGGGATAAAATTGGTTGAGCTTGAGAATAACCGCCAGTTGAGTATGTGCTGCGGAGGAGGAGGAGACCTCGAGATGATCGACCCAGAGCTTTCGGCTGCCATTGCTAAAAGAAAGATTGAGGAGATTCAGAGGACAGGGGCAGAGGAGGTGGTGACGGCCTGCCAGCAGTGTATCCGAACGATATCGGGCTATGCCAGGAAGAATAAAATCAAATTAAAGGTGAGAGATATTACTGAAGTCGTTTTAGAAGCCATGGGCTCATAACTTCGATTCACCTTTGTCAATAAATGGATTGACAATAAAGGATATTTGTTTTAAAAATTCCGTCCAATAAAGAAAGTCCAGTAAAAAGATAAGACCATTTTTATAAACACTTTTACCGGGAAAGGAGGTGAGGAGATAAAGGGAAGAGGGCAAGGATTTTGGCTTTTAACCATTCTTGAATAAAAGGAGGGCCTTATGGAAAAGAAAATGAGACAAAAAAAGACAAAAGTGGAGAACGTATCACGTCGGAGGTTTTTAAAGACAGCCGGTGCAGTGGCTGGTGCAACGGCTGCAACAGTAGGAGTTCCAGCCTTTCTTAAATATGCCTCTGCTGCTCCAATCAAATGGAAGGTTCAAACTGCATGGAATGCAGGAGATGCGGCCTATGTCTGTTTCCAAAACCTTTGCAAATTGGTTGGAGAACTCTCAGAAGGGAAATTAATCTTTGAAGGATTTCCTGCAGGGGCCATCGTTGGGACCTTCGAAATGTTTGATGCTGTGAAGGCAGGGGTCTTTGATGCGATGCATTGTTTCACTCTCTATTGGGTTGGAAAACTTCCTGTCACAGGATTCCTCTCCTCTTATCCTTTTGGAATGGATCGACCGGACCAATGGGAAACCTGGTTCGAAGAATTGGGAGGGAAAAAGATTGCTCGTGAGGCCTATGCACAACATAACCTTTATTATGTCGGTCCCATTCAACATGATGATAATCTCATCCATTCTAAAGTTCCTATCCGTTCCTTTGAAGAATTTAAGGGGAAGAAGATTCGTTACCCGGGAGGAATGATTGCTGAGATTTATCGAGCGGCGGGTGTTTCAACGATTCTTCTCCCAAGTGCAGAGATTTATCCGGCATTGGAGAAAGGAGTGATTGACGCTTCTGACTTTGTAGGTGCAGCCGTAAATTATAGCTTGGGGTTTGCCGAAATTACCAAGTATATCATTATGGGACCTCCTTCGACCCCTTGTTTACACCAACCAGTTGACTTGATGAGTTTAGATATCAATCTGAAAAAATGGCAGGCTTTGCCAAAGCATCTCCAACAGATCGTTGAAGCAGCCGTTCATCAGCATTCCTGGGAGCAGTATGCCTTTGTGCAGAAGGCCGATATCGAAGCCTTTGAGAAATTCAAACAGAAAGGGGTCGAAATTATTCGTTTGAAGGAGTCTGATATTGAAAAGTTTAAAAAGTTTGCTCCTGAGATGTGGGTCAAATGGGCAAAGAAAGACCCGTTTGCCTTAAGGGCCTTTAAATCTCAGTGGGAATTTATGAAGAGCGTCAAGGTGGGCTACTATAGCGAATCTGATCTGGTCGATTCCCAGGGAAGAAAATTAACACTTTAAGAAAGTTAAGGGGAGGGTTTACCCTCCCCTTCTAATCTAAGAACTTTCTTTATCCTTATCAGGAGGGTAGGGATCCACGAAAAGAATGAAAAATGGGTTTCTGTGTTTCAAGAATGAAAGGACTAAGTAGATTTTGATGAACGAGTAAAGTGAGGAGATCCTTATGAAGGGTTTAAGGACATTCATGATGGCTGTAAACAAAACAAATATTTTTGTGGGTAAGATGATGGTTTATGTGACCCTGATGGCTGTGGGGATTATTACGTTTGAGGTGGTCATGCGATACTTATTCAATATGCCCACCAACTGGGGTCATGAGAGTATGACCCTTCTCTTTGCCATCTACTACTGCGTGGCAGCAGGCTATGCCCACTACTATCGTGCTCATGTAAGAGTGGATGTGTTCTATTCAACCCGATCGCCTCGGACAAGAGCCTATCTGGATATCATCGGTGCCTTTTTCTTTTTTCTATTTAACATTCTTTTTCTCTATACCTGCTGGAATTTCTACTGGGCCTCACAAACTTATAATGCAGGCGCCACCATTTTTGGGATTGAAATTTTAGGGGAACTTTCGTTTACAGACTGGCAACCCCCATATTATCCTGTCAAATTTATGATGGTGCTTGGAGGATTCTTGTTGCTTCTACAGGGGGTTGTCTGGTTAATTCGGGATATTCATTTTGCGGTAACAGGGAGGGAGTTTGAATGAGTATTGAACTGAGTATTGAACTGATTACCATCCTGATGTTTGGATCTTTATTCATCCTTTTGGGATTGGGGCTCCCAGTGGCCTTTTCTTGTGGAACCATAGGGGTTATCTTTACGGCTCTCCTTCAGGGTCCTTCTGCCATTAATATCATTCCTACTCGAGTATTTGGGTTGATGGTAAATTATCTTCTGGCAGCCATCCCTTTGTTTATTTTTATGGCCAATATTCTCGAACGGAGTGGGCTTATTGCCGATATCTATGAAATGGTCTATCAATGGGTGGGCCATCTTAAAGGAGGAGTCGCCACAGCGACTGTAGGAGCTTGCACGATGATGGCTGCTATGGTTGGAGTCATCGGAGCAAGCGAAGTGACAATGGGTTTGATCGCCCTCCCTGAGATGCTTAAAAGGAAATATGATAAGTATTTAGCCTGCGGATCCATTCTCGCAGGTGGAACTCTCGGTATCCTTATCCCTCCGAGTGTGATGTTGATCGTCTACGGGATGGTTGATAATAGTTCTATTGGTCAACTCTATGGAGGAGCTTTCTTGCCAGGCTTTCTTCTTGCCAGCCTATATGCCATTTATATTACCATTCGATGCTACATTAACCCTCAGATGGGTCCTCCAATTCCAAAAGAAGAAAGGCTTCCCCTTTCCGGAAGAATTAGACTTCTTTTACCTCTCCTTCCAGCTGGAATTCTAATTTTCCTCGTCCTTGGAACTATTTTTATCGGCATTGCCGCACCCACGGAGGCTGCCGGGGTAGGGGCTACCGGAGCCATCATCATTGCCATTCTTCAAGGAAGATTGAAGTGGAAAGGGATTGTAGAGGCTGCAGAGAATACCTTGAAATCATCTGCCATGGTTCTCTGGACGATGTTTGGAGCCAATATCTTTGTGGCTCTCTATGTAATGGTAGGGGGAGGACAGTTCGTGACGAATTTGCTTGTGGGATCAGGGCTGAGCCGGTGGGTGATTCTGTGGATTATGCAATTCATTCTTATCTTTTTGGGTTGTTTCATTGATTGGGTTGGAATTATCATGCTGACGATCCCTATTTTTGGCCCCATCATTCGACAGTTAGGCTTTGACCCAATCTGGTTCGGTGTGCTTTTTGCTGTTAATTTACAAATGTCATTCCTTACCCCTCCCTTTGGGTATGCCCTTTTTTATCTTAAAGGAGTGGCTCCCCCTGAAGTCACCACCACGGATATCTGGCGATCAGCCGCTCCCTTTCTTGGACTTCAATTTATTGGTTTAGTTCTTTGTATGATCTTTCCAGAAATCATTCTTATTGTTCCAAAGTTATTTTATAGGGGATAAGGATGCCCAACGACTCACCCTCTTAGAGAGCAGATGGCCTTTTAGAGGAGGGTTGCCTTCGGTGGTGTTATTATGAAAACTCTCTCCGTTTCATTGGAGGAGTGTAAGGGATACAAAGCCCCGCTTCTCTATCTGTTAACTTTTTATCTCCTTCTCACTGCTTGGACAGTCGTTTCTGTTTATCTTTTTGGAATAAAAGGGTGGAAGAGTTGGTTTCAATTATTTATGATTGCATTCATTTTTATTTTTACTTGGTATTTTTCTCTTGGAATCTTTTATAAGATGATGATGGACAATAACGGAGCGCTGGAGTTAACCAGTTTCAGAAGGACAATGAAAATCTCTCCTCAAGAAATTGGGCTTATTGAAGGTCCTCATTTCCCGATCGGTTTTATTCGATTTCATTTAGAGAAAGAGAAGATCTTTTTATTCGGCGTGATGAGGAATAAGGAGTTACAAAAGATTCTTATCCATCTTCGGGGTTTAAATCCAGAGATCAAATCGAAAAATCTTTAATTCATAAAGGAAAGTTGGATTGACAAAAAGAGATTTTTTAATTAATTAAATTAATAAGTCATCCATAAAGGGGGGTTCATATGACCACAGGAACAACTGGGAATATGCCTTTTATTCTCCCTCCCAATTTCATTTTATTCGTTTGTGCGGGGATCGTCATAGGGATCATTGGGTTTGTCATTTATGGATTTATTAAAGGGTTTGAAAACGTTTTCCCTAACGAATAATTTGGATTCTCATCTTTTTAAACTATTCGTTAACTTCTTTTGTTGTTCTTCTCTCCAGGTCTGAAGTTTCCTTTTCTGCCTATCTGTGAAAGCGGCAGCCAGAAGGGCCAGGCCCAGCAGGATCATGAACCCGGCCCTATGGGTGTAACCTTTCATGAAAATGTGACGTAGGGCAACCAATAAAAACCCAATCCCACACCAGAAAAAAATAGTAAATTTGCTGAAATAGTTTTTTATCATCTGAACATTTTTCCCCAGCACTCCTAATGAATTAAAGAGTGCTGGGGCATTTTTTTATTCCTGATAACCTTCTTCTTTTCTCTTTGCCAGATCAACTATCCCAAATGCGAGAACAATGAGGTAGATAATTAACAGGATCACCCATCCCGTAGTTTTGAAGGCCTTGTTTACAGCAAAGAGGCTGAAGATTCCATAAAAAATGATCATACAGATGACCATGAGGTCTTCAAACCAGTTAGGTCTGATCGCTTTGGGGAGAAATTTGTGATTGACCACCAGGGTTTGAATCCCACCATAGACGAAGACAAAGCCCGCAATGTTGGCCTGGATCAAAATATAGGTTAATGGGAGTTTTACTACCGATACCATCAGAATCACCCAGAGGACCACTAAGCCAAACACGATATAATAGATCCAACGAATATCCCCTTTGATCCACTCTCTTAAACCTGGCCAGAGATTATAGAGCATATCAGCCATCTGTCGGGTAGCTGAGTCAGTGACACCGAGTTGAGTTCCGAAAAGAACCCAGAAACCGATGAGTTGAACCCAGACCCATCCAGGGGTTCCTAAGAACTTACGAATAGCATCTCCCTGATAGGCAGCTACTGCCCAACCTGCCAGTTTAGTTCCTTGTGGGATCAAACCCACAGCAAAATTTACAGTGAGCCACATTCCGATCCAACAACCCAATCCAAAAAGGATCCACTGGTCTATCCGAGCAAAATGGAGCCAATCTCTCCATTTCCTCATATTTTCCTCGGTAGGCCTGAAGACAATACCAGTCGGAGAGACTTCAATTTTTTCACCACCAATCGCCCCTGATATATAACCAACCTCTTTCCCCATTCCATATCCCTTATCTCTAAACCAGTTCGAGGCCGAGATATTGAAAATCCCTCCAGCAGCAGAGTAGGCTGCAAAACCTCCAAGAAGCACAGGGTCCGCTCCCTCAGGAATCATTCCGAAAGAGAAGAACCCCTTGGTAACTCTCCAAATCGATTCAGCGGGAACCCAACCGATAATCAAGATGACCATAGATCCTACAATCGCAGCCACAAAACACCAGGATAATTTTTCTAAGGTACTTTCCACTTTTCTTCCCCAGAGGAGCATGAAGAGCACCAGAGCCGTCCAAATGAGCCCCCAAACCATGACCGTGACCTTTTGTTCTGGCCCAGGCATCTTATTGATAAGAATCGCTGTCCAAGCTGTAGCGGAAGTGATAGCCCATCCGGGTCCGATACATACGACACAAGTAATGATCCAGAAAGGGCCCCAGAGCCAGCGGCCTGGTTTTAAACGATTATAGCCGATCATCATTGGTTCCCCAGAAAATATAACATAGCGAATACATTCGAGATTAAAAAAGGTTTGAACAATACAGGCAATGGTGGTAATCCACATCAGCATCGGTCCGTACTGAACCGCGGCTGCAGGTCCCATCAGCCACTCGCCACTGCCAATGGATAGAGAGAGGAGAATGGCACCCGGGCCAAGCATTTTCAAAGCATTCTTAACCCCTCTCTTTGGAGCCTCAGGTAAATCCCCTACTTTCCAATCTTGAAGACACCCTGCTTTAATGGTCTCAGCCATAATCTTCCCCCCTTTCTTTAGGAAAAATGAATTTTTAAAAAGACTTAGATAACTTAATCTTCACCTCCTTTCACTCCTGGTTATAAATAAGATATCAAGATTGAAATTTTTGTCAAGTTAGAGGTGAGAGAAATGGTAAAAAATATTTACCAAAAATTTTGGTCATTTAAAAAACTGCTATACCTAATGGAGGAGGAAGGTTAGCTTTTTAAATTTTCTAAGAGTTTTTTTAGTTTCTCTTCAACCTCTTTTTCGGGTCTTTTGAGGGGGGGACGAGGGTTTCCTCCAAAATAGCCATTGAGGTCCATAGCCATCTTGAGGCCTCCGATCCCATACTGAGTGGTCACGGCTTTGGCTAAAGGAGTGAGCCGATTTTGAAGCTCTTTAGCCTGATCCATTTTTCCATGAAGGTATGATTTATAGATTTCCACACAGGTTTCAGGGACCACGTTGGCGACAGCCAGAATTCCTCCTATCGCCCCTACGCAAAGGGCCGGATAAAAGACAGGAGCAGAGCCAACAAAGACAGCAAATCCTTTTTTGGAGAGAGAGACAATTTCACTTAACTGCCCTATATGGCCAGAACTATCCTTGATTCCAATGATATTTGGATGTTCCGAAAGTCTGGCGACCCATTCGGCCTCTAAATTGATTCCAGTAAACTGAGGCACGTTGTAAATGAGAATTCCAATCTCGGAGCTTTCAGCCACGGCGATAAAGTGATCGTAGAGAATTTGGGGTTTCATGGAGCCCTTAAAATAGGAGGGGGTCACCACGAGGGCACAGTCCGCTCCCATCTTGGCAGCCTGATTGGTGAATCGAATCGTCTCCTGAGTAGATTCCGCTCCTGTTCCAACCATCATTATTTTGGAAGAAGGAATAGATTCCCGAGAGGTTTCAATGATTTTCAATCGCTCCCTTTCGTTCAAATAGACGGCCTCTCCATTCGACCCCAAGACGAGGTAGCCTGAAAGGCCTGTTTTGTTCCATTTCTGAAAGTTTTTTTTGAGCTTACTGAGAGCCAGGGCTCCGTCTTGAAAAGGCGTGGTAATAGGGGGCATCACTCCAGCCAGTTTCATAGGTTTTCTCCAATCGTTAAACTTTAAATTACCTTTACCAAATTAACACGAGATGGCTTTAGGGTCAAACAATTTTTCCTTGACAAAGGAGTAAAAAATTTATTTAATAATTTTTAAAAAA
>JBBIMX010000017.1:0-37751 GCA_037444165.1 Deltaproteobacteria bacterium | reverse complement strand
ATCAAGGAGAGTCATTCTAACTGGAACCCAATGTCCATGAAAAATTTAACAGGGCCCGTAAGCCATCACCCAATTAGGGGAAAGATCCAAGAGGGATGAATCCCCATTCTAAGAGTTTCGAAGGTATCCCTCTCGGACCCATAGATATTCACACCTTTTCGGTGAGGAATTACACAAGGCAACGTGCCACCTTAAAGGACACCCTTAATTCTAATTGCTCCCCTTTCATTTTGCAATTTACATTTTTCAGTAGTCTTATTCGACGGTGACGCTTTTAGCCAGATTTCGGGGTTGATCCACATCCGTTCCTTTTAAATCGGCCATATAATAGGCCAGAAGCTGCAGCGGGATGGCCAGGAGGATCGGAGCAAGGGTGGGATGAGTGTCCGGGATGAAAATGATGTCATCGGCCTTCTTTGAGATGAGAGCGTCCGATTGGGAGGCCAAAGCGATGACCTTTCCTCCCCTTGCCTTAACCTCTTCGATATTAGATAGAACCTTCTCATAGACTTCATTTTGGGTAGCAATCACGACAACGGGCATCTCTCGATCAATTAAGGCAATCGGGCCATGCTTCATCTCTCCTGCGGGATACCCTTCGGCATGGATGTAGGAGATCTCTTTTAATTTTAAAGCGCCTTCGAGGGCGAGAGGATAGTTGATCCCTCTCCCAAGATAAAGGAAATCCTTTGCCTCGAGATACTTTCGGGCGATTTCGGCAATCTTTGGCGAAGCCTTCAAAATCTCCTCCATCTGATGGGGAATCCTGATCAGCTTCTGGATCAAGGATCGCCCCTCTTCTTGGGAAAGATGGCCCAAGGATCTCCCCATCCTGAGAGAAAGGAGAAAGAGGATGACGAGTTGGGTGACAAACGTCTTGGTGGAGGCCACCCCAATTTCAGGTCCTGCACGGGTATAAATTACATGATCGGAATCTCTGGCTAAGCTTGATTCCAATACATTACAGATAGCGAGCGTAGAGGATCCTTTTCGCTTCCCTTCCCTCAAGGCAGCCAAGGTATCAGCAGTCTCCCCGGACTGGGAGATCGCCACCAGGAGGGTATCCTCTCCGAGGATGGGATTTCGATATCGAAATTCGGATCCAATGTCAGCCTCAACAGGAATCCTTGAAAAACCCTCGATGAGAAATTTTCCAACCAGAGCAGCATGATAGGATGTCCCGCAAGCAATGAGACAGATTCTTCTGAACCTTTTCAGGATGGAATCATCCAACGAAAGTTCTTCAAAGAGCCCATCCCCCTTCTCTTCAGAGACCCGACCTCTAAGGGTATCGATCACGGCCCTGGGCTGCTCAAAGATTTCCTTGAGCATAAAATGTTTAAAGCCACCCTTTTCGGCCATCACTGGGCTCCAATCCACTCGTTTTGGCTCCTTTGAGACAGCCTCCCCTCTCATATTGAAGAGTCGGATTCCCTCCCCTGAGATAAAGACCAACTCTCCATCATCCAGAAAGACAAAGGTTCGAGTATAGGGAAGGATGGCCGGGATATCTGAGGCAATAAAATACTCCCCATCCCCGATTCCTACGACTAAAGGACTCTCCTTTTTAGCTCCGATCAGGCACTCCCTCTCCCCCTCAAAAAGAATACCCAGGGCGTAGGAGCCCTGAATTTTATCCAGAGCCAGAAGGACGGCTTCAAAGAAGGAGGCTCCTTCCCTGACGAATTCATCGATAAGGTGGGAGATGACCTCGGTATCCGTTTCAGAGGTAAACTGGCGACCCTTCTTTTTTAGAAACTCCCTGAGAGGAAGGTGATTTTCGATGATTCCGTTGTGAACGACAGCGATTCGGCCTGCCTTGTGGGGATGGGCATTCTCATCCGAAGGTCTCCCGTGGGTGGCCCAGCGGGTATGCCCAATCCCAACTTTCCCATCAAAGCTCTCTCCCCGAATCCTTTCCTCTAATTTTGATAATTTTCCTTCATTTCGTCGGATCTCGATCTTTCCTCGATGAAACACTGCAATCCCGGCCGAGTCATAGCCCCGGTATTCCAGTCTTTTCAGCCCGTCTAAAAGGACCTCCGCTGTTTTTCGTTGTCCCACATATCCTACAATTCCACACATCTCTATGGTTCCTTTTTCTTCCGTCGGGACTCGACCTTCTTCCTCCATCCCGGAATGTTTCGCTGTTTGACACGGCTGATCGCAAGAGCCCCTTCCGGGACATTCTGAGTGACCGTCGTTCCAGCCCCGATCGTCGCATGATCCCCCACCTTCACCGGGGCTACCAATTCTACATTGGATCCCACAAAGACTCGATCTCCGATGATGGTCTGATGTTTTTCAAATCCATCATAATTACAGGTAATCGTCCCTGCGCCGATATTGACTTCCTCCCCGATAAAGGAATCCCCGATATAGGCGAGGTGATTCGCCTTGGTCCCCCGGCCGATCACCGATTTTTTCACCTCTACAAAGTTCCCGATCTTTGCCTTGCTCCTGATCTCACTCAGGGGTCTTAAATGGGCAAAGGGTCCGATGATGGCCCCATCCTCTATTCGGCTTTCGGTGACGATGGAATTTGAACGGATGGTTACTTCATTACCAATCCAGGAATCAGAAATCTTGGAATTGGATTCGACCACACACCGCTCCCCGATCCTTGTCTTCCCCTGAAGGAAACAATAGGGATAGACAATGGTATCCCTTCCTATTTCTACCTCTCTGTCGATATAGACCGTTTTGGGATCTAAGATGGTCACCCCTGCAGCCATTAAATCCTTTGCCTTCTCTTGATAGAGAAATTCATGGGCCTTGCTGAGATCCAATCGTGTATTGATTCCCATCACCTCCAAAGGATCCGCAACCATATGGGCAGTACATCGGAGATTCATCCTTCGGGCTATCTCAACGAGGTCGGTCAGATAGTATTCTCCTTGGGCATTCTCTCGATTGATCTGTTTTAATCCCTCGAAGAGAAAGGGGGCTCTGATGCAGAAGAGGCCTGTGTTGATTTCTCGAATGAGTCGTTCCTCCTCAGAAGCATCTTTCTCCTCAACAATCCTCTCCAGCCACCCCTCTGCATTTCGGATAATTCGACCATAACCAAAGGGATCTTTCACCACTGCGGTCAGAACAGAAAGGGTCGAGTCATTTTTAAGGAAAGTCTGAATAAAACATTTCAGGGTCTCTGCCTTCACCAGAGGAACATCTCCATAAAGGATCAGCACTGTTCCCTGAAACCCATCCAGGAGAGGAAGGGCCTGAAGGACGGCATGACCGGTCCCAAGGGGTTCCTCCTGAAGGACGAATTGGACCTGGACATTTTTAAAGGCCTCCCGAATTCGGTCAGCCTGATGACCAATGACGACGATCGTCTTTTCAGCATTGATTCCTTTGATGGATAGGTCGATCGGATAGGAGAGCATAGGAACGCCCAAGAGAGGATGAAGGACTTTGACCAAATCGGACCTCATCCGGGTTCCTTTCCCTGCTGCAAGAATGATCGTCGCTACTCCTGACAAAGCTCTTCCTCCTGAAATTTGAACTTAACCATTTTTATACTACGAGGGCCTTTTTAAGTCAACTTCTACGAAAAAACTTTAATCTAAAGCAAACACCCTTAAAATCGCAGACTTACAGGTTTTTAAAATTTTCACTTGACAAATAACAAGATCTTGTTGTAAAGAAGAAAAATCATACAATATATAGTCCTACCATAGTTTCAATCTAAAAATATTGAAAATCCCTCTCAACCTTCATCCCACTCTCAAGGGTAAGGGATGGGTGAGAAAAAAGGTGAGCCAATATGCCAAATATGATGGAGATGAAAGGGGAAAGTAGAGGATTGAGAGAAGAATTCGAAACGACAGATATGGCTCTTTTTGTCCGCACTTCTGAGGAGTCATTGCACGGCTGGGATCGCCAAAGAATCGTGGATGCCCTCCTGAGAGAGACTTACGTAGATCTCGACACGGCCAGAGAGATTGCCAGGGAAGTGGAAGAACTGATCCTTACCTCAAAGATTAAGATGATTACGGCCCCTCTCATCCGTGAATTGGTGGATACCAAATTGATCGAGCGGGGACTGGAGCAGGCTCGCAAGATGCACACCCGTTTGGGAATGCCTCTTTACGATGTGGATCAACTTATCCTTCACCCCAACAAGGAGAATGCCAATGTCCCTCATGGTCCAGAAGCCACCAACCTCACCCTCGCTGAAAGGATTAAAAAAGAATA
Source organism: Deltaproteobacteria bacterium (assembly GCA_037444165.1). Classification (GTDB taxonomy): domain Bacteria; phylum Desulfobacterota; class BSN033; order BSN033; family UBA1163; genus CALIBK01. Next base: position 33,551 of record JBBIMX010000017.1, on the reverse strand, counting down.
TGCCCTCCTTTCTGTATTCTCAGAAGAGATTGCAGATGCCCACATGAGAGGAGATATCCATCTTCATGACCTCGGGTTCATCGACCGTCCTTACTGCAGCGGTCAATCCCTCGAATACATCAAACGCTTCGGTCTCAGCCTCCCTAATTCCATCGCGATGGCAAAACCTGCTAAACACCCTGAAGTCCTCCTCGCCCACATGGTGAAGTTTGCCGCTGCATTGCAGAGCCATTTTGCAGGGGCCATTGGCTGGGATGCAGTCAATATCTTCTTTGCTCCTTATCTGGTAGGGATGTCGGATAGAGAATTAGAACAACTCGCCCAGATGATGATCTTCGAATTCTCTCAGCAGGCTGTGGCTCGAGGAGGGCAGGCGATCTTTACCGATCTTAATCTTTATTGGGAAATTCCTAAGCATTTTGAGAAGGTTCCAGCTATTGGCCCCGGAGGGGAGCAAACCGGAAAGACCTATAGCGACTACCTGGAAGAATCCCAACGATTTGCCTGGGCCCTCTTCGATGTGTTTTTGGAAGGGGATGGTTCTGGAAGGCCATTCTTCTTTCCTAAACCCCTGGTTCATATTACGGAGAAATTCTTTCAAACCCCCCGTTATATGGAGTTTCTCTATCATATCTCCGAAGTAGCCTCTGAAAAAGGGAATACCTACTATGTATTTGATCGGGGAGAAACAGCAAAAATCTCTGAATGCTGTCGGCTCAGTTTTAAACTCGAGCAATCCGATCTCGAAGATGCCCAACAACCCTGGAGGATGCGCTATTGTGCCCTGCAGAACGTGACCCTTAACCTTCCCAGAATTGCCTATCTGGCCAAAGGGGACGATACCAGGCTCTTCTCCAAGATTACAGAATTTGTGGAAATGGCGGTCAAGGCCCATCTCGAAAAGAAACAGTTTATTGAAAAGCTCCTCTCTCTGGGAGAAAAGGGCCCCCTGGCCCTTCTCGCGATGAAGCGAGATGGGATCCCTTATCTGAGAATGGATCGGGCCAGTTTCCTTATCGGGATGGTTGGACTCAACGAATTGGTTCAGATTCACACAGGTGAGGAGATGCACCAATCGAGGCAGGCCTTTAAATTTGGATTAAAGGTGATTGCCCATATGAAGCTTCTGGTCGATAAGTTGAGCGAACGGCATCGAATGCGGTTTGTCTTAGAACAGACCCCTGCCGAATCCACAGCCTATCGATTTGCGAAACTGGATCTGAAATATCACTCTCCAAAATCAGGCCATATCGTCAAAGGAGACCTCACTCGAGGGGAAGTCTATTATACCAATTCGACCCATCTCAATGTGAGTGCGCCGATTAATCCCATCGAACGAGTAAAACAGGAAGGCCTCTTTCATCCCTTAATCGAAGCGGGCGCTCTGACTCATCTCTGGTTAGGGGAGGCTAAACCTTCTAAGGAATCCATCGCCAATTTTGTGATCAAAACATTTCGCCAGACGCAGAATGACCAGATTGCCTTCTCCCCCGAATTCACCACCTGCAATGCCTGTCATCGAACCAGTCGAGGACTTCAATCCTCCTGCAGTTATTGCGGTTCTAAGGAAGTGGATGGAATTACTCGAATTACCGGATATTTTACAAAACTTTCCAGCTGGAATAAAGGCAAAATGGGGGAGCTACGAAACCGCTATCGAAACCAAGCCTTTATAGAAAACCGAGGAGGAGAAACCATTCTCTTGGCCTGATGAAGGACTCAAGAGATCCTCCCTTGATCTTCTGCCCTTTGCCTTGAGGAGGGAAAAATGAAACTGATCAGAATCTTTACCAAATCAAAATGTCCAAAATGTCCTGCCCTGAAAGAAATGGCACAGGAATTAAAGAAAGAAGGTCTCCCGGTATTCCATTACGATTTAGATACCATCGATGGGTTAGCGGAGGCCTCTTTCAGAAGTATCCTTTCAACCCCTTCTCTGGTCATTGAGGACGAGGAGGAGAAGGAGATCGTCAGTTGGAGAGGGGTCGTTCCAACCCTCCAGGAGGTCAAACAGTATATTTCGAAAAGTCCTTCCTGATCCCTCTCTTATCTCCTTCTATGAAAAGCAACGATGATCGAAATCAAAGGTTTTCTGGAAACCTCTTTTGTCGATTGGAAAGGAAAGCTCTGCTCCGTCCTTTTCCTTCCTTATTGTAACTTTCGATGTCCGTACTGTCACAACCATCCCCTCGTCCTTCGTCCCGAGGAGTATGAGTCGATTCCCCTCCAAGCCATTCTTCAACGCCTTCATCCCCTCCGGGACTGGATCGATGGGATCTGCCTGACCGGAGGGGAACCCACCCTCCACCCTGAACTCCCTGCTCTGACTTTGGAAATCAAAAAACGGGGGTTTCGGGTGAAATTGGATACGAATGGGTCTAATCCCCAGATGTTGGAAAAATTGATCGAGGAGCAACTTGTGGATTATATCGCCATGGATATCAAGGCTCCCTTAGATCCTTTTAGCTATCGACGATCGGCGGGGGTTTTAGTCCATATGGACTCCTTATGGAGATCGATTGAAATTCTGAAGGAGGGAAAGGTGGATTATGAATTTCGAATGACGGTTGTTCCCCAGCTCCACACGATAGAAGATCTTCTTCTCCTGGGTCAACAGTTAAGGCCTGGACCAAAAATCGTTCTTCAAAATTTCAATCCCGAGAATCCTCTGGATCCCTCCCTGAAGGGGGTTTCGCCCTTCGACCCAACTCTATTAAAAGAGATGGAAAAAACGTTACAAAAAATGGTATAAAAATTAATATCCATGAGTGCTTCACTCAAAGAGATTCAACAACGAATCGAGGCCCTTGAAAAGGAGATGCTTCTCCTTCGATCCTCCTTTGAAATGATCCGAGATCCGCTCTTCCTCCTCAATCAGAAAAAAGAGTTTTTAAAAGCAAATCCGAAAGGGATGGAACTGTTAGGCTACCACTGGGAGGAGCTCTCCGGAATGACTTTTCTTGAGATCCTTCCTCTTGAGGAGGCCGGTAAGGCGATGGACCAGTTTGAAGCGATGAGGGAGGGAAAGGAAGTGGTCGAGACCTTCCATATCCTCAATAAAGATGGGCTAAAGATTCCTGTCGAACTCTTCGGAGCGATGAAGGAGGAGACCTATTTTATCCAGTTGAAAGATCTGAGAGAGAAAATTCAATCGACGGAGGAGTGGGAGAGGTTAAAGAGGCAATTGATGGAAAGGATCCGAGAGAGGGATGAGTATGCCAGGGAACTTCAGGCCATCAAAGATCTCTTTAAGGAGAAGGTCAAGGAAGTGGAAAAGATGAGGGAAGAGGCGCTCCTGCTCTCTTATACAGATGACTTGACAGGAATCTATAATCACCGATTCTTCATTCAACAACTCACTCTGGAAGTCGAACGTCAACGGCGTTACCCTACCGAGCTCTCCCTGCTGATGATCGACATTGACTATTTCAAACATTATAATGACAGAAATGGACATTTAGCCGGAGATGAGGTGCTCCGTGGCATTGCCCATCTTCTCCATCAAGGGGTGAGACAGAGCGATATTGTTGCCCGCTATGGGGGTGAAGAATTTGCGGCTATCCTGATTAATGCGGGAAAGGAGAAGGCCTGGGAGATTGCCGAACGAATAAGAAGGATCGTCGCGGAGACTTCTTTCCCTAATGAACGTCAGCAACCCAATCAAAATCTGACGGTCAGCATTGGAATCGCGACCTTTTCACCCGCCGTCTCCACGGTCACGGATCTGATTCGAGAAGCAGACCACGCCCTTTATCGAGCCAAAAGAAAAGGACGGAATCGGGTTGAAGGATAGGAGATGCCAAAGGATCCGGTCCAACAATACGCCGAGAGTTTAGAAAGAACGATTCAGCAAAACTATTACTCTCTCAAGGAGAGTATAGAAAATTTTAAGGAGATGTCCCTTTTAGTCACTCCGGAGCGAGAAGTTCCTCAAGAGATCATCGTTGAGATCCGTCAACTTTATAAGGAGATTCAAAACAGGCTCGCAGAGATCAAAGCGATTCAGCAACTCCTCCAGGGAAAGTATCGGCAGTATTATCATCGGAACCCCCTGCGAGACCGGGAGATCATTGAATTTGGGTTTCTCGCTAAGAATCTTTATTCAAAAGTGGAATATACTTTGATACAAAAACAGGCAAAAGCCAAAAGGAGGGAAGAGGTTTCCAAAGGGTTTCCCTTCCAGTGGTTTCGTTCACGGGATCACCAGGTTCTCTTCCTGAGAAACCTAAGACTTCTGAAAGAATTAAATTATGAAAAGCCCTCTGAAGCTGGAGCCCAAGAAATGCGAGGGGTGAGCGAGGAGAATCGGGGATTCACTCTCTTCTCCATTCAAGGTGGGACAGACCTCATTAATGCCATCTATCTAAGAGCCAAGCTGAGGGAACACGATGTAATCGAACGCTTCTCTAAGGATGAGCTCCGTGGCCTCTTTATCCATCTGAAGGAGGTCTCTACTCAGGAGGTCGAGGAACTCCTTCGAAGATTCATTGAGGAAGAAGAGTTTAGGAAACTCAAATGCCTCCTCCTGAGAGTTCCATCTCTAAAAGGGTTTAGAGAGGATCTGATGGATGAGGTGAAGCTCATCCTTGAAAGGATGGCTCCGGGAGAGATCAAAACCGTTTTCCTTTGACACTCCCCGAAAAGTCATTTATAAAAAAGAAAAGCTTCCCCAGCCAATCTTCCCCTTCGGGGTGATAGAAGAGACAAAAGGGTTTAAATGGAACAACTAAAGGAGTTCTATTTTTTCAGCGAGTTTTTAAATCGAAAGGTCTATCATTCTGCAGGAGAGACCTTAGGGAAGATTTTCGATCTCGTTGCGGAGAGAGCCGAACCTTACCCTCTCATTATTGGAATGATCCTTCGAAGAAATCGAAAAAGAGAGGCTTATCTTCCTTGGGAAAAGATCCAACAAATCGAACCCCGGCTCCTTTGCTCTGAAGAAGGCCTCGAGGATCCAAAAACCCTTCATTCCCAAAAAGAGATCATCTTCCTCAGAGAAGAGGTCCTGGACAAACAGATCGTAGATACCTATGGAGCCAAGGTGGTTCGAGTCAATGATCTCCATTTCCTACGGGTCGACTCCCGTTTAAGACTGGTCCATGTGGACGTGGGCTTCAGGGGGTTGATGAGACGAGTAGGATGGGAGAGGATGATGGACAAGATTCTGCAGTGGCTCTTCTCCTATGTGCTGCCCAACCAATTCATTTCCTGGAAATATGTCCAGCTCCTCTCCGGATCGGACCTCCTTCAACTCAGTGTCTCTCAGAAAAAACTCTCCCACCTCCATCCTGCTGATCTGGCCGACATCATCGAGGATCTGAGCAGCCGGGAACGATCCGCCATCTTTCGAGCTCTCGATACGGAAATGGCTGCTGAGACGCTCGAAGAAATTGACCCTAAGATTCAAAAGGCTTTGATCGAAACGATTCCCGTGGAGAAGGCCTCAGATATCATGGAGGAGATGTCCCCCAGTGACGCGGCTGACCTCCTGGCTGATCTTCCAGAGGAGAGGGCAGAGAAGATTCTCGAAGGGATGGAAGAGAAAATCGCAGAGGATTTAAGAGAACTCCTGATTCACCCCGAGGAGACTGCTGGAGGTCTCATGACAACGGCCTATCTCCATCTGCCTCCTGAGACCCCTGTGGAGGCGGCTATGGCTCGGTTGAGGGCAGAGGCTCCTCATTTAGATATTGTGGATTATATCTATATTGTGGATGAGGAGGAGGTCCTCCAAGGAGTGGTCAGCATTCGAGACCTTCTCACGGCTAAATCCCATCAATCCCTCTCTGAGATCAAGGGCCCCAGGGTGGTGAGTGTAAAACTCGACGAGGATCAAAAGGAAGTGGTGGAGGCCTTTGCAAAATATGGATTCCGGGCTTTACCGGTCGTGGATGAGGAGAACCATCTGAAGGGAGTCATTAGTTTTAGGAGTGTATTAGAAGTATTGGCTCCTGATGCTGGATAATCCTCCAAACCATTCAGTCCCCCGGGGAGAAGAACCTCCTGAACAAAGAAAAGAAGGATGAGCGATTATAAAAAATGGATTTCCGCCTCTAAGCAATCCCTCTGGAGAACGATCGGTCTCTTCTTCCTCCTGATGGGGCCAGGGATCATCACCTCCAATGTGGACAATGATGCAGGAGGGATCACCACCTACTCCCTGGCTGGAGCGGAGTTCGGACTCAAGTTGGTCTGGTCCCTCATTCCCATCATGATCGCCCTCATTGTGATTCAGGAGATGTGTGCTCGAATGGGAGTGGTCACCGGCAAGGGCCTTTCCGATCTTATTCGTGAGAAATTTGGAGCCAAAGTGACCTTCTATCTGATGATCGGAATGTTCCTCACCAATATGGGGAATGCCATTTCTAACTTCGCCGGAGTGGCAGCGGGGATGGAGATCTTTGGTGTGGAGAAATTCGTTTCTGTACCTTTGAGTGCCCTCCTGGTGTGGTGGATGGTGGTCAAAGGGACCTATAAAACAGTGGAGAAGGCCTTTCTGATTGCCTGTGTCTTTTATCTCTCTTATATCATCACAGGGATTCTGGTCAAACCCGATTGGGCTCATGTCTTTGAGCAACTTCTCCATCCCCAGTTAAGCTTCCAGTCTTCTGAAATCACCATGTTGATTGGCCTCGTAGGAACCACCATTGCTCCATGGATGCAGTTCTATCTCCAGGCCTCTATTGTGGAAAAAGGAATCAAGATCGAGGAGTATAAATACGCTCGATTTGACGTCATTACAGGTTCCGTGGTCGTCCATATCGTGGCTTTCTTCATCATTCTGGTTTGCGCAGAGACCCTCTTCAAACATGGGATTCGTATTGAAACAGCCAAGGATGCTGCCCTCTCCCTTAAACCTTTGGCGGGAAAATATTGCACCTATCTCTTCGCCTTTGGGCTGGTCAATGCCTCCCTCTTTGCTGCCTCCATTCTTCCCCTGTCCACGACCTATCTTATCTGTGAGGGATTGGGATGGGAGGTGGGAATCGATAAAAAGTTTGTCGAGGCTCCCCAATTCTATGGAATCTATTCTTTGATGATCTTCCTGGGAGCAGGGGTGATCCTTTATCCAGAGATTCCTCTCATTCCGATCATGTATTTTTCCCAAGTGATTAACGGAATGGTCCTTCCTTTTGTCCTTATCTTCATGCTCCTTCTCATCAATGATAAGAAATTGATGATGAACTACACCAATGGTCCCCTCTTTAATTTCATCGCCTGGGCCACCGCCCTCTTGATGATCGGGTTCACCCTCATCTTCCTCTTTTTAATGATCTGAATAAGACGTCCTAACAGCGGACCCTCCTCTTCAGTCGCTCCCAAGCCTCATCGACCCTTTTTTGAATCTCCTCGATTTGACTCTCACTGAGATGGCTGAATCGACCCTGGAGTTTGAGATATTCCTTAACCGGAACGATCCGTTTTTCTTCCTGGAGGGTATACCTCCTTCCGTTCTCAATCTCATAGAGGGGAAACACCCGAGATCGGACGGCCAGCCTTGAGATCTTCACAGAAATCTCGGAAGGAATTCTCCAGCCCGGAGGACAGGGGGAGAGTAGATGAATGAATCGAGTTCCCCGAATGCTCCTAGCCTTTTCCATTTTTCGAATCAGGTCCTCGGGATAGGCGATTGTCGCGGTGGCTGCATAAGGAATCTGATGATCGGCCATAATGGCCATCATATCCTTTTTGGGATTCTCTTTGGGCTGACTGACAGGGGTGGTCGTTGTCCAGGCCATCAGGGGAGTGGCTGAACTCCTCTGGGTTCCTGTATTCATGTAACCTTCATTATCGTTACAAATATAGAGGAAGTCTTCGTTTCGTTCCGCTGCCCCTGAAAGGGCCTGAAGCCCAATGTCAAAGGTACCTCCATCTCCTCCCCAAACGGCGACCAAGGTCTCATTATCCCCTTTCACATCAAGGGCAGCCCGCAGGCCGGAGGCGGTTGCCCCCCCGGTCACAAAACCTGCGTGGACGGCATTTATTCGAAAACTCGAATAAGGCCAGAACCCAGGAATGATGGACCAGCAGGAGGCTGGAAATACCATTATCACCCTCTCTCCAAGGGCCTTTAAGGTCAGTCTCATCGCGATGGCTGCTCCACATCCTGCACAGGCCAGATGCCCACGACCCAAATGCTCCCCTGCAGGGAGTTTTATCTTGTTTGTATTTACCTTTTTAGTCCCAACCATAAAATCTCCTCTTTAGGTTGAGAATGGACAAGGGTATATTGAATGGCCTCTTCGAGTAGTTCTGGAGTGATATCCCTCCCTCCCAATCCTGAGACAAATCCAAATATGGCAGGCCTTTCCTCTTGGGAATAAAGGGCGGCCCTTAATTCTTGAGCAAAGATTCCGCCTACACCCGCTGAGAGATTCCGATCGATTACGGCCAATTTCTTTGCCCCCTTTATGGCCTCCCCAATCTCTTTAGCCGGAAAGGGGCGAAACCTCTTGATTTTTAATCCAGCGATATTTACCCCTTCCTCCCTCCATTTCTTTACGACGATTCTTGAAGTGCTCGTCACGGTTCCAGAAGTGAGAAGAAGAACTTCAGCCTGCTCATCCCCGTATTTTTCAACCGCGCCATATCTTCTTTTAAAACGGGAGTAGAACTCCTCTTCTACCTGTTGACAGACCTCCGGAACCTCCTCCATGGCCTTCTGAATCTTATATCGAAACTCAAAGAAATACTCCGGAGTGGTGATCACCGAAAAGGATTTTGGCTCTTGAGGATCGAGGGGATAAGGAGAACAGTAGGGGGGTAAAAACGCCTCTGCCTCCTCCATGCTTGGAATCTCAACCGGTTCAGACGTGTGGGAAAGGACAAAGGCATCCAGGACCACCATTACGGGTAGCCTTACGGTTTCTGCGATCCGGTAAGCCTGAAGAATCGTATCCAGAACCTCTTGATTGTTTTCGCAGTAGAGCTGGATCCACCCGGTATCTCTCTGGGAGAGGGAATCGCTTTGATCACTCCAGATATTCCAGGGTGGTCCAATAGCTCGATTGACGTTCACCATGACAATAGGGAGGCGAGCCCCGGAGGCCCAATGGAGCATCTCGTGCATATAGGCTAATCCATGGGAGGAAGTGGCTGTAAAACATCTCACCCCTCCGGTGGAAGCTCCAATCAGAGCAGCCATGGCCGAATGTTCGGATTCCACCTTTAAAAATCGGGTTTGGAGTCGGCCATTGGCAATTAATTCAGAAAGTTCCTCGACAATCGTCGTTTGAGGGGTAATGGGATAAGCCGAGACCACTTCGACACGGCTTAAAATGACTCCATAGGCCACTGCCTGATTCCCGGTAATGACCTTCTTCATCTCGCCTCCTCTTTGAGGGTGATCGCTCCTCGAGGACATTCAGCAAAGCAGATCCCGCATCCTTTACAAAAATCGTAATCAATTTCGCGAAGGAAAACCTCTTCCCTCTTCAGAATAGAAGCATCCGGACAGAAGACATAACAGGTCTCACATCCGTTGCAGGTTCCACAACTGAAACATCGACCTGCCTCTTCAATGGCTAAGGAGGAAGGAAGCGTGGAGGTGACCTCTCTAAAATCTTTGACCCTTACCTTTGGAGGTAGTTTCGTTTCCTTCTGCCTCGATGCTCGCTCAAAATAATCCAAATTCAATTCTTCGAAACGGACAATGTGGGAATCCATCCGTCTCTCATCTGGATGAAGATATCGAAAGATCGAAATGGAAGGCCCCTCTCCAATGAGGGCTCGTCTAAATGCCTCTTCTGAATCCTTCTCTTTAAAATAGCAGTCCATAGCGAGAGCGGCTTTCTTCCCCGAACCTATGGCATGGGCTACGGTTCGTTGAGTGGAGGTCAGATCCCCTCCAGCAAAGACCCCTTTGACTCCAGTGCTTCCATCCCTCTGGGTCAGGAGAATTCCCCCCTTCCTCTCCATTCCCTTGGGGAAATAAGAGAATTCAATCTCTTCACCCGCTGCAATGATCAGACTATCCACTTCGATAAAAAAATTGGAATTTGGAATGGGAATGGGTTTCCTACGTCCTGTTTCATCTTTCTCTCCCAACTTCATTCTCAAACACTCCAGCCGTTTCAACCCGTCTTTGGAACGAATGCGGATGGGGTTAACGAGATATCTTATTTTGACCCCTTCTTCCAGGGCCTCGGAGACCTCCTCCTCAAATGCAGGCATCTCTTCCTTTGAACGGCGATAAAGAAGGATGGCCTTCTTCCCTAAACGGATGACAGAGCGGGCGACATCAATGGCCGTATTTCCTCCTCCAATGATCCCCACCTTCTCTCCCAATTCAATCTTCTTACCGGAGTTGACTCTTTTTAAAAACTCGAGGCCCTGAAACACACCCCTCCTTTTCTCTCCAGGAATCCCGAGGGGTCTTCCGAGATGGGCCCCTGTGGCGATGAAGATGGCTGAATAGTTCTTTAAATCCTGCCAGGTTAGATTCTGGCCCAAGGCGATCCCTGTACGAATATCCACCCCTATCGATTCGATTAAGGCAATTTCCCTTTCTAAAACCTCCCGGGGTAGACGATAGGAAGGAATTCCCATTCTCAACATTCCTCCTGGAAGGGGAAAGGACTCAAACACCGTCACCGGATAATGGAGTCTTGCGAGGTGATAGGCACAGCTTAGCCCGGCAGGTCCGGAACCGATGATGGCTATCCTCTCTTTTCCTTTCTCAACCTCTCGTTTTACTTTTTGATCCTGGCCCTCTGAAAAATCAGCAACGAACCTCTCCAGGGCATGGATAGCAATGGGCTCGTCCAAGAAGGAGCGATTGCATTGGGACTCACAGGGATGGAAACAGACTCGACCACAGACTCCTGGGAAGGGATTCTCCTCTCGAAGAACCCTCCATGCCCCATCCAGATCTTCCTCTACGATCTTCTGAATAAAAGAGACGATATCATTCCCCACAGGACAAGAAGCGTTGCAAGGAGGAGTCTTATCGAGATAATAGGGACGCTGGGCCCTCCAGGCCCCTGTTTTGTTCCAATCCATGAATCCCAGAGAGATGGGAATCTCTGGCATTTCAGAAGCACCCTTAAATTGAATTGGTTTGGACATCTCTTCCCTTTCACTATGAACCGAGTGATATGGCGTCCATTTTAAAATTCAAAATCCGAATATCGAAACTCGAAATAAATTCCCATATCGAAATTTGAAACATTTCTATCTCTTTAGGTCATTTCTATGTTGACAATTTGTGTTTGTTTAGGATGTCGTGCTTCGAATTTCGTATTTGACCTCATTGTAGGCTTCTCTTGCTGCCCTGGCATTTTCATCCTTCCTTACCGGAATTTCCTCACGGATGGCCAGAGCGATGGAATCGATCCCTACCAATCCTGTGATCTTTGAAAAAGCCCCTAAGATGGCTGTATTGACGATGGGGTTTGTTCGTGACCCTAAACCGTATTGAATCGCAATAGAGGTCGCATCTACGGTGGCGATTCTAAATCCTCTTAGACTCTCAAAGGACTCTGGAGACTGATGGGAATTGATCAAGATCCAGCCATTTGGTTTAAGCCCTGAGGTGAGATCCACAGCGCCGATCAAGGTTGGATCGAGAACGACCAAATGATCCGGCCTATAGATGTTCACTCTCAACTGGATGGGTTCTCGATCGATCCTTAAAAAAGCCATCACAGGAGCCCCCCGTCTTTCTACTCCGAAGGCAGGGAAAGATTGAACATAATACCCCTCGTGAAAAAAGGCCACTGCAAGGACCTTCGAAGCAACCTGGGCTCCTTGTCCTCCTCTTCCATGAAATCGGATCTCAATCATGGCTTCGATCCACTTTTGAGATTCTATCCTCCTTCGCTTTTCATTTTGAAGAATAGACAACCGTTAAAGCCTTGGCATTCTTTCTTTCCAAAGACCGATAGGCATGAGGAATGGAAGAGTCGAAGTAGAGAGAATCTCCTGGGTGAAGAATGTACTGCTGGTCTTCCGTTCTAAATTCCAGAGTCCCTTCTAAAAGGTAGATAAACTCTTCTCCTTCATGGCTGAAAAAGGACAACCGGTCAATCCTTTTTCTTTTAAACTCCACCAGAAACGGTTCCATCGACTTTTTAGCCTTCTTGTAAGCGAGCGCTTCATAATAATATCCGCTCTCTTCTCGTCCAAAGGATCGAGAATCAACCTTTCTGCTCTCATCCTTCCTGACCAGAACGATCCTTTCTTCAGGTTCACTATCCTGAAAAAAATAGCTGATGTTCACATGGAGGGCTTTGGAGATCTTCAGGAGGGTCGCAATAGGAGGGGAGACCACCTCTTTCTCGATCTGGGAGAGTAAAGGCTTAGAGAGCCCTGTTCGATCCGAAAGATCCTGCAACACCAGACCGGCCTCCTTCCGGAGGGTTCGGATCTTCTTCCCGATGTGAAGCTTCTTGATTTCGTGTTTAATCTCGTCACTGACCATATTTTCCTTATACCTCCTTTCGTCATGGGAGTCAAGAGAATTTTTTATTTAAATTAAAATTTTTTTGATAAAGTGAAACCCCTTTTTTGGAGAAAAAGATTTGATTCCGAGGAGAGGTTATGTTAATGAAAAAAAGTTGAAACTTGATTGGATCAGGTAGGCTGTGATGAAGACCGTCATCATGGGAGCCGGAGCGATGGGAAGTCTTTTCGGGGGCCTTCTTTCGCTGACTGGAGAGGAGGTCTGGTTGGTCGATATCTGGAAGGAGCATATCGAAACCCTTCAGACTCACGGGCTCGTCATAGAAGAAAAAGGGGGAGAGCAAACCATTTCTCTTCACGCCACCACCGATCCCAAAACCGTTGGGAAAGCCGATCTGATCCTCTACTTTGTCAAGACCTACGATACCGAGAGCGCCGTGAAAAACTCTTTAGTTCTCGAAAAAGAGGACACCCTTTTTCTCACCCTCCAGAATGGTCTTGGAAACGAGGAGACGATTTGCAAACATGTGAATCCTCAAAAGGTCCTGTTAGGCGTCACGGGGCAAGGAGCCACCTTGCTTGGACCCGGCCGGATTCGACATGCTGGATGGGGGAAGACCTATGTGGGAGAGCTTGACGGAAGGATGACGGAGCGGATCCATCGGATCTCGCAGAGGTTTTGCCAAGCAGGAATTGATACGGAGGTCTCCTCTAAAATCCACACCCTGGTGTGGGAGAAACTTTTTGTCAATGTAGGTCTTAATGCTCTGGCCGCCATCACCGGATTGAAAAACGGTCAAATTCTCGATTATCCCGAGACCTTGAGGCTATTGGAATGCCTGGTCTCTGAAGCGGTCGAAGTGGCAAAGAGAAAGGGGATTGAGATTCATGGAAATCCTCTGGATCGAGTGAAGGCCGTCATCGAGGCCACTCGAGAGAATCGTTGTTCCATGGGCCAGGATCTGGATCGGAAGCGAAGAACAGAGATCGATTCCCTCAACGGAGCCATTGTCCATGAGGCGGAACGATTGGGGATCCCAGTTCCATACAATCGGATGATCACAGACCTCATTAAAGTGATTGAAAAGACGTTTTAACAACCAAGTTCGAGTGCAGGAGGCAAAGATGGATCGAAAAAAGGTGACGCCCGTAGATATTCAACAGATGAAACGGGAAGGACGAAAGATCACGATGCTTACGGCTTATGACTACCCAACGGCTCTCCTCGAGGATAGGGCCGGAATCGATATTATCCTCGTTGGGGATTCTGTAGGAATGACGGTTTTAGGTTATGAAAACACCATCCCTGTAACGATGGAGGAGATGATTCACCATACCAAAGCCGTAACTCGTGGAGCCAGGTCTGCCTTGATCATCGGCGATATGCCCTTTATGTCTTATCATTCCTCTGAACGTGAGGCGATCCTCAATGCCGGTCGCTTCATAAAAGAGGGAGGAGCCGATGCAGTGAAACTCGAGGGGGGAGCAAGCGTCAAAGAGATCGTAAGGTCCATCGTCAAAGCAGGAATCCCTGTCATGGGCCATATCGGATTAACTCCCCAAACGATCTCTATGCTTGGAGGATTCAAAGTCCAAGGGAAAGATGCTCAAACGGCTCAAAGAATTATTGAGGATGCCCTTTTGCTTGAAGAGGCAGGGGCTTTTTCAGTCCTTCTGGAGGCCATTCCAGCTCCGATTGCAAAAAGAATTACCGAGAGGCTAAAAATCCCGACGATCGGTATCGGAGCTGGCCCCCACTGCGATGGTCAAGTTCTGGTCGTCCATGATATGCTGGGACTTTTCGACCGGTTTACACCCAAATTCGCCAAACGATATGTCAATCTAAGCCAGGAGATGCTAAAGGCATTTGAGACCTATCGCCAGGAAGTCCTGCAGGGGCTCTTTCCAACAGACCAGCATAGTTTTCACATCGATGAAAAAGAACTGGAAAAAATCAAATAATCATAAGGAGGGAATAAAAATGGAAAAGGGTAAATGGATGAGGAGTCTTATGGCAAGTATCCTTTTGATCTTTGGGATGGCCCAAGGGGCCATGTCTACGCCGGTTACCCTAAAGTTAGCCCATGTTGTCTCCACTTCTGCCCCTTACCATATCGGGGCAATGGAGTTTGCAAGATGGGTTGATCAAAAGACCAAAGGAAATCTCAAAATTGAAATCTATCCAGGAGGTCAGTTGGGAAAAGGGGAAAGAGAATGTATTGAGGGACTGCAGATCGGTACCATTGATCTCGTCATCACCTCTACAGGTCCGGTAGGTGGGTTTGTTCCCCAAATGCTCGTCGTGGATCTTCCATTTCTCTTCAGAGACAATGCCCATGTGGATAAAGTCTTGGATGGCCCTATCGGTGAGAATCTCCTGAAAGCCCTCTCAAAGGCTGGCATCAAAGGGATGGCCTTCTGGGAAAATGGATTTCGAAATCTGACCAATAATAAACGACCGGTCAATAAGCCCGAAGATGTCAAGGGACTAAAGCTAAGAACGATGGAAAATGAGGTCCACATGGATGCCTTTCGAACCCTTGGAGCAGATCCAACTCCAATGACCTGGGGGGAGGTGTATACCGCCCTTCAGCAAGGGGTGATCGATGGTCAGGAGAATCCCATCAATATCATCCGAACCCACAAAATCTACGAAGTAAACAAACATTTAGCCCTTACCGGGCATGTCTACTCTCCTGCTCTTCTTCTCATGAACGAAAAGAAATTCAATAACCTCTCCCCTGAATTTCAGAAGGCCCTTATAGAAGCAGGGAAAGAGGCGGCTAAGTTCGAAAGAAAATTTATCCGTGACAACGAAACCAAAATGCTGGAAGAACTGAAAGGTTTCGGAATGCAGGTCACTTACCCGGACAAAAAACTCTTCCAGAAAGCCACAGAGCCTACTTATAAAAAATATGAATCACGGTTTGGAAAGGATCTGATCGATAGGATTGTTGGAACAAAGTAGCTCCTTCTACCTCTCCCTCCCCGAGGAGGGGAGGAGAGGATCAAGGGATGGATGGTTTCGAAAATCAGTCATCTTTTGAATCGCTGCGCAGAAGTGGGTTGTTTGACCCTTCTCATAGCGATGTGTTTGGTCACCTTTGCCCAGGTCTTTTTTCGATTCGTCATTGTTCACTCCCTCCCCTGGTCTGAAGAATTCTCACGATACTCCCTAGTATGGGCTTCCTTTTTGGGTGCCTCTATCGCCTTAAAAAGAGGGCTCCATATCGGAGTGGAGGCCTTTATAGGAAAGCTTCCGGAAGGAAAAAGACGTTCGATTTACCTGATCACCCTTGTTCTTCTTCTTCTCTTCCTCTTCACCGTGATGGTAAAAGGCTTTCAATTAGCCCAGTTCAATATGAAACAATCCTCCCCAGCAATGAGAATCCCCATGGGATTTCCTTATCTCGCCATTCCCGTCGGAGCCCTTCTCATGATGATTCACCTCTTCGATCAATTCTTTTTAGGGCTCAAGCATAGAAAAGGGTTGGTGGGAATAGAAAAGACCGAGGAAATGAAAAGAGTGGAGGCCGGGTTCTAACTTGCTCTGGGTTCTGGCGATCAGCTTTATTACCTTTCTCCTTTTGGGGATTCCCATTGCTTTTGTCCTCGGGCTCACCTCTTTCGTGGCCCTTCTCTATACTGGCAATATTCCCTTCCTTCTGATGCCCAAGGAGATGTTTTCAGGAACAGACTCTTTTCCTCTTCTGGCCGTTCCCTTTTTCATCCTGGCAGGAAATCTGATGAATGCGGGAGGGATTACCCGAAGGCTGATCCATTTCTGTAATATCCTTTTGGGATATGTGAGGGGGGGATTAGCCTTGGTCAACGTGGTGGCCAGTATGTTTTTTGCAGGGATCACGGGAGCCGCCGTGGCAGATACCTCAGCCTTAGGATCCATCCTCATTCCAGCGATGACCGAGAGGCGTTATGATAAAGATTTCAGTGCGGCCGTCACCGCCGCCTCTTCGACTGTGGGCCCCATCATCCCTCCAAGTATTCCTATGGTCATCCTTGGAACCGTTGGAGAATTATCCATAGGTGCTCTCTTCTTGGCAGGGGTGATTCCAGGGATGATGGTGGGACTGGCCCTGCTTGGAATTGCCTATTGGATTTCCCACAAAAGAAACTATCCAAAGGAGCCGATCAAATCCCTCCAAGAATTCTTCTACGGGTTAAAGGATGCCTTACTGGCCCTCCTGATGCCAGCGATCATCTTGGGAGGCATTTTAGGTGGAATATTTACCCCCACCGAAGCGGCCGCAGTGGCGGTGGCTTATGCCTTTATCATCAGTTTTTTAGTCTATCGAGAAATCCGTTTAAGAGATCTTCCGAGGATCCTGATCGACAGCATTGTGACCACCTCCATCATCATGTTTGTGATCGCCAATTCAGCGATCTTTGGTTGGATCTTGGCAAACCATCAAGTCCCCCAAATAGTGGCCAAAACCTTTTTATCGATCACCACGAACAAGTGGGTCCTCCTTTTTCTGATCAATCTTTTTCTTCTTTTTATAGGAACCTTTATGGAAACCACTGCCTCTTTGATCATTCTAACACCCATCCTTCTCCCCCTTGCTGTAAAGGTAGGGATCGATCCCATCCACTTTGGTTTGGTGATGGTCCTCAATCTGGTCATCGGTCTGATTACCCCACCTCTTGGGGTCTGCCTTTTCATCGCCTGCAGTATTGCCAAAATTACACTGGAGCAGATTGTAAAGGCTATCCTTCCTTTTCTTTTGGCCGCCATCGGGGTCCTCTTCATCGTGACCTATATTCCCCCGCTTTCCCTCTGGATCCCTCGAATGCTCATGAAATAAAATTTTTCTGGACAAACGAATAATTTATTGGATAATTAATAAAAGGTAGGGCGTATATGGGGAAAATGAAAAGAATCTTTCTTCTTATCGTTCTATGTCCATTCTTCCTCCCTCCCTTGATTGATGGAGAGGAACCACAGATCCAGAGACAAGGGAGTGTTTTGAAACGAACCTTCTTCTATACCGCCAATAAATGGGGGATCCCGATTCTTAAAGCTTCCATTAAAATTAAAAATGGGACAGAAAAGGAAAGCACTCCTCTCTTACAGATTGAGGCTCAGGTAGATTCCCTTCCACACCTAAGATCTCTGTTTTGGATGAAAAACCGGTTTGTTTCTATCCTTGATGAAAAAAGTGGATTGCCCATCTCCTATACCAAGGAAATCCATCAAGGAGGTCTATTGATCAAGAATAAGAATTATCACCAACTCATCACCTTCGATCCCCTCCGTCAAAATGTGGTGATTGAGAATGGAGATCGAAAAGAAAAGAGGGTGTTACCAGTCCCTCTCGAGACCTATGATCCTCTCTCTCTATTCGCAAAGTATTATTTGAAAGAAGAACTCCACCCAGGTCAAACGCTTCAGCTCTTCGTTTTTGATGGAATCAAACCTCGAAAGATGATCTTTCATTCAAGAGAAGAAAAGGTCAATTGTAAATGGGCGGATTCTGCCCAAACCATCTGCCTTGAATCCACCACTCCCCTCTCCACCTTCGGAGACAAAGAGGGGAGGATTCAAATCTGGTATACGGCTCTTGGAGAAAAGATTCCCATTCTTATGGAATTGGATCTCCCTATCGGGAAGATAAGATTTGAGCTCGACGAGGTAAAGGGAAATTAAATAAAAATGGTTAGGGATGAAAGGAGGAGACGATGGCTCAAAAGAAGGCAACCCCGAAAGTCTCTAAGAAGAAAGTGAAGAAAGGGGACACCTATCAGTGTACGGTGTGCGGATTGGTAGTCACAGTAGATGAAGCGTGTGGTTGTATCGATGCCTGTGACATCATCTGCTGTGAAAAACCGATGAAGCCGAAAAAATAGACCCTTTCGCTCATCGTATCAAACCTTCTCATTAAACCATTTCCTTTCCTCCCCTATCTCTAAAGATAGAAAGGGTGGAGTTTTGTAAAAACAATGGAAGAGATTCGTACGGACATTCTGATTATTGGGAGTGGACTGGCTGGTCTCCTTGCCGCCCTCGAGGCTGAGAAGTCAGGTTTAAACGTCCTCGTGGTGAGTAAATTCGCCCTCGGATGGGGAACAAATACCTCCCTCTCCAATGGGGCCTTCACTTCCACCAATTCCCGTTTCTCGAAGGAGGATCATTGGAAGGCCACGCTGAAAGCGGGGAAAAATCTGAATCGTCCCTTGATGGTGAAGACCCTCGTTGAGAGAGCGGAAGAAGCCATTTCGAGATTAAGAAATTACGGGGTTCCGATCCAGGAAAGAGGAATTGGATATATCATGGGCCGTTCCCAGGAGAGCTCGGAATTGGGTGGAATTCTCTTAGTTCGACCTCTGATAGAGAGATTGAAAAGAAGTTCCGTAAAGTTAAATCCCAACCTCTTCATTTTCGATCTCATTGTGGAGGAAGGCGAGGTGGTGGGAGCTTTGGGTTTTCTCCGAGACGGTTGTCCCTGCCTCATTCGATCAAAGGCCATCATTTTGGCCACAGGAGGAGCAGGAGCCATCTATCAACGAAATGATAATCAGAAGACCCTCTTAGGGGATGGCTACACCCTTACCCTTCGAGCAGGGCTTCCTCTCTACGATATGGAATTCGTTCAGTCCTATCCCTTGGTATTGGCAGAACCGAGGCTTTCTTCCCTTCCTCTCTTCCCGCCTTTCCCCAAGGAGATCCTTCTCGTCGATAATAAAGGAGAGACGCTCTTCGAGGAATTGGGTCTTAAGGGTGATTTGAATCAGGCCATTATTCATGAAAGGGATCAATTGACATCGAAACTCTTCGAACTCTCTCAAAAGAGAGAGATTTATTGCGATCTGACTCGTGTCCCTGAGGAGGAATGGAATCATTATCCTCTCAATTTCTTAAAAAAATCTAAATTTCCATTTAGAGAAAGACCCTTTCTTGTAAGCCCTGCGGTCCACTTTTTCATGGGTGGAATTGAAGTGGATGAAAAAGGGAGAACCGCTCTTCCTGGCCTTTTTGCTGCGGGGGAGGTCGTTTGGGGAGTCCATGGCGCAAATCGTTTGGGAGGAAATGCCCTGACGGAATGTGCGGTCTTCGGAATCCTTTCCGGGCAATCCGCTTCGGAATTCATTCGATCGATGGAAGGGAGAACCCCTCATCCCTCCACCCCATTCAGCAGGAAGAGATGGGAAGAGAGGGTTCGAACCTACACGAAGAGAAAAAAAGGACCTTTCGATTGCCCGAGGGATCTTCTTCGAGAACTCAAGATCCTTGCCTGGAAATATGGTGGAGCGGTCAGAGAGGAAGAAGGGCTAAAAACAGGATTGGATCTTTTATCTCAATTTGAAAAAAGGATCGAAAGAATATCCCCTGAATCCGTTCACGACCTTTTTCGAAAGAGGGAATTGGAAAATATCGCCCTCCTGATCAAAATCATTCTCCGCGGAAGCCTGCTCAGAGAAGAGAGTCGTGGATCTTTTCTGAGAAAGGATTTCCCTGAGCCTGATGACCGGAACTGGCTAAAGCATACCTCCTATCGGCTGGAAGGAGAGGAGATCCGAATTTCTCATCATCCCATTATCTCTCCAACCCCATCTTCCCGGGATTGAGAATCCCATTGGGATCGAAAAGCCTTTTGATTTTAAGCATCAATTCTCTTTCCTCAGGCCCGTGTTCCAGATGGAAAAAAGGGGCTTTGGCCAACCCGATTCCATGTTCGCCCGTTAAGGTTCCTCCTAAATCACAGGTCAACTTAAAGATCGCCTCTACCGCTTTTTGAAGTCTTTTGGCCTGCTCAGGATCCGAACGATCATACATGATTCGAGGATGAAGATTTCCGTCTCCGGCATGACCGAAGATCACAAAAGGAAGCCCATGGGACCGAACAATATAGGAAATCCCCTGGATCAGATCAAGGACCTTCGAAATGGGCACCGTAACATCCTCAGACACATTATGAGGTCGAAGCCTGGCTGCCAGACTTCCGATCGATTTTCGAATCTTCCATAATTCGTTAGCCTCTTCGGGGGATCTTCCAATCTGAATTTGAATGGCCTTATTTCTTTTTAACACCTCCATGATTTTCTCCATTTGAAACCATGTATCCGTATCGGTATATCCATCCGTTTCAATGAGAATCATCGCTAACGATGGAGGAAGGTCCATTCCTCCCTCTTCCCTCAGAAGGCGAATCGAATTTTCATCGATCAATTCGAGCGCACTTGGAATCACTCCACAGCGCATGATTTCCATGAGGGATTGAACCGCCTCCCTGAGAGAGGAGAAGAAGGCCAAACCTACCTTGGTGGACAGGGGTTTGGGATTAATCTTAAGGGTGATCTCGGTGATCACTCCCAATATCCCTTCGGATCCAACAAAGAGACGGGTCAGATCGAGGCCCGAGGAGGACTTGATGCAGGCCGAGCCCGTTCGAATGATCTGTCCATTCGGGAGAACGACCTGAAGTCCCAGGACATAATCCCGTGTCGTTCCGTACTTTGCCCCTCGAATTCCGCCCGCATTGGTGGCCACATTCCCTCCGATCGTACAGACGGTGCTGCTCGCAGGATCAGGGGGGAAGAAATAGCCATGGGAGGCCAGGACCCTCTCAAGATCTCCGTATACGACTCCAGGTTCCACAACCACCTGGCGGTCTTCGATTCGTAGAGTTAGAATTCGATTCATCTTACACATATCCAGGATCAATCCCCCATACATGGGGACCGCCCCTCCAGAGAGTCCGGTCCCTGCTCCTCGAGGAGTCACCGGAAAGTGGTGCTCATTGGCCAGGAGAAGAATCCGAGAGACCTGTTCGGTCTGGGTAGGCCAGGCCACCGCCTCCGGGCGATGTTCATGATCAGAGGCATCATATCCGTATGGGACCAACTCTACCAACTCATCGGTAAAGTTCTCTTCCCCCACAATCTCTCGAATCGTTTTTTTCGTCTTCCCATCCATCTTTTTTTTCTTGCCGCCCTTTCTCCTTCATGATAAAAATTTTATAAAGAGAATGCAATCCATTCCCCAAGAAAATCGTAACCCCTCACGGAAGGGTTGAGAACATTTCAGGTTGGAAAGGGACATCTCCCCATCCAAGACCGATGGATTACAGAAAAATCTTTAAAATGATGGCTATTCACATTCTTCTCCTCATTGGGGTTTCTTCCTGTATCCCTCTGGAAGGGAAAAGTCGTCTAAAATTAATGGATGAAAGCAGGGGAGCAAACCTTTTAGATCTCACCTTAAAGGATGGCGAGGAGATTTTTCTTTACTGGAGAAACTCCATTTTTAATCTGGATGTCATTGAAAAGTTTACGATTGACCAAGGGACACTGGTCCTCACAGAAGTCCACTTTTTTAATCCATCCGAATCTCCTCCGCCCCTCATTCCCATCAAAGAGGTAGAAGATCTTTATCAAACCGGAGATTCCTTTTCGGTTCAAGGACTCAATAAAAAATGGACTCAGATCGATTTTCGAATCGGAGAGATCGGACATCCAAAATTAAAAGTAAAAGGTCAAGTCCTGGATTTAAAAGAACTGGTTGGTTTTGGTGGAAAGGTTCGCCTCACGATCCAGAAAGATTTTTAAGGCCGGGTTGCTTGACAGAGGGGCGATGAAATTTTAAATTAAAAGCCTAATTTCTTCCTTTCCTAATTTAATCTACTTCAGGAGGTCAACCTATGGACCATCTCTTTTGGAGAAAAAAGCTCTTTATCCTTTTCGTCCTTTTTTCTTTGGCTTCTTGGGTCGCTTCACCCCTCCTCTTTGCTCAAGAAGAGAAGAAGGATTTAAGACCGGAGCGTGGGATTACAGTCTATACCGAATACTCTGGGATCACGATCCCCAAGGGAGAAACCGTTAAAATGGATCTCACCCTTGAGAATAAAGGAAAAACCGACGAAACAATCGATGTGAAAATCTCTGAGATTCCAAAAGGGTGGAAGGCCACTCTAAAGGGAGGAAGTTATCTGGTGACTGGATTATTTGTTTCCAATGGAAAATCAAGGAATCTTGCCCTGACTCTGGAACCAGACAAAACGGTCGGACCCGGGACATATCTCTTTCAATTCGATGCAAAAACCGAGGACGGGAAATTTACCTCCTCCCACAAACTGTCTGTCACAGTCAAAGAGAGAGACCCGGGGATGGATGACATTCAACTGGTCACTTCCTATCCTGTATTAAGAGGACAGACGGATGCAAGATTTGAATTTTCGGTGGAGGTGATGAATAAAATCGAGGTCGATCGGACATTCAATCTTTCTGCAGTCGGTCCCGAAAAGTGGGAAATCAATTTTAAACCCTCCTATGAGACAAAACAGATTTCGAGCCTTCGTATCCGAGGGGGGCAGAGTCAAACCGTAGCGGTAGAGGTGACTCCTCCAAGAGACGCTCAGGCAGGGGAGTACCCCATTCTTGTTCGAGTCCATTCAGGAGAAAAGAAGGCAGAGGCAAAATTAACAGTGATTCTGACGGGAATATATAAGATCGATGCAGGGACACCTACAGGAGTCCTCTCTCTCGAGGCCTTCCCTGGAAAACCAGCCAATTTCTCCATCTTTGTCAAAAATACCGGCTCTGCAGTCAATCGGAATATCACCTTCTCTTCTTTTAAGCCTGAAAACTGGGAGGTCACTTTCAAACCGGAAAAGATCGAGGCCCTGGAACCCAACGCCTTGAAACAGGTGGAGGTGACTGTCAAACCTGCCCCTCAAGCTCTGGTCGGAGACTATTCCGTGGGCGTATTGGTGAATGGAGAGAAATCGGATAAAACGATTGAGATGAGAGTGACGGTGAAGGCTTCGACGGCATGGGGATGGATTGGAGTAGGAATCATTCTCTTTGTGATTGCAGGCCTGAGTGCTCTCTTTATCTGGTTAGGGAGGCGATAACGTGGAAAACCAGATCGTCATTGAAGCCGAGGGGCTGACTAAAAAGTATGGGGCTCAAACCGCGGTCAATCATTTAAACCTTCAGGTTCAAGAGGGAGAGGTCTTTGGATTTCTTGGCCCGAATGGTGCCGGCAAGACCACCACCCTCCTGATGTTCTTAGGACTCACCGAACCCACTTCTGGAAAGGTGAAGATCTTAGGTTTTGATCCGACCCGAGAACCTTTTCGGATTAAAGAGAAGGTCAGCTTTCTTCCCGAAAATGTCGGTTTTTATGAGGAGATGGATGCGAGGCAGAATCTCCGTTTCATCGCGAGGCTCAACCGAATCCCTGACCGGATCTCAGAAAAAAGGATTGAACAGTGGCTGGAGTTAGTGGGTCTTTCCAAAGATGCAGGGAAAAAGGTCGGGACCTATTCAAAAGGGATGCGGCAGCGTCTCGGAATCGCCGAGGTGATGCTGAAGGAACCCAAAATTATCTTTCTCGATGAACCCACGATAGGGCTTGATCCGGACGGAACGAACTGGATGCTCGATCTGATTCACTCCCTGAGTCGGGAAAAGAGGATCACCACCTTTCTCTCCTCCCACCTCCTCGATCAAGTTCAGAGGATCTGTGATCGGGTGGGAATCATGATTAAAGGGAATCTGGTAGCCGTAGGACCCATCGAGGAGTTGGCCAAAAAGAAATTGGGAGTCGACGCAAAGGATTATACCCTTGAAGAGATCTACATGACCTATTTTAAGGAGGCCTAAATTGCACGGAATAGTGACCATCATCAGAAAAGAGATGGAGGATCACTTCAGTAGTACTCGATTTCTCCTCATTTCCGCCCTTATCGTGATGGTGGGAGTCATCATCACTTCCATGGTAGGAATGGCGATTCAGGAAGAACTCAAGGGAATGGCCAAGCCAACCCTTGTGTTCCTATTACTCTTCACCGCCACAGGGAAACTCTTTTCCTTTGTTCAGTTTATTGGCTTCTTCGGTCCTCTCATCGGAATCTTCCTCGGTTTCGATTCCATCAATCGAGAACGAGTTTCAAGAACCCTCACCAAACTCCTCTCTCAGCCCATCTATCGAGATTCGGTCATTAATGGAAAGTTCTTTTCAGGGGTCATCATTATAGCGATTGTATTGGTCGCCATCGTGATGCTGATCTCGGGGTTGGGGATTCGACTCATCGGGGTAGTCCCTGGAGTGGAAGAAGTATGGCGACTGATCATCTATGTTCTGATTAGCTTGCTTTATATTTCTTTCTGGTTGGGGGTGGCCATTCTCTTTTCCGTGATCTTTCGGAGCACGGCGACCTCCGCTCTTGCCTCCTTAGCCCTCTGGATTTTCTTCTCTTTCTTTGTGGGATTAGGAGCAGGATTTCTGGCCGATGCCATTGCTCCTATCAGCCAGAGTCAAACCTATATAGACCCAGAAGTCTTGATCAAGCATGAAAGGATCCAACGAGTGGTCTCCCTCTTTTCTCCCATGACCCTTTACAGTGAAGCGACCAATACCATTCTGGATCCCATGCGAAAAACAACCCGAGGGCTTATCCTCATGGGACCATTGGAAAGACTCTCTATCTCTCGTTTCCAAAACCCCCTTCCCCTTGAGGAAAGTATCCTCATTGTCATCCCTCATCTCCTTTCCATTGTGGCCATCACCTTTCTCTGTTTTGGAATCTGCTACCTCATTTTTATGAGACAGGAGATCCGAACCATTTAGATTTCAATATGACTACTCCAAGGCGAGAGATCTTTGGCTGGGCAATGTATGACTTTGCCAATTCGGCTTTTGCCACCACCATCCTCGCCGTCCTCTTCAACCAATATTTTGCCACGGTCGTTGCAGGGGGAGAGAAGGGGGTCGAAATCCTGGGAATTCGGCTTCACGGAGCTTCCTTTTTCACCTTTACCATTTCTTTGAGCATGGCCATCTCAGCCTTCTTCTCCCCCCTTTTGGGTGCCATCGCGGATACCTCAGGCTCTAAGAAACGATTTCTGATGTTTTTCTGCTATATGGCTATCCTTTTCACCGGACTCCTCTATTTTGTTCGAGAAGGAAATTACTGGCGAGGAGCCCTCTTTTTTATCCTCGCCAATATCGGCTTTGCTGAAAGCAATGTCTTCTACAATGCCTTTTTGCCAGAGATCTCGAATGAGCAGAATATCGGAAGAATTTCTGGACTGGGATGGGCCCTTGGGTATATTGGAGGAGGAGCTCTTCTCGCTCTCAATTTACTTATGTTGACAGCCTCAGAAACGCTCGGGTTCCGTAAGGGGACCTTCACCATCCAGGACTGTTTTCTCTCGGTCTCTCTCTGGTGGTTCATTTTCTCCATCCCGACTTTTCTATTCCTGAAAGAAAGAGGGAGAGCACTGTCCCCCCTGGTCCAAAAAGGATATTTCAAAGAGGGATATAGACGCCTTCGGGAAACGTTTCGAAGGGTTAAAACCTTCCGGGAACTCACGAAATTCCTTCTGGCCTATCTCATCTATAACGAAGGGATTGAAACGGTCATCGTCATGGCCTCGATCTTTGGGGTCGAAGTGGTCGGGATGAAGACAGAAGAGATCATCCTCTTCTTTATGATGGTTCAAGGGATTGCCTTCTTTGGTTCGTTGATCTTCGGTGTTCTGGCCGATACGATTGGAAATAAACGAACGGTGATGATCTCTCTTGTCATCTGGTCTCTCATCGTGCTCTGGGCTTTTCGATTGGGAATCTTCTGGACTCAAAAAACGGAATACTGGATCTTAGGGATCTTGACTGGATTGGTGTTGGGGGGGAGCCAAGCCGCCTCCCGCTCCCTTCAGGGGCTTTTTACACCCGAAATAAACAGTGCAGAGTTCTTTGCCTTCTATGGGGTTTCAGGCAAATTCGCCTCTATCTTTGGCCCTCTGATTTATGGAATTTTAATTGCCCTCACCGGAAGCGTTCAATCCGGAGTGCTCTCCGTCCTCCTCTTCTTTCTCATTGGAATGGTCATCCTCTGGCGCGTCAACGAAAAGAAGGGAATGAAGGAGAGAGAGAATCCTATTCTTTAATCCTTCGCAGTTCCATGACGACAGGATTAAATGGGTCAGGACAGGCCACGGTGGTTTTGTCTTTATCCTCTTCCCAAGGAAACTCTCCTCCGTGCCTTAAGACCCGCCAGGATGGGAAGATCGCATGAAAGGCCGAAGGGCAGAGGGTTTGAGGTTTTCCAGACATCCCGAGGGTGAAATCCTGACTCAGATCAAACTCCTGCCCTTCAAAATGATTGGCTGCACAGGTTCCCTTAACCGACACAATCTTTAAAATGACCTTTTCCGGATTGGCCATAATGGAGCCTCCTTTCTATCGATTTTGGCCTTTGAATGAAAAGGGACATGCTGAAATTAAATCAACGAATCCTCCATCCAGCCTAATTTGACCACTTCGATTCGGCGAAGATCACTCACCCCCAATTTATACGTTTCATCCGCAACGAAGATATGAGTGGGTGGGTTATCCAGGGCTCTATCCTCGCCAAAGTAGGCGATTCGCTGAAGTTGAAGGAGTCGGGCTCCAACCGCATCCAGGGCTACAGGATCTTTTCCGATCAGAAGTCCCCTGTATTCAGAGACAAAGCGACGATCGAAGTGATGGGGGCCACGGTTATAGAATTGAGTTCGGAGGAGGCTCAGAATGTTGAGGCGGGTCTTTCCTTTTACGATGGCCTTCCCCCAGATCGAACCCAGAGGAGAACAGGCATTCCCATGATAGAGCCAGGGCATGGAAACAAACATGATATAGTTTTTGATACACCCTCCGATGCCTGACCAGTGGTGAGTTCTTAAAGGCCTTACATTGATCAACGCAGTCGCCGATTTAAATATTGGATTATTCAGAACCCCCCGATCATCAATCCCGATATTCTTCTTCGGAACGCCCACATCCATCACCCTTTTGACAATGGCTGACTCGAGTTCTTCGGGTGTAGGTAAAGGATACCAGACATTGCTTTTGATCCCCACCCTATCATCTGGACGAATCAACCCCCTCCATGCCTCAACAGGATCCTTCTCCCCTATTAATTCACAGACACCCCGATCGAGCATCTGCTGAACCACTTCAGGGTTGATTCGACCCTTCGAATCGATGGCCCCCTCGTCCCGAACCAGAATCACTCTCGCCTTTTCTTCTGCCCCGGATTCTTTTTCCTTATGAAGAGAAGAGCTGAAGGTCAGGCCCAAGGCACCATAGGCCGTTTTACGAAGAAAATCCCTGCGGGTTATCGTCTTTTGTTCAGCCATCCCTCTCTCCTTTTGAGATATCCATAAGTGGTTTCAATCAAGGCCTCTCCATCTTCACGAGAAGGTGAATCCAAGACAATTAGGAGATACGTTTGATAAAGCCTGACCGCCACCCACTTTCCATTTTCTATTTGAATGGTATTGGAAGAACCGGCTTCTGGGAGATAGGCTTTTTTGAAACGGGAAAAAGCCCTCCGTGCCTCCTTTGAGTCAGAATACTGAATTAAAAGAAGAAAGGTTTTCTCCTGCTTCCAGCGATAAGTAGCCAGAACCGCATCGGTCCGCTCGTTTAGGCGAAGGAGATTTTCATGAGAAATAAAATAGTGATGATTCAAGATGGGGTGGAGGTGAAAATAGCGAATGGTTCTTTCGGAAAGTCCCTCCCTGGGTAAACACTGAATGAGTTTGGGCTTTGCCCCCTCCTTCGGCATTCTTTTGGATATCACCTCACCCAGCGTGAGAAGATCCCTTTTAGTTGAGGGGGACTCTTTTTCAGCATAAAGATGGACATAGAATCTTCCTTTCCAGAATCGTAAAAGACCACCCCCGTAATCGGAAGCCTGACCAATGCCCACCTCCTCTTCCTCCGTCTGATAAGAGAAGATTCCGAAGGCCTCTTCAGAAGAACCCATATCGAATAATTCGAGGACCATCGGAGGGTGATTCGTTTTCAAGTAACGACGAACCATTAAAAGTTTAAATCCATAAGATCGATAAAGTTCGGCTGCCCCGTCCATATAACGAAAGGCGGTTTGTCGGTCGTAGAACTCATCTTGCCCCTCTTGCCGATATCCCTCTGCTTCCAAAGGGGCTATCTCTTTCATCTCCAGTTTCCTCTTTTCCATCGAAAGGACAGGGCTCCTGCTCATCACGATACTCACGATGATCATCCCGGCCAAAATCCATCTGCCCATCGGGTTTCACTCATCCTTTTTTAGAAATCTCTCGAGGCTCCGCCTTAACTTCCTCAAAGCCTTTCCTCTATGGCTGATCCTGTTTTTCTCTTCCAGGGTAAGCTCAGCCATGGTCTTCCCGTACCGGGGAAGAAAAAAGAGGGGATCGTAACCAAAACCTCTTCTACCGACCTCCTTGAATCCAATTCTCCCCCGACAGGATCCCTCGGTCACGATCTCTCTTCCATCCGGAAAAACCATTGCCATAACACATTTAAAGCCAGCCCCCCTTTTTTTCGCAGGAATTCCTTCCATCTCCTTTAACAGTTTTTCTCGATTTTCTCTGTCCGAAGCCCCGGGTCTTGCATATCGAGCAGAGAAGATTCCAGGGGCTCCCTTTAAGGCATCCACTTCCAATCCAGAGTCGTCCGCAAGGATGGGTTGAGAAAAAAACCTGCAGTAGAAACGAGCCTTCTTAAGGGCATTCTCTAAGAAACTCCTTCCGTCTTCCTCTATTTCAGGTCCCTCTTGAAAATGGTTTAATCCTTTCAGACGGATTCTCAGGCCCTTGAGCATCTCTCGAATCTCTCTCAATTTCCCCTCGTTTTTTGTCGCTACAATAATGTCCAGTTTCTTAACCATCTCTTTTCAAGCAATCCTTCTGGATTTTGATCAAACGCTTGATTCCTTTTTCGGCCACCTTCAGCAATTGATCCATCTCTTCTTTTGTAAACACGGCCATCTCTCCTGTTCCCTGAACCTCGACTAACTTCCCCTCGCCCGTCATCACCACATTCATATCCACTTCGGCCTTCGAATCCTCTTCATAGTTGAGATCTAAAAGAATCCTTCCATCCACCTTCCCCACACTTACGGCAGCCACGGAATCTTTGATAGGAAGGGTCTCGATCAATCCCTCCTTCATCATTTTTCGAAAGGCATCTACCAACGCCACGTAACCCCCCGTGATCGAAGCCGTCCGTGTTCCTCCATCGGCCTGAATGACATCGCAATCGATCCATATCGTTCTCTCCCCAAATCCATTTAAATCGGTGATGGCTCGAAGGGACCGTCCTATTAACCGCTGGATCTCGAGGGCCCTTCCTCCCCCTCGGCCAGTCGTCTCCCGTGGCGTTCGAGTATGGGTAGAGCGGGGAAGCATGGCATATTCTGCCGTAACCCATCCCTTCCCTGTATTTTTTAAAAACGGAGGTACCCGATCTTCAAGACTTGCCGCGCAGATGACCTTTGTATTGCCCATCTCGATCAGGACCGAGCCTTCTGCAAATTTTAAATAATTTCTTATCATCCTGACAGGTCGTAACTCCTTTGGCCCTCTCCCATCCGAGCGTTTCATCGACTTCTCCCCTTATCCTTTTCTTGAAGGCTAAGAATTTTAGGTCAATTATAACATTAAACAGGGTAGAGTTGAATCGTAAAATAGAAAGGGTTAATATTTTTCACGGCAAACAATTCTAAATTGAGGAGGAGTCGAAGAGATGAATGAAGCAATCCCCCACCGGGTCTTTACGGGTGCGTCCAAATATGTACTGGATGAGGAACTGGCAAAGATTGTCAATATCTCCATTGCATTGGAGATGCCCCTTCTCCTGAAGGGAGAACCTGGAACCGGGAAGACGATGCTGGCTCATGCCATCGCCGAAGCCCTCAGGATGAAATTAATTGTCCTCAATGTCAAATCGAATATGAAACTCGTGGATGCCCTTTATCAATACGATACCCTAACCCGACTCAATGATAGTCGATTCGGAGATTCTAAAAGAGACGTGAGTAACATCGAAGAATATATTCGAATGGGAAAGATCGGCCAGGCCTTTGTCTCCGAGGAACGGGTGGTTCTTCTCATCGATGAGATCGATAAGGCCGATACGGATTTTCAGGACGATATGCTTGATGTTCTGGATCAGATGGAATTCGATATCATCGAAATTGACAAAACCATTCGTGCCAAGCATCGTCCCATCATCATCATCACCTCCAATGCCAAAAAGGACCTCTCGGATCCCTTTCTGGGCCGTTGTAACTTTCATCATATTGCCTTTCCAGAGCCAGAGATGATGAGAAGGATTGTAAAAGTCCATTTCCCCGATATAGACAAGGACCTTCTCGAAAATGCGGTGAGAACCTTCTATCGTTTGCGGGAGATCAAGGGAATTGAAAAGAAACCGGCCACCCGGGAACTCATCAACTGGATCCGGGCTTTACGGTCAGATCCTGATTTTCGGCTGAGGGATTTGATCAAAGGGGAGGTCCCCTATCTGGGTGTTCTCTTTAAAAAAAGCCCTGATTATGTCGTCGCTCAAAATGCCGTGGCAAGATTTAAGGCCTAATTCCTGTATTGCATGATTCTCTTTTTAATCGATGTTTATTGACTTCTTCTATCTTCTCAAAAAAGTGGGGATTCCCGTTTCACCCACGGCCTTTTTAAGGCTCCAAAAGGCCTTGAGCATGGGACTGGTCACTTCGGTCGACGATTTTTACATCGCGGCTCGCTCGATTCTGGTTAAAAACGAGAGATACTTTGATCTTTACGATCAGGTCTTTGCCCACCGATTTCAAGGAGTGGAGCTCAAGGAACCCGATGAGTTTGAACTCTCCGAACTGGTGCGTGCACTCCTTGAGGAATGGCTAAAGAGCCCAAGGGAACTTGCAGAACTCCTTGGCCTCCAGGAGGAGGAGCTTGGAAAATTGACACCGGAAGAACTGGTCCAGTACTTTCTTGATCGACTTAAGGAACAGACGGAAGCCCACCATGGCGGCAGCAAATGGATTGGAACCGGAGGAACTTCTCCGGTAGGACATTCGGGTTATCACCCAGGAGGGATGAGGGTGGGTGGAATCTCTCGAAACAGATCGGCTGTCAAAGTCGCACTGGAACGAAGATATCGAGACTATTCCATCGAGCGTCCATTTACGGAATCCCAGATGGGAGAGGCCTTAAAACGATTGAGAAATCTGGTTCCTTATGGTCCAAAAGATAGGGTCAACATCGAAAAGACGATCTATGAAACCATGAAAAATGGAGGAGAAATTGAGATCGTCTTTGATCGAAGCCTCAGAGATCGATTAAAGGTGATTCTGGCCATTGATAATGGAGGCTGGTCAATGGATCCCTATGTGGAATTGGTCCAGACCCTCTTTCATTATGCCCGCTCCCAATTTAAGGATCTCAGGACCTTCTATTTTCATAACACGATTTACGATTATCTCTGGGAAGACCCTCCCCGGCGTGCAAAACCCTATCCTGTGGATGAACTCGTTCGTTTCGATCAAGAAACTCGGTTTATTATTGTTGGGGATGCAAGCATGGCCCCCTATGAACTTCTGGCCACAGATGGGTCTATCTATGTCGGGGAGAGATCCGGAAAGCCAAGCTATCAAAGGCTTCAATTTATAGCCAAGACCTTCCCCCATTCGGTCTGGCTCAATCCTGTTCCTTCCTATGAATGGCCTTATACCCAGACCATCCGTGAGATTCAACAAATCTTTCCAATGTTCGAACTGACCCTTGAAGGCTTAGAGAAGGCCGTGACTTACCTGATGAGGAAGAATTAATTCTCTTCGATCTCTTATTGGAATCGGGCCAATAAGGGAAGGGGATCAACAAAGTGTTTGTCAAGGCCCAAGGCCTCCGCTCTCAGCCCGAAGGCCAGGCCTATGAGCTGGGTAAAGTAGACAATAGGTAAGCGGAATGATTCTTTAAAGATCTCTTCGATCTGTTTCTGACGGGCGTCGAGATTTACATGACAGAGGGGACAGGCAACCACCACAGCCTCTGCCCCTACCCCTTTCGCATTTTTCAGAATCTTTCTGCTAAGTTCTAAGGCGACAGGAAGCTGAGAGATTCCGAGTGAGACCCCGCAGCACCTCGTCTTATAAGACCAATCGAGTGAAGTGATTCCAAGGAGGTTCATCAGTTTATCCATCCGGGTAGGATATTCATAATCCTTCACCTCTGTAATCTTTGGAGGTCGGGTAATGATACAACCATAGTAGCAGACGACCCGAAGTCCTTTCAGGGGTTTGACCACAAGGGAAGCAATTCTATCAAAACCCACTTTTTCAACTATGGTATTTAAGAGATGGTCGATCTTGATGTCATTGAGTGAAAGATGAGGGATGTCTCTGGTAATCTTCTCTGAAAGCTCCCCAGTTTCACGGGTTTCTTTTACCGCCACCCTCATTCTAAGAAAACAGGACGGGCATGGAGTCGTGACATAATGAAAACCCTCCTCCTGGATCAGGGCAATGTTTTTCATAGGAAGGAGGGTGGAAAGATAATGATCCGTGGAATGGGCTGGGGTGGTTCCACAGCATCCCCATCCATCAGGCTCATGAAGGGGGATCCCCATTTTTTGGAAGATGGCTTGAGTGGATAAATGATACTCCTTCGAGGTACCATGGAGGCTGCAACCAGGAAAATAGGCGATGCCATCCTTTCTTTCTGAAACTCTTCCCTTCAGCCTGGGTTTTCCAACGGAAGGGATGATCTTCAATTTTCCCGCTTTTAGCATCTTTAAGGCCAGCGGCATATCCTGTTTCCAGACTTGATTGAGATCGAGTTGTCCTGAGACCATCTGTCGAAGATAGAGCTCTGCCATCAGTCCAGCCTCATACATTCTCCCAAACCACTGAATTCCCCGTAAGGCGGCATGATAAAAGAAAGAAACGGAGGGCACTTTGGGTTCGATTCCTTCCTTCTGGGCCATGATTTTCAGAGCATCCATGATCTTGGTGATGTTGATCTCGTGGGGGCAGCGTGTCGCACAGGTCTCACACATCGCACAGAGCCAGATCGTTTTTGAGTGGAGGACCATCTCCTTCTGTCCCAATTGAATTGCTCTCATCACCTGGTTTGGAGCCAGGTCGAAATGTTCAGCCACAGGACACCCTGAGGAACACTTCTGACACTGGTAACAAAGAAAAACATTCTCTCCCGTCTCCTTATGAATGATCTCAGCTAAATGGGTATCCAAGATGGTTTCCATCGATCGATTCCTTATTTGGCACAGGGCATTGAGGAAGGTCTTTTCCCTATGTCTTTTGTTCTGGGTTTTCTGTGGGTTGGGGTCTGGGGAGGAGACCTGCGGCCTC
>JBBIMX010000016.1:0-39246 GCA_037444165.1 Deltaproteobacteria bacterium | reverse complement strand
CCACAATGGCTCGTCGAATATGGTCTGCCTCAGTTCCAGATGATCTGTCTTGAGAGCCTCTGCTTTAGCTTCCTCAATCTTTCCATCCATGTAATGACTCATTGTCTTTTGAGCCTGCTCGAGGCATTCTTGGACCTTTTGAAGATGATTGAAGATCATGGTGATGACCTCCCGTTCCCTTCCCTTTCTGAAAATTCCCATAGGCCTTCCTCCATTTTATGATTTCTAAACTTTTCGTTGAGTATAATTAAATTGTAAAAAGAAGGAAAGAGAAAAATGATTTCCCCCTTTCAGTGAGGGGGTTACCTGATGGGGTGAAGACCCATTCAAGAAGGGTTTTAAAAGAAGGGTTTTTTCATTGACCGATCAGCTTTTTGAATTCTTCTTCGGTGATGAGTTTGATCCCAAGGGCTTTGGCCTTTTCGAGTTTAGAGCCAGGATCCTCTCCCACCACCACAAAATCCACCTTTTTAGAGACACTGGATGCCGTCATTCCCCCTAAGGATTCTACGAGATTACGAGCTTCCTCCCTTCCGTAGGATTGGAGGGTCCCGGTAAAGACAAAGGTTTTTCCCGCAAGCCTTCCTTTCTCTCTCATCTGGGGTCCAATCAGTTTGATACCCGCCTTCTTCAGTCTCTCGATCGACTCCTTATTCTTCTTGTCTCTGAAGAATTGAACTATACTGGAAGCCACTTCAGGGCCGATCCCTTCCACCTTCATCAAATCTTCTTCCGTCAGGTGAAAGAAGTCCTCTAACCTGGGAAAGTGACGAGCCAGATCCTCAGCCGTCGCTTCTCCAACATGACGAATCCCAAGGGCATAGAGAAATTTTCCTAAAGGCTTATTCTTACTCTTTTCAATGGCGTCAATAATATTCTGGGCAGATTTATCAGCCATCCGTTCCAGGGCGATGAGGTCTTCTTTTTTGAGATAGTAAAGGTCAGCCACATCTTTGACCAATCCCTTGTCGACCAGTTGATCCGTCAATTTCGTGCCCAGCCCTTCGATATCCATTGCCCTTTTGGAAGCAAAGTGTTTGATTCGGCCTTTCAATTGGGCTGGGCAGTCCAGGCCAATACAGCGATGAAGGGCTTCTTCCCGGACCACCTCTGCTCCGCAGACAGGGCATTTGGAAGGCATCTTGAATTTCTTCTCCGTTCCTTTTCTCTTGGAAGGGATGACCTGAACCACTTCGGGAATGACATCTCCAGCCCTCTGGACAATAACGGTATCTCCAATTCTCACATCCAGCCGATCGATCTCGTCCTGATTATGGAGGGTCGCTCGACTCACTTCGACCCCGCCGACTCTCACAGGCTCCATGATCGCTACCGGGGTGAGGACTCCTGTTCTTCCCACCTGGACAATGATATCGAGAATCTTCGTGGTTTCCTGTTTGGGTTGAAACTTAAAGGCCAAGGCCCAACGAGGACTTCGCGATATTTCCCCTAAACGGGCCTGAAGATCAAGACGATCGACTTTAATCACAATTCCGTCGATCTCATAGGGAAGTTTTTCTCGCCGTTCGCTCATTTCATGGTAGTACTCGATGACCTCTTCGATATGTTTACACCTTCGAACATGAGGATTGGTTCTGAGTCCCCATTTTGGGAGGGTTTGGAGAATTTCCCACTGGGTTTTAAAAGCCCATCCCCTCACCTCTCCTATTCCATAGAAATAGATTTCAAGGGGACGGGATGCAGTGATTTTTGAATCTAACTGACGAACCGATCCGGCCGCCGCATTTCTCGGGTTAGCAAAAAGAGGCTCCCCTGCTTCTTTCCGTCTTCGATTGAGTTCCTCAAACTTTTTGATTTGCATGATCACTTCTCCCCGAACTTCCAACCGTTCGGGGACGGGAATCTCTTTTCTGATGAGTTGGAGAGGGATCGTCTTGATCGTTCTTAAATTCTGGGTAATATTCTCTCCATTCACTCCGTCTCCACGGGTCGATCCAATCGTAAAAAGCCCCCTTTCATACACCAGTTCCACGGCCAATCCATCCAGCTTGGGCTCAGCGACATAAGCAATATCTGAAGAGGATCCCAGGAAACGTTTTACCCTCTTGTCGAACTCTTTTGCCTCGGTTTCATTAAAGGCATTGGAAAGGCTGAGCATGGGAATGGTGTGGCGGACAATCTCAAAGGCTTCTAAGGGGGGAGCTCCGACACGTTGAGTAGGGGAATTGGGAGAGCGAAGCTCAGGATATTGTTCCTCGAGCCTTTCCAACTCCCTCATCAAGCGATCATACTCGGCATCCGAGATTTCAGGCTGGTCAAGGACATAATATCGATAATTATGGTATTCGATCTCTTCTCGAAGTTTTTCTACTCTCTTTTTTATCGCTTCGGGAACCATGTTTTTATTTTAGATAGGATCGATCGGAATGTCAAATCAAAGGATTCAAATCATAACCTATCAGTCTTTGGTGATGAAATAGACCTGAAAGGTTTACAAAATATAGTGTTTGAATACTTTGATTTTCAAAGATATTGTAGTCTCAAGGGGATATAAAAAAAAATGGAATAACTATAAAATTTTACTTGACAAATTTTATTTTTCCGTGTATCAGTTAATCCTAAGTGGGAAAAAGTGGGAAAAGGTGGTATGGTTTTAAAATTCAGGGGGTGAAAGGTGTTTCGTGGTCGATATGAACACACCATAGACTCAAAGGGTCGTATCAGTATTCCCTCCAAATTCCGAGAAATCCTGAACAAAAAATACGATGATCGATTGGTCATCACCAACTTTGACGGCTGCCTGGTAGCCTTCCCCTATGAGGAGTGGAATCTATTGGTTGAGCAGAAGATCGGTTCTTTTTCGATTATGAGGAAAGAGACCAGTGCTTTTCTTAGATATTTTTATTCGAGTGCCATAGACTGTACGATCGATAAATTAGGAAGGCTCCTGATTCCCCAATCTTTAAGAGATTATGCCAATCTTAAGAAGGATGTGGTTCTGGTGGGAGAGGGTCGATTCATTGAAATCTTTGCCAAGGAGCGCTGGCTCGAAGTGGTTCGTCAAGTCGAAGAAGGCTTTGATCAGATCAGAAATACGCTGGCGACTCTTGGTCTATAGGGTTTAAACCATTGACCCATATCCCTGTCATGGTGGATGAGGTGATGAGTTATTTACAGTGTAATTCGGGCAAAATCTATGTGGATGCCACTTTAGGAGGGGGAGGGCACGCCGAGGAGATTCTTAAGAGGACAGGACCCGATGGAATCCTCATCGGAATAGAATGGGACGAAGAGGCCCTCCAAGAGGCACGGAAGAGATTGGAGCCTTATGGAGAGAGAGTCCGAATTATCAGGGAGAATTTTATCTATCTCTTGGAGGTATTGAAGAAGGAGAATATTAAAGAAGTGGATGGGATTCTTCTGGATCTGGGGCTTTCTTCCATTCAATTAGAAAAGGGGGAGAGAGGTTTTAGTTTCCAAAAAGAGGGTCCTCTGGACATGAGAATGGATCAGCGAGCCGAAACAACGGCGGCCGATCTCATCAATCGTCTCTCCTTCCCCGAACTTGAAAGAATGTTAAAGGAGTATGGGGAGGAGCCTTGGGCCCGAAGAATTGCCAAAGCCATCGTGAGAGAAAGAGAAAAACAGCCCATCCGAACGACCCGGGCTCTTCGAAGGGTTGTCCTTCAAGCTATTCCTGAGAGATTTCGCCCCAAAAGGATGGACCCAGCCACAAAGACATTTCAGGCCATCCGAATCAAACTCAACAATGAACTTGAGAATTTAAGCAAGATTCTCGACTCGGGATGGCAGGTTCTGAAAAGGGGGGGGCGAATCGTGATTCTTTCTTTTCATTCCCTTGAGGACCGAATCGTTAAGGAGGCATTTCGAAAATGGGAAAAAGGAGGGGTGATCAAAGTCATTACTCCCAAACCCATTATCCCTACGAGAGAGGAGCAGAGGGAGAATCCTCGGTCTCGGAGTGCGAAACTTCGATGTGCCGAAAGGGTGTGAGGCTTCGGGATGAGGGAATACAAAGGAAGAAGTGAACATCTTCTCCGGGAAGAATCCAATTCGAAAGGGAGAATGAGGGAGAGGAAATTAAAACAGATCCTCCTTTTCAGTCTCTTCCTGCTCCTTCTGATCGGAGGCTCTCTCTTCTATGTGTGGTCGAGGATTCAGGTCATCCAGTATGGATACGAGATTTCAAAGGCCCTGAAGGAAGAAAGAGCCCTCCAAGAGATCAATAAACGATTACGAATAGAAATCGCGATGCTCAAATCCTATGAGCGAATCGAGAAGATCGCGACTGA
The DNA here is from genome assembly GCA_037444165.1 of Deltaproteobacteria bacterium. Lineage (GTDB taxonomy): Bacteria > Desulfobacterota > BSN033 > BSN033 > UBA1163 > CALIBK01. The sequence goes on along the minus strand of JBBIMX010000016.1, from coordinate 34,972 downwards.
AGAATTGAGGATGGTCAAACCAAAAGCGGATCAGGTGATTGTCATCCGATGAAAAGGAGACCGATCAATTGGTTTAAAGTTAGAATTATCTTTTTGACCTCCCTCCTCTTCTGCTGTTTTATCCTGATTGGAGGCAGGATGTTTCAACTCCAAGTCCTTAAAAAGGAACAGCTCTATCGCCTGGCCGCTCAGCAGAGAATGGCTGAATTCCCTCTTCTCCCTAAAAGGGGAGTCATCTATGATCGAAATGGAAATGAACTGGCCGTGAGTCTTGAGGTGGATTCGGTATATGCAGAACCCAAAAAGGTTGTGGAGGTAGAAAGAACGGCAAGAGAATTAGCCAAAATCCTTCAGATCGATTCAAAAGAAATCCAGGAGAAATTGCGAAGGGGAAGGTCGTTTGAATGGATCAAGAGACAGATCTCCCCCAAGGAGGCCGAAGCGATCAAGGCTCTTCGCTTTCCAGGTATCCATTTTTTAAAAGAAAATAAGCGGTTCTATCCTTATGGTCATTTGGCTGCGCATGTCGTCGGGTTTGTGGGCCTCGATTCGAAGGGGTTGGAGGGGATTGAATTTCAATACAATGCGCTGCTCAACGGCAAACCCCTGGTTTGGATGATGGAAAGGGATGCCATCGGTAGAGGGATCTTTCTCAGCGATCCTCCCATTGAGAAAGAAAGCCAATCTCGAAATATCATCCTTACTTTGGATGCCCATCTTCAACGGATTGCAGAGGTGGAACTGGAACAGGCGGTTCAAAAATGGGAGGCAAAGGGAGGGATGGCCATTATCATGGAGCCCAAGACAGGAAGGATCTTGGCGATGGCCTCCTCTCCTGCATTCAACCCCAATCATTTTTTAAACTATCGACCCAAGGCCTGGAAGAATCGAGCGATCACAGATGTCTTTGAACCGGGCTCCATGTTCAAGGTCTTCCTGGCTGCCGCTGCTCTGGAAGAGAGAATCGTTCAACCCTCGGACTCCTTTTACTGTGAAAATGGAGCCTACAGCGTTTATGATCGAACCATCCGGGATCATTCTCCCCATGGATGGTTGACCTTCAAACAGATCCTGAAAGTTTCGAGCAATATCGGGGCCTCGAAGGTTGGAGAGAAGATGGGGAAAGATCGGTTCTATCGTTATATTCGGGAGTTTGGTTTTGGAGAAAAGACTCGAGTGGGTCTTCCTGGAGAGGCCAATGGCATCCTTCACCATCCGAGATACTGGTCCCCCGTTTCCTTAGATACGATCTCCTTTGGACAGGGTATTTCAGTGACCGGGATTCAATTGGCGGTGGCCCTTTCCACCATCGCCAATGGTGGAAGACAGATGAGACCCTATATTGTCGAAAAGATAACGGATGAGAAGGGAGAGGTGATCCAGACTTTTCAACCCGAGGAGGTCAAACGAGTCCTCTCCGAGGAGACCTGTAAAACCCTCATCTCCTTACTCAGAGCCACAACGGAAAAAGGGGGCACAGGGGAGCAAGCCGTTCCTCAGGGATATGAGATTGCGGGCAAGACAGGGACGGCCCAGAAAGTGGATCCCATTTTAGGGGGTTATTCCACCGAACACTATATGAGTGGATTTATGGGATTGGCGCCTGTAGAAGATCCTAAGATTGTGGTCGTCGTAGTCATTGATGAGCCTCGAGGAAATAATTTTGGAGGAGTGGTTGCAGCCCCTGTCTTTAGGGCGATCGTTGAAAAGGCCCTTCCATATCTTAATGTCCTTCCCAAGGGAATTCAGATTGTCAAAAATGAACTCCCCTCGGTAAGAGAAATCAAAGACGTTCGACCTTCCCTGGAAAAAGAAAGAATTGGAGAGGAAACGGGGAAGATGATTATGCCAGATCTGACTGGGCTCTCCATCAGAAGTGCCCTGAGCCGGATTGAAGGGAAAGGACTCATCATCAAGGTGACAGGAAGCGGAAAGGTCGCTGAGCAGACCCCTAAACCCGGGGCCATCATTGAAAAAGGAGAGATCTGTTACTTAAAACTTGAATCTCCTTCTTGAGGGTGAGTCATTTTGATTTACCGGAGGGGCATTGATCACGCTTTTATGACGAGACGATGAAGTTAATGAGATTGCTCGAGGGAGTAGAGATAAGAAGGATTATTGGGGAGACTCAGAAAGAGATTGAAGGGATTGCCTACCATTCCAAGAAGGTGAAGCAGAATTATCTTTTCGCTGCTCTCCGAGGAATGGAGACAGATGGGCATCGGTTTATCGGAGAGGCAGTGGAAAGAGGGGCCGTTGCCATTCTTCTCGAAGAGGAACAGAACTCTCTTCCTTCAACCCCCACCTATATCTGGGTGAAGAGCAGTCGAAAGGCATTGGCCCAAATTTCTTCGATCTTTTATGGAGAGCCTTCGTCAACACTCAGACTCATCGGGATCACAGGGACCAATGGAAAGACAACCATTACCTATCTCTTGGAGTCGATCTTCAAGAAGGCGGGGGAGACGGTGGGGGTGATCGGAACGATCAATTATCGGTACAAGAATCAGATTTTTCCGGCATCCCATACGACTCCTGAATCATTGGATCTCCAGCGAATGCTTTGGGAGATGAGAAAGGAGGGGGTCAGCTGTGTCATCCTTGAAGTCTCCTCCCATGCCTTAGATATGGCTCGGGTGATGGGGTGTCAGTTTGATGGAGCTGTCTTTACAAATCTGACCACGGAACATCTGGATTATCATCGAACACTGGACCGATATTTTGAAAGTAAACGAAGACTCTTCTCCGAATATCTGATGAGGAGCAAAAAGCCGAATAGGTTTGCTGTGACGAACAGGGATGATCCAAAAGGAGAGGAAATGGTCAAAGAAGTCTCTCTTCCGGTCTATCGATATGGGCTTCATCCTTCCTGCGATATTTCGGTGTGTGATGCGGTCGCTTCCTTTGAGGGCCTCTCGTGCCAGATGAGGACCCCTCACGGGGAGTTTTTTCTTCGTTCTAAGTTGATCGGAAGATTTAATCTTTACAATCTCATGGCCGCAGTGGCGACCGCAATTGGATCGGGTCTTCCCCTTGAGGCGATTCGGGAGGGAATAGAAGAGCTCAAGGGTGTTCCAGGAAGAGTGGAGAAGGTCGAAAATTCAAAAGGACTTCGAGTTCTCGTCGATTATGCTCATACCCCAGACGCCCTGGAGCGGGTGTTGACTGCATTAATAGAGCTCCATAACCAAACAGGGCCGAAAGGTAAGATCATTACCGTTTTTGGCTGCGGTGGGGATAGGGATCGGAGCAAACGTCCCCTCATGGCAGAAGTGGCTGGAAGATTAAGCGATTTAGTCATTCTCACCTCAGACAATCCAAGAACAGAAGATCCTTTAGCCATCATAGAGGAGGCTGAGATGGGATTCCATTCGATAGGAGTCAAGAAGCTGAACCTCGAAGGGACGGATCTCTGGGGATCGACGAAGGGATACCTCCTTATCCCTGACCGACGAGAGGCTATTCGAATGGCCATTCGACTGGCCTCCCCTCCCGATACCATTTTGATAGCCGGGAAGGGACATGAAGACTATCAGATTATTGGGAAAGAGAGATTTCCTTTTGATGATCGCATAGAAGCTCGAAAGGCATTGGAGCAACGATGACCTTTACGGTTGAGGAAGTCCTCAGAGCCACAGGAGGGAGACTCATTCAAGGAAGAGGAGAAGGGATCCTCTTTCGAGGGATCTCCACCGATTCGAGAACCCTCCTCGAAGAAGAACTCTTCATCGCTCTCAGAGGAACTCGGTTCAATGGCCATGATTTTGCCTTGGAGGCTCTGAAAAAGAAGGCCAGTGGAGTAATCGTTGAAGAGGAAAAGGTAAAAGAGATTCGCTGGAATGGAGATCCCTCAAAAGTCGTCATCGCAGTAAAGGATACCCTTCAGGCCCTGGGAGATCTTGCAAGGGAAAGGAGGAGGAAGTATCGAACACCGGTCGTAGGGATCACCGGGAGTAATGGGAAAACGACTACCAAGGAGATGATGGCCGCCTGCCTCAAGACCACCTTCCCTCTCCTTAAAACGGAGGGAAATCTCAATAATCTCATCGGACTCCCACTGACCCTTCTAAAACTCACAGAGAAAGAGAGGGTCGTGGTCCTTGAGATGGGGATGAATGTCCCCGGAGAGATTCGAAGGTTGACCGAGATTGCAGAACCAGATGTGGCCCTGATCACCAACATCCATCCTGTTCATCTCGAAGGGATGAAGGATATCGAGAAGATCAAAGAGGAGAAGGGAGAACTGTTTCGGAGGATGAGACAGGATGGGTCCATTCTGGTCAACCAGGATGATCCCCGGGTGGTGGACCTCGCCCAGACCTTTCTCGGACAAAAGATCTCTTATGGCATCGAGAATCCATCGGATGTGAGAGCAAGGGAGATCCGCTTAAAGAAGGATGGAACCTATTTTTATGTCACCATGGAAGGAGAAGGGATTGAGGTTCATCTTCCCTTATTAGGGAAGCATTTTGTCCTTAATGCCCTCTCAGCCATTGCAGGGGCCACTCTTTTTGGAATCTCACTGGAGAAGGCTAAAGAGGCATTGGAACAGTTCCCTCCCTATCCAATGAGGATGGAACACAGAGAGATCGCGGGCGGAATCCATCTCTTGAACGATACCTATAACGCCAATCCAAGATCCATGGAGCTTGCCCTGGAGACGGTGACCGAGATTAAGGGAAAGGGAAGGGCCATTGCCGTCCTTGGAGATATGCTGGAGTTAGGAGAATTCTCTGAGGAAGCGCATCGATGGATAGGGAGGAGAGTGTCGGAGTTAAACATGGATGTCCTTCTGGTGTTGGGAGAAAAGGTAAAATGGCTGATCGATTCAGCCATTCATCATGGAATGAAATTGGAAAAGACATACATGGCTAAAGATCATGAAGAGGCCATCCACTGGTTAGATCAGACGATTCGTGAAGGGGATTGGGTGCTGGTCAAAGGGTCAAGGGGAATGACCATGGAGAGGATTGTTGAAGGATTGATCCAAAGGAGGCGCTGAAAGGATGCTCTATCATTTTCTTTATCCCCTTCATCAATATTTCACTTTTTTTAACGTCTTTCGATACATCACTTTCCGAACAATTTATGCCATTCTTACAGCCCTTTTTATTAGCTTTGTGGTGGCTCCATGGATCATCCGGAAGTTGAAAGCCTTTCAAATTCAACAAATCATCAGGGAGGATGTTCCCTCTCGGCATCTCTCCAAGAATGGGACTCCCACCATGGGAGGGGGGATTATCTTGGCCGCCCTTTTCATCCCCACGCTCCTCTGGGCAGACCTCACCAATCGATATATCTGGATCGTTTTGCTCACCACTCTGGGTTTTGGAGGTTTAGGTTTTTTAGATGACTACAAGAAGATAAAAGAAAAGAATGGGTTGGGAATCCGGGCTCGATATAAATTCCCCATCCAGGTGGCTATGGGATTGCTCTCCAGTTTCATTCTTTTTCATTTCATGGATCATAATTCCCGGCTCGTCTTCCCTTTTTTCAAGAGGGTGATGCCGGATTTAGGCAACTGGTACATCCTTTTCGGGATGCTCGTCATTGTGGGAACTGCCAATGCGGTCAATCTCACAGATGGCTTGGATGGACTGGCCATTGGCCCAGTCCTCATCACCAGTGCTACCTTTATGCTCTTCTGCTATCTGGCGGGCCATTTTCGATTTGCCAGTTACCTTCAGATCCCTTTTGTTCGGGGCAGTGGGGAGTTGACCGTTCTCTGCGGGGCACTCGTGGGAGCAGGGCTCGGTTTCCTCTGGTTCAACACCTATCCAGCTCAGGTCTTTATGGGGGATGTAGGGTCCCTCGCCTTAGGGGCCTCGCTGGGGACGATTGCCCTTGTCACTAAGCAGGAGTTTCTTTTGGTGATCACAGGAGGGATCTTCGTCATCGAAGCCCTTTCGGTCATTCTTCAAGTGATCTCTTACAAACTTCGAAAGAAAAGGGTATTTCGGATGGCACCGCTTCATCACCATTTTGAACTCAAAGGATGGGCAGAGCCCAAGATCATTGTTCGATTCTGGATCATTGGGATCATCTTGGGATTGATTGCCATCAGCACATTGAAATTGAGATAGAAAGAGCGGAAATGATTGATCTTCGCGGGAAAAAGGTATTGGTGGTCGGATTGGCCAGAACAGGATTGGCCACCCTGAAATTTCTTCGAGAAAAGGGTTCGATCTTGAGTGCCTCGGAGCTTCGATCAAAGGAAGAGATGAGAGAGGTCTGGGAAGAATTACACCCATGGGGAATAGAGATGGAGTGGGGAGGACATTCGGTTGAACATTTTCTCCGCCAGGATTTGATCGTTCTGAGCCCAGGGGTTGATCCCACAATCGAACCGGTTCAAAAGGCCTTAAAAAAAGGAATCCCGGTGATCAGTGAAATTGAACTCGCCTACCATTTTATCGACGTTCCTATCCTTGGAGTAACGGGAACAAACGGCAAAACGACCACTACCCTGCTCATCGGAGAGATGCTCAAAGAGGAGGGAAAAAGAGTGGGGATAGGAGGGAATGTCGGAGAGCCTCTTATCCTTTTCGCCGATGGAAAAGAACGATGGGAGGTGCTGGTCGTTGAGATCTCCAGCTTCCAGTTAGAGAGGATTGAGAAGTTTCGGCCCTCCTGTGCAGTCCTTCTCAATATCACAGAAGACCATCTCGATCGTTATCCAGATTATAAGGCCTATATCCAGGCTAAGCTTAAAATCTTTGAGAATCAAACGACCAAAGATTGGGCGATCCTCAACCGGGATGATCCAGTCGTGATGAGTTCCATCCATCAGATTTTCGGGAAAAAGCTTTATTTTACAATGAGTAAAGCCGAAGAGGAGGGAGCCTTTTCCAATGGGGAGGAGATCTTCCTCAGGATCAACCATATGGAGGAACGATATTCCCTTAAAGAGGCCCCCTTAAAAGGGGTTCATAATGTAGAGAATATGATGGCAGCCATCCTTGCGGCCAGGCTCTTCGGGAGTTCCCAGAGGGCGATCCAAAAGGTCATCGAGAGGTTTCAAGGGTTAGAACATCGCCTTGAATGGGTGAGAGAGATCGGAGGGGTCCGTTTCTATAACGATTCCAAAGGAACCAATGTTGGTTCCGTCGTGAAATCCCTTCAGAGTTTTTCCGAGCCCGTCATCCTCATTGCCGGAGGAAAGGATAAAAAGACGGACCTCTCTCCATTGAGAGAGCTCATCCAGAGACGCGTAAAACGGTTGATTCTGATCGGTGAGGCGAAAGAAAGGATGGCCAAGGAATTAGGGCCATTGACAGAGACCCTTATGGCCGAGAGTTTGGAGAAGGCGGTCTTACTGGCCTACCAAACAGCCAAGCCAGGAGAGGTCGTTCTTCTTTCCCCTGCCTGCTCGAGTTTTGATATGTTTAAAGACTACAAGGAGAGAGGAAACGTCTTTAAGGAATTGGTAAGGCGACTGTGAGGGAATGAAATGAAGGGGAAAAAGAGGGTCGATCTTATTTTGCTATTTGTGACCCTTATGCTTGTCGGCATCGGGATCGTGATGGTCTATAGCACCAGTGCCATTATCGCGAACGAGCGGTTCGGCGATCCCTACTATTTTCTCAAGCGGCAGGCCTTCTTTGCAGGGGTTGGATTTTTGCTCATGTTCCTCTTTATGTTCTTCCCCTATGGGCTATTTAAACGACTGGCCTATCCCATCTTTCTTCTTTCGCTGCTTCTCCTGATCCTCGTCCTTATTCCTGGCATAGGATATAGGGCCGGAGGATCGATGAGGTGGATTCGATTGGGAGGATTCTCCTTCCAACCTTCCGAGCTGGCAAAGCTGGGTTTGGTGATTTTCTTGGCTTATCTTCTGACAAAGAAGGAGGAAAAGATTCGAAGCTTCTTCTTTGGATTCCTTCCTGTGGTTCTTTTTTCTGGTCTGATCATCGGTCTCATCATGAAGGAACCCGATTTTGGGACAGCCCTTTTTCTGATCATTATCGTCTTTCTTTTGCTCTTCATCAGTGGGGCCAGGGTGAGCTATCTCGTCTCTGCTTTTTTGATTGCCATTCCATTGGTCTATGTCTTTCTCATGAGCGCTGAGTATCGATATAAAAGATGGATAGGATTTATCCGTCCCTGGGAAGACCCCACAGGAAGCAGTTTCCAGATCATCCAGTCCTTTCTCTCCTTTGGGTCGGGAGGTCTTTTTGGGCAGGGGCTTGGAGAGGGGAGACAGAAACTTTTCTTTCTTCCTGCTCCCCATACCGACTTTATCTTCTCTATCATTGGAGAGGAATTGGGACTGCTGGGGGCAATGGTGGTCGTCCTTCTCTTTTTCATCCTGACCTTCAGAGGGATTCAAATCGCTCTTTCCCTTCAGGAACGCTTCGCCTGCTATCTGGCCTTAGGCGTGACCCTGATGATTTCTCTTCAATCCATTATCAATATGGGGGTCGTCCTGGGTCTTCTCCCTACGAAAGGATTGACCCTTCCTTTTATCAGCTATGGAGGAACCTCTTTGGTTGCCAACTTGATGGGAATGGGAATTCTTCTCCATCTCTCATCCCATGCGGAACGGAGATGAGATGGGTTATTGCCGGAGGAGGGACAGGAGGTCATCTCTTTCCAGGAATGGCGATTGCTGAGGCCTTCCTGGAAAGGGAGGAGGGCAATGAGGTTCTCTTTGTGGGAACAGAAAGAGGAATAGAGAAGAGACTCCTTGGAAGCGGGAAATATCCTTTAATGACTATTTCGGCTATGCCTATCCGAGGGAAGTCTTTAAGAGGGAAGATGAAGGCTTTCTGGTTTCTTCCGAAGGCGATCTTAGAGTCCTATGCCATTTTGAAGCGATATCGTCCAGAGATCGTCATCGGAGTGGGAGGATATGCCTCCGGACCCGTTCTCATCGCGGCTACCCTTCTCGGACTTCCTCGAGTCATCCATGAACAGAATATCATTCCAGGGACAACCAATCAAATCTTGAAATGGTGGGTCCATCTCATTTTTGTCTCCTTTGAAGAGACAGGGAGATATTTTCCCAAGAAGAAGACGAGGGTGACCGGAAATCCTGTTCGTAAAGAGATGACCCTTTTGGGCCCACTTCGGGAAAAAGAAGACCGATTCACGGTTCTCATCTTTGGGGGAAGTGCAGGAGCCCATCGGATCAATGTGGCTATGGTGGAGGCCCTTGGATATCTTGAGCGATTAAAATCCTCGATCAAAATCATTCATCAGACGGGGAAAGAGGATCTGGAGTTTGTAGAAAAAAGCTATCGAGAGAGAGGGTTTGAGGCGGAAGTGACCCCCTTCATTCGGGAGATGGCTCTGGCCTATCAAAAGGCCGATCTTGTGATCTCACGAGCAGGGGCAAGTACCCTTGCCGAATTGGCGGTCTCCGGAAAGGCCGCCATTCTCATCCCCTATCCCTATTCTGCCCATCAACATCAGCGGATCAATGCTGAGAGGCTTATGGAGAAAGGGGCTGCTTTGATGATTCGTGATGAGGAGCTCAATGGTTCAACGCTCTCTCAAACCATTTTTCGTTTATATGAGCATCCTGAGGAGAGGGAGAAGATGGAGGTCTCCATCCGGAGACTGGGGAGACCCATGGCCGCTCAGGAGATTGTGGATCACTGTTATCGATTAATTGGAACAGCGGGGTGAGGGAGGATGGGAGGGAATTTGAAATTGGAGTGGACCGATGTACCGGAAAGGGAAGATTAGGAACATCCATTTCGTAGGGATCGGAGGAAGCGGGATGAGCGGGATTGCTGAAGTCCTGCTCAACTTAGGCTATCACATCAGCGGGTCCGATCTGAAAGAGACAGAAGTCACTCGAAGGCTTCAGGCCCTTGGATGTGAAATCCATTATGGTCATCGAAGAGAGAATGTGAAAGAAGCCGATGTGGTCGTCGTCTCTTCAGCCATTCGACCAGGGAATCCAGAGGTGGAAGTTGCTGAAGAGAAGCACATCCCCATTATTCCCAGGGCTGAGATGTTGGCCGAGCTGATGCGGATGAAGGTGGGGATTGCTATTGCAGGAACTCACGGAAAGACGACGACGACGTCCCTCATTGCCACCGTTTTAGCGGCAGGGGGACTCGATCCCACTGTGGTCATCGGTGGAAGACTGAACAGTTTGGGAAGCAATGCAAGGCTCGGTCAAGGGGAGTTTTTGGTGGCCGAGGCCGATGAGAGCGATGGGTCTTTTTTAAAGTTGATGCCGACCATTGCTGTGGTGACCAACATTGATGCAGATCATCTTGACTATTATAAGGGGATTGAAGAGATCAAGGAGACCTTTCTCGAGTTTCTCCATAAGATTCCTTTTTTCGGGCTGGCCGTCGTCTGTCTCGATCACCCCCATATTCAGAGTCTTATCCCGAAATTAAAGAAGAGGTTCACGACCTATGGACTGACTGCCCAGGCCGATTTTCGGGCAGAAGAGATTGAATTCGAAGGACTTTCCACCTCTTTTGATGTTCTCTTTCAGAAGAGAAGGTTGGGAAGATTGAGCCTTCGCATGCCGGGCCTCCATAATGTTTATAATTCTCTGGCTACGGTTGCGACCGCTTTCGAACTGGACCTTCCTTTTCAGACGATTCAGGAGGCCCTTGCAGAATTCAGTGGAATCCAAAGACGCTTTCAGATCAAAGGGGACAAGAGGGGGATTCTGATTGTAGATGATTACGGTCATCACCCTGTTGAGATTATCGCGACCCTCAAAGCCGCAAAGACGGGATGGAAGAGGAGGCTGGTCGTCGTATTCCAACCCCATCGTTATACGCGGACGAAGGCCCTCTTTAACGAGTTTTTGACTGCCTTTTATGATGCAGAAGTCCTTATTCTGACGGAGATCTATCCGGCAGGAGAAGAACGAATCGAAGGGGTAGAAGCCAGAGCCCTTTTTGATGGAATCAGAGAGTCTGGCCATCGGGATGTGACCTATCTTCCGGAGAAAAAGGAGATCGTAGAGCATCTTCTTAAGATTCTTCGACCCGGAGATATGGTCATTACCTTAGGGGCAGGGGATATCTGGCAAGTCGCTGATGAACTGGTAGAGCGCCTAGAGTAAGAGTTTCAACGAAATGAAACGAAATAGAGAGAGTCAATGATTCGAGACTATCAAAAATTGGCAGAAGGGTTGATCCAGGGAAGAACCCTTTTTGACGTTCCCATGAGACAACTCACTTCCTTACAGGTGGGAGGTCCTGCCGATGTCGTCTTTTTCCCAAAGAATCTGGAGGAACTCAAAAGAATTATGAAGGTGGCAAAGGGGAAGAGGATCCCGCTCTTTATTTTGGGTCGTGGGACCAACCTTATTGTCAGGGATAAGGGGATTAGAGGGTGGGTCATCAGTTTAACCCAAGGTCTTAGAAAGGTTCATTTCGATGGGGAATTTGTGGAGGCAGAAGGTGGACTTTCCCTTCATCAATTGGTCCAATACACCATCCAGAAGGGACTGACGGGAATGGAACCCTTCTTCGGGATTCCAGGAACAGTGGGGGGTGGATTGGCCATGAATGCAGGGGCATGGGGAGCCGAAATCAAAGATCTGGTCCATTCGATTACCTTCCTCAAAGAGGATGGAGAGACGGTGGAAAGGCCAAGGTCAAGACTTCGTTTCTCTTATCGGTGTCTCTCCTTTCCTAAGTCATGGATTATTCTTCGCGGAAAGTTTCATTTAAGGCGCGGTCGAAAAGAAGAGATTCTGGAGGCGGTCAAATCCTATTCCGAAAGAAGAAAGAGGACCCAACCCATAGGCTATCTAAGTGCCGGGTCCATTTTTAAAAATCCTAAAGAGGGACCTGCCGGGAAGTGGATTGAAGAGGTGGGACTGAAGGGGTTTCGAATGGGACAGGCCATGGTCTCTGATCGACATGCCAATTTTATCATCAATCAAGGAAAGGCGACTGCAGAGGAGATCCTCAACCTGATGGAGTGGATAGAAAGGAAGGTTTATGAGGAGAAGGGCATCTCCCTCGAACGGGAGGTGCGGGTGATCGGAGAATGAAGGAGTCTTCTCTAAAGAAAAAGAAGATTGGAGTACTGATGGGCGGACTCTCCAGGGAAAGGGAGATCTCCTTAAAAACAGGAAGGGCTATTTTGAAAGCCCTTCTGGAGAAAGGGTACAAGGCATGTGGAATTGACGTCGGATACGATCTTGCGGAGAGACTCCTCCGGGAGAGGATTGAAGTGGCCTTTATTGCCCTTCATGGAAGGTATGGAGAGGATGGAACGATTCAAGGAATGTTGGAATTGATGGGGATTCCCTATACCGGGTCAGGGGTATTAGCCAGTGCCCTGGCCCTTCACAAAATTATGGCAAAGAAGATATTCATTTACGAGAAGATTCCCACGCCTCCTTTTGAAGTCGTTCGGCGAGAGGACATCGACAAAAGGGCGGATCAACTTTCCATCCCCCTTCCTTTTGTCGTCAAACCTTCAAGGGAAGGTTCTACCTTAGGGGTCTCCATTGTCAAAAGACTCGAGGAGATTCTTCCGGCCCTCCAAGAGGCAGGGAAGTATGACGAGGAGATTTTGGTGGAAGCCTTTATAAAGGGAAAGGAGATCACGGTCGGGATCCTTCATGAGATTCCTCTTCCTATCATTGAGATTGCCCCCAAGAGTGGCTTTTATGATTATTACTCCAAGTATACGAAAGGGGAAACAGAGTACATCATCCCCGCACCTTTAAATCGGGAGAAGTATCTTTATGCCCAGGAGGTAAGCCTCCGGGCCTTTCGAGCCTTAGGATGTTCGGATTGTGCCAGGGTCGATCTCATGACCGATGAAGAGGGGAATCCTTTTGTCATCGATGTCAACACCATGCCTGGCATGACCGAGACGAGTCTCTTACCGAAAGCTGCCGCCCATGCAGGAATCCCTTTTGGAGATTTAGTTGAGAAGATCCTTCTCGGGGCTTCATTGAAAATCGAACACGAAAAGAAAGTCCTAAAATGACCCAGGAGAGGTTTTTTCGACCTAAAAGGAAGGAGATCGAGAGGGTAGGGGAGAGGCTTCATGGATGGCTGAAAAAGTCGATTCGAATCGCCTTTCAGCTTCTCCTTCTCACCTTGTCCCTTTTAGTAGGACACCATTTATATCTTTCTCTCTCAGAGGATCCCTTTTTCCATCTCAAAGAGGTGGAGATTCGAGGATGTCAGAAGATCGAAAAGAAGGATCTCCAAACCCTCCTCGCTCTGGAGGGGAAGCCCAATCTTTTTAAGCTTTCATTAAAAGAGATTGAAAAGAGGATCTCTTCCCATCCATGGATCGAGGAGGTAAGCGTTAGAAAGGTCTTTCCAGATAAGTTGGTGATCGAAATCGAGGAGAGAAGGCCTGTGGCTATTCTCCAAATGGACGAACTTTATTATCTCGATTCAAAAGGGGTGATCTTTTCGTCCCTCGGGGAGAGGGATAGCTATAACTTTCCATTGATTACAGGGTTGACAAAATCGGCAATAGAAAAAGACCCTCAAGGAGCAAAAGACCTTCTTAGCAAAGCCCTCGAATTGATGAAGGTGATTGAACAAGAAGGAGTTCCTCTTCTGGATAGAATCTCTGAGATCCATATGGACAGACATTTGGGGATTCATTTTTTTACTCAAGCCGAGGGGATCAAGGTGAGGATGGGCTGGGATCAATTCGGGGAGAAGATGAGAAGGCTTTTATTGATCTGGAAGGATCTTCAAAAGCGAGGGGTTCCAGTTTCTTTTATCGACTGCAGTGATTTGAAGAGGATGGTGGTTAAAAAAGTGTCTCAAGAAAGAAATGAGAAAGGAGGTGATGAGAGGTGGGTAAAAAGGATTCGTTAGTAGTCGGCCTGGACATCGGGACGACCAAGATCTGTACAGTGGTAGGAGAGGTTGTTGATAGTCAGGTTCAAATCATTGGACTGGGGACCCATCCCTCGAAAGGATTGCGAAAAGGAGTGGTTGTGAATATCGAGAGTACGGTCCAATCGATCAAGAGGGCTGTGGAAGAAGCGGAGCTGATGGCAGATTGTCATATCACCTCTGTCTACGCAGGGATTGCAGGAGGACATATTAAAGGGATCAATAGCCATGGGATCATTGCAGTGAAGAACAAAGAGATTACCCCCAACGATGTGAGGCGAGTGATTGATGCGGCCAGCGCTGTAGCTATTCCAATGGACCGGGAAATCATCCATGTTCTTCCTCAGGAATTCATTGTGGATGGTCAGGATGGAATCAAGGATCCGGTAGGGATGTCAGGGATCAGACTGGAGGGGAAGGTTCATATCGTGACCGGAGCGATCACCTCTGCTCAGAATATCATTAAATGTGCCAACCGTGCTGGACTCGACGTAGCCGATATTGTTTTGGAACAACTGGGTTCAAGCGAGGCCGTCCTCACTCCAGAGGAGAAGGAACTGGGGGCAGCCATCATCGACATTGGAGGAGGGACGACCGATCTGGTCATCTTTTCCAATGGGTCCATCAAACATACGGCTGTCTTCTCTTTGGCTGGAAATCATATCACCCATGATATTTCTGTAGGATTACGGACCCCGATAGAGGAAGCCGAGAAGATCAAGATCCGATATGGGTGCGCCTTAACCTCGATGGTTCGGAAGGATGAAACGATCGAGGTCCCGAGTGTGGGGGGCCGACGGCCCAGAGTCCTCTCCAGACAGACCTTGGCAGAGATTATCGAACCCAGGGTCGAGGAAATCCTTACCCTGGTTTACGAGGAGGTCGTTCGGATGGGTTATGCTCATCTTATCCCGGCAGGGGTGATCCTGACCGGGGGAAGTTCAATCTTGGAAGGGGTGCCCGAGCTCACGGAACAGATTTTCAATCTTCCTGTTCGAAGAGGGATTCCCGCGGGGATCGGAGGGCTGGTCGATCTGGTCAGCAGTCCGATCTATGCGACCGGTGTGGGTCTGGTCCTCTACGGAAGTCGAAACCGAGCGAAGAATCGATTTCGAGTGGGAGAGGTGAATCTCTTTAGCAAGGTCACCCATCGAATGCGGGAATGGATTGGAGAATTCTTTTAATGGATTAAAAAGGAGGTCAATATGATCGAATTTGATGAGAATCAAAACATGGCCGCAAAAGTGAAAATCATTGGAATTGGAGGGGGAGGGAATAATGCGCTCAACACGATGATTCACTATAATCTCACAGGGGTAGAATTTATCGCTGCCAATACAGACGCACAGGCCCTGGCAGCGAATTTGGCCCCGATCAAATTGCAATTAGGGGCAAACCTCACCAAAGGGTTAGGGGCAGGGGCCAATCCTGAGATTGGACGGAAGGCTGCCTTAGAGGACATCGATCAGATTCGTGAGGCCCTCAGGGGGGCCGATATGGTCTTTATCACGGCGGGGCTCGGAGGGGGAACAGGGACCGGAGGTGCTCCAGTCGTTGCAGAGGTCGCTCGAGAGTTAGGAGCCCTGACCGTGGCTATTGTGACCAAACCATTCCATTTTGAAGGGAAGAAACGAATGAAACAGGCTGAGGAGGGTCTGGCCAATCTCAAAATGACGGCCGATGCCTTGATCACCATTCCCAATCAGAGGCTCCTCAGTATCTGTGGAAAGAATATGACCCTCCTGGAGGCCTTCAAAAAGGCCGATGAGATTCTCTATCATGCGGCCAAGGGGATCTCGGACATCATTGTGGGAGCTGGAATTATTAATCTGGACTTTGCGGATGTGCGAACGATTATGTCCGAGACAGGAATGGCCCTGATGGGCACAGGAATCGCTTCCGGAGAGAATCGATCCATCGAAGCAGCCCAGAGGGCGATCTCCAGTCCTCTTCTTGAGGATATTTCCATTGAAGGGGCCCGAGGACTTCTCATCAATATCACGGGTGGAGAGAATATGACCCTCAGCGAAATCAACGAGGCGACCAGTCTCATTCAGAAAGAGGCTCATGAGGATGCCAATATTATCTGGGGAATGGTGATTGATCCGGAGATGAGGGAAGAGATTCGGGTGACCGTGATTGCCACCGGTTTTGGAAAGGTGGAAGAGAAACGATTCGAAAAGTCGAATCTGAATCGATTCAAGAGAATTTATCCCCCTTCGTTTGGCAGTAAAGAACAGGATCGGGAGATCCCTCCTTTTTCCTTCAGTGTGAAGGAGAGGCACCAGGAGGTTCCGGCCTTCTCGAGGAGATTTAAGGCAACGGAACGCTACGACGAATTGAGATTGGACGACACCTATGATCTTCCTGCGGAGGATCAGGATCGTTTTGATATCCCGACCTTCTTGAGAAAGCAGGCAGATTAATTAAGGGATCATCCAAAGGGGATTCGTACGATCCATTTTTATTTGGTTGGCCCTTTGGCTTTGTGCTAAAATAATTTAAACGTCGTACGAATCACCCAGAGATGATTTCCTGGAAACTCATTCAGAAGGTCAGAAAGAGGCTCGAACAGGAGAGAGGTTTTATTCAAAAATCATGGGGTGGGAGGATCTCCATATGCCTTATCTATCCCAACTCTTACTATGTCGGGATGTCCAACCTTGGCTTTCAGAGTATTTATCAGAGATTCAACGAAGAGGAGGATGTGGTTTGCGAGAGAGCCTTCCTGCCCGAGCCGGAAGATCTTCTGGAATACCAGAAGCCCGGAAGCATCCTTTTTTCCCTCGAATCCCAGAAACCCCTTTCCGAATTCGATGTGTTAGCTTTCTCCATCTCTTTTGAAAACGATTTTCTCAATGTCTTAACGATCCTCCAGTTGGCCCATGTCCCGTTGGAACGGAAATCTCGAAAGGAGGGTCATCCTCTTGTCCTCGGAGGAGGAGTCGCTCTCTTTCTGAATCCTGAACCGTTGTGCGATTTTTTTGATCTTTTCATTTTGGGAGAGGCCGAGGAGGTCCTCGGTGAATTCTTAAAAATCTTCAGGTCATACCGGGATAGGAGAGAGACCCTGCTAAGAAAATTATCTTCCATCGAAGGGGTCTATATCCCTCAATTCTACCATGTGGCCTATCAGGAGGATGGAAGGATTCACGAGATCATTCCAGAGCCAGGTCTTCCCAGTAAAATCAAAAGAAGATGGATTTCTGACCTTAACCGCTTCAGAACCCAATCCGTTCTTTTTACTCCCGAGACAGAGTTCAATGAGATGGCCCTTATCGAACTCAATCGAGGCTGTCCAAGGGGATGCCGATTCTGCGCGGCCTGTTTTGTTTACCATCCTTTTCGAAACAGAAGCCTTCCCATTCTTAAAACCTTATCCAAAGAGGCTCTTTCCCAGAAAAAAAGGATTGGTTTGACGGGAACCGCTGTCTCCGATTATCCCCATCTCCTCTCCCTGTGTGAGGAGATCCTTGCTCAACAGGGAGGACTCTCTTTTGCCTCCTTGAGAGTGGATGCCATCTCTCCTTCTCTTGTACAATCACTCAGAGAGGGAGGGGGACAGAGCGCAGCGATTGCCCCGGAGGCAGGATCGGAACGCCTTCGAAAGATCATCAAGAAAGGATATCGAGATGAGGAGATATTGAAGGCCATTGATATATTGGTCCAGAACGGGCTGTCACAGATCAAAGCCTACTTTCTTATCGGCCTTCCTTTTGAGACCGAAGAGGATGTGAAGGGAATCCTTCTCCTTTCTAAAAAGATCCAGCACCATCTTCTTTCCCACCTAAAGGAACAGAAGAAGGGTTGGAGGCTCAACCTCCATGTGACTCCTTTTGTTCCTAAGCCTCATACCCCTTTTCAATGGGTCCCCTTTGAGGAATTGGGAGAGTTGAAGAGAAAGTTAAAGATTCTTAAGAAGGGGCTTCAGGGCGAAAAACATATTGGAGTTCTTCACGATCTTCCCAAATGGTCCTATCTACAAGCCTTCCTTTCGAGAGGAGATCGAAGAGTGGGAAGGGTCCTGATGGCGGCCCATCATCTTCAAGGAAACTGGACCGAGGCCTTTCGGATGACCCATCTCAACCCGGACTTCTATGTCTATCGGAAAAGAGACCTGGACGAGGTTTTTCCCTGGGACTTCATTGATCACGGAATATCAAAAGAGAAGTTAAAGGAGGAGTATCTTGAAGCGATGAGAGAAGCAGGGGTGAAGCCGAAAAGAGGAGGGAAAAGGGATGAAAAAGGAGTGGGTTAGGAGAAGATGAAATGAGAACAGAGAGGGTTTATTTTAAGAGTGAAGGGATGAGGCTTTCGGGAATCCTTCATCTCCCCGATAAGAAGAATCCGTTCTGTGTGATCGCCTCGCATGGTTTGCTTTCCAGCAAAAACAGCGAAAAATATATTGCCTTGGGCGAAAGGTTCTCCCGGGAAGGGATGGCCTTGCTCCGGTTCGATTTTAGAGGGATTGGGGAGAGTGAAGGGAGTGAGGAGGATAATACGATTAGTAAAAAATTGAACGATCTTCAGGGAGCAATCGATTTTGTTAAAACCGAGCTGGGCTCAATCGAAGGGATAGGGCTGGTGGGTTCCAGTCTCGGAGGATTTCTTTCTCTCATTCAGGCTTCGAAGGACCGGACGATCAAAGCGGTTGTCATTTGGGCGACTCCCCTCCATATGGATGACCTTGGTTCCAAAAAACAGCAGGAGGATTACCCCCTTCCTCCAAAATCATTTTTTGAGGATCTTCCAAAACACCGTCTGCTTCCTCTTTTACCCAGGGTCTCAAACTGTCTCATTATCCACGGTGAGAAGGACGAACTCGTCCCTGTGGAACAAGCCCTCACTCTCTTTCACCATTTAAGTCTTCCGAAAGAGATCCATCTCATTGGAGGGGCAGATCATCGATTGACCCACCCGGATCACCGACAGCGTGCTATTGATCTTACCGTTGAATGGTTCAAAAGGGTGAGAGCTTAGGAGTCAGGAAATTGCCTTCCTTATTCCTACAGGTTACCATAAAGGTGTGGATACCATTACGCATGCCCTTACAGGGGCCGTCATTGCAAAGGCGATAGATGACAGAAGAATAGGACATTGGGGAACCCTCGCCGGAGGGACGATGGGAATCCTTCCAGATATAGACTTCGTCTTGGGTCTATTCAATCATCAATTCTATCTTCAGTACCATCGTGATTTCACTCACTCTTTAATCTTGATCCCCTTTTATGCCGCTCTCTTAAGCTGGGTATTTACAAAAGTATCGAAACGTCCGTATTTTTGGAGTTTCTATAACATCTCTCTATTAGCCCTATTGAGTCATGTCTTGCTCGATCTCCTCACCTCTTATGGAACGATGATCCTGTCCCCATTTTTCGAATATCGATTTTCATGGGACCTGATTTTCATCATCGATCTCATTTTCTCAGGGATCCTCATTCTTCCAGGGATTGTGAGCCTCCTTATCAGAAAGAGGGCTTCCTGGATCTGTCGGGGGATTCTTATTGCCCTCATCGGTTACATCATTTTTTGCTGGGTTCAACATCAGAAGGCACTCGCGTTGGCCCAGAGTTTTTCAAAAGGAATAAAGGAAGAGATCCTCCAGTGGGCTGCCCTCCCACAGCCCGCTTCTCCCTACCGGTGGGCTCTTTACATAGAGACCCAGGAGAAGGTTTACCAGGGATTTGTAGACTTAGGGGGAAAAGAGAGAGTCCCATCAGAGACCCATTCAAGCTCCTATTTAAGAAGATTGAGCCATCTTTACGATCCACCCCAAAAGATAAGTTTTCGGTCAGTGGAGAAGATTCCCGATTCTCCTTGGGTCAAAAAGGCCCTCGATACGCAAGGAGTTCGATTCTATTACTGGTTTGCTCGTTTTCCTGTCGTGAAGTCTATGGATTCCAATATGGGAAGGCATCGAGTGGAATTTATGGACATGAGATTTTATATTCCCGGTTTCCGCCAGCCATTCATTTATTATGTGGAATTTGATGAGTCAGGGAATATCCTTGATGAAGGATTTCTTGGAGATCGAAGGAGAAGATAAAACCTAACCTCCTCAGAGAATCTCCCTGATCTTCCATCCATCCTCCTCTTTTTGGAAAAGGACCTCTAAAGTCCTTTTATTCTCTTTTGGTGGCCCTCCACTCTTCGGGGAATATTTGATGAACCAGACCACTTTTGCCCTGGCTGTATCTGAAGAAAGAGAGAATCTTTTCAAGATGTAAGAGAGCTCTATGGTGTTAAATTTCTTCCAGAATTCAAGAGTGGTTCTTTTCTTTTTCTCTCTATCTTTAAAATCCTTGGAATAGCAGGAAAGAAATAGCTCCATATCCTGATAGAGGTTTGCCTGTCGAAGATTTTCAAGAAGCGCCTTTATCTTTCCCAGGACCTCTGTTTCTTCAAACGAGGTAATGACGTGAAGAGTAGGGGTCGAGGAAGAGGAAGACGAGGGTATGGATGGTGAGGAGGAGTAAGAAAACGAAGAGGAAGAGATTTCTTGAACAGATAGCTCTTCAGAATTCTTCGTTTTTGATGAGACCTCTTTTGAAAAGAGATGGGTGTATAGGGACCACAAAATATATCCCCCTGCGATCACCATGACCCCTAATTGGCCGAGAAAAAGAGAGAGTTGCCTATAATCTTTTTTAACCCTATATGAAACGATCTGCCTCTTTTCCTCCTGAAGGATTCGCTTTTCTGATTTCGCCTCAAGAGGAGTGAGGGGTTTTGAGGATTCTATTTCTCTCTTGAAAGGGGGTTTGGGTTCAAGAGGTTCTTTCGTCGGTTCAGAAAGTTTAGGCGTTTTGGATCCCACTTGACTCTCTGACTCCTCTTCCGCCAAGCCTCCTTTTTCTTCACGAAAAGAGGAGAAAGAAACCACTTCTTTTCCACATCGGATACAAGCAGTGGTCTTCTCATAAATGATCTTACATTGAGGGCAGATAAATTTTCCTTTCGGTTTCTCCCCTTCTTCCTGGGACACTTCTTTATTAATGGATGAACATACCTGTTTGGGAGAAAGAGGACCTCCACATTCACTGCAGAACATATTGCCCTCATTATATTCAAGAAAACATTTTTTACAGATCAACATCCTCTTTCTCTACCCTTTCACAAATATTATTTTTAAGCAAAAGGAATACCAACTTTCAAAAAAGATAATGAATTGAAATTACGAAATTTTTTAAAAAAGAGGAGTTTTTTAATCCGGGGAAGAGGCAATATTTGTCCCTTTGATGGACAAAAAGTGGCCAAATTGTCAGACAATCCTCATGCCAATTCTGATTTCACGATTTCCAAGACCCTTGCCATCGTTTTACCGGCGAGATCGTTTATGACAAGATCAGCTAAGTGGTCATAGGGGGTAGGATCTCTATTAATAATGACCAACTTAGCCCCGTTTCGTTTTGCGACCAATGGCATAGAAGCAGCAGGCTGGACGACCAAAGAGGAGCCAATCACAATGAAGAGGTCACAGGAAGAGGACCTTTGGTAAGCCTCTTGAGTTTCTCTTTCAGGCATGGATTGACCAAAGGAGATGGTGGCTGGTTTCAATGGTCCTCCACAATCATCACAATAAGGAACTCTCACCCCTTTTCGAAGTCGTTCTTGAACCTCATCTCGATCATACCGTTTATGACAATTTAAACAGGTGACAAAGAGAGCGGTTCCATGGAGTTCAATGATTTTATCCGGAGAGTTTCCTGCCTGATGATGGAGGCCATCGATATTCTGGGTAATCACACAATCCAGTCTGCCTAACCTTTCCAATTCTGCGATGGCTAGGTGGGCTGGATTGGGTTTGGCATCCTTTATCGATTCATACATTTCGGTAGCCATCTGCCAATATTTTTCCCGCGAAGTCTCGCTCGCAATAAAATTCTGGAAATAGAAATCCTCCGGATGATATTTATCCCAAATCCCACCAGGGCTACGAAAATCAGGGATTCCGGATTCGGTACTTAATCCCGCACCACTAAATACGACCGTCCTTCTGGATTGAAGAATCCATTGGGCGAGCTGTCTGAGTTTTTCTTCCATCGGGATCCTCCTCGAAATGAGGGTTTCGAACTCCCTCCCTCGATTTTTTATACAATAGGTTTCTCTTCCCTTGCAAGAAGAAGAAAGGCTGTGATAAAATTTTTTTAATGAGATGCAATCTGATTCAACAAGGCTATCCTCAGGGAAGTTGTATCACAGAGGTGGAGGGAGGAAAAGCGTTAGCCTGTGAGGCCACTTTAAAAAGAACGGATAAAGGCCTGTTGCGACTCATCTCCTCGGTTCATCTCTCAAGGCCAGAAAACTATCTTTCCATCTATCAATCAGGTTGCAACTTTTCCTGCCGTAAGTGTCATTCCTGGGACTTCACCAAGATTGCCAGAGGGGAATGGTGGTCTCCTGAAGATATTTTGAAAGCCTGTAAAGAATATGAAAAGGAGGTGACGGTTAGAGAGCCTAGAAAGAGGGCTACGGCCTTCCATGCCCATGATTCTTGTCGATGTTGCGGAGCCTGTGTCATGTATGGAAAACGTTCTTCCCTCTGCCCCAAGGTTCTTCAGAAGAAGGATATTGTTCTGAGTCCTCAGGGTTGGGGGCCGGCACGCAATATCGTTGCTTTCACGGGAGGGGATCTAACCTGTTGCCCAGAGTTTTACGTGGAGTGTAGCAGGCGAATCAAGGAGGAGACAAAGCTTTGGGTCCTCATCGAGACCAATGGATATGGATTGACTCCTAAGCATCTTGATCTTCTGAAAGAGGCCGGAGTAGACTCTTTTTGGCTGGACATCAAGGCCTTTGAGGGCACGGATCATAAATGGTTGACCGGATGTTTTAATCGAAATATTCTCAGGCTCCCTGAAGAGATTCTTAAAAGAGGGTTTGTCCTTGAAGTCCTCTCCCTCTATATTCCCAATCTTGTGGAAACCCCTCAATTAAAAAAGATCGCTCAGCTTCTTTTTGACGTGGACCCAACGATTCCCTTTACGATTCTGGCCTTCTTTCCAGAGTATCAAATGAGGCGCTACCGAAGTCCAAAGGTCTCAGAAATGATCGAAGCTTACGATGCCGTGAAGTCCATTGGACTGGTCAATGTCCGTTTAGGGAATATTGGGGTATTTGCATCCACCGAGGAGGATCATGAACTCCTGAGAGAAAGGGTTGGGGTTGGAAATTTTTAAAAATCCAAGCCTCGAGTTGCAATCTATCCCTCGTTGGTGGTGAACTATCCCTTTCAGGCTCAAAATGATTTCACCCTTCCCTGATGGACTATCTATTCTTCCATCTTCTTGCTTCCATTTATCATAAATTTATGTTAATCAAATAAAAAACTATTTGAAGGGATCAGGAATGAAGAAAAAGATTCTCATCGTGGATGATGAAGAGAGGGTAGTCCATTCGATGGTTGGAGTTTTAGAAGATGAAGGCTTCCAGGTGGTGACCGCAAGAAGCGGAGAGGAAGCCCTTCAGGTCTTCAAAAGAGAAAACCCAGAGGTTACCCTCCTGGATATCTGGATGCCTGGAATGGACGGGATCGAGGTCCTGAAACATCTCAAGTCCCTTTCCGATAACCCGATCATTATGATCTCTGGCCATGCGACCATTTCTACGGCAATGACGGCTGTAAAATTGGGCGCTTTTGATTTTATCGAAAAACCCCTTTCTCTGGATACCCTTTTGGCGACCATTCATCGCGCCTTAGAGAGGAGAAGTGAACGGCCCCAGGTTGAACCTTTAGAGGACCTCTCCCGACAACAAGAGATTTCCCATCCCTCCCTTTCTCCTGAAGAGAGGGTTCCTTATTCCCAAAAACAGGATGAGAAATCTATTCCTTCCCTCTTTCCTCAGCGAACAATTCGACAGAGTGTCGTCCTCTATGGGACCGGACTTCATTCAGGGATGAAAACAGGACTGCTCCTTCAGCCCCTTCCTCCCAACCATGGGATTCTTTTTGGAAGCCTCTCCTCCGATGAGGTCGTTCCGGCCCACCTGGATTATGTTCAAACCACCGATTATGCCACTTCTTTAAAGAGGGGAAGGGCTGTGGCCAAGACCATTGAACATTTGATGGCTGTGTTTCACGCCTATCGAATTACCAATGTGATGGTAAAGATGATCGAGGAGATTCCGATCATGGATGGATCTGCCTTAGAGTTCTGCAAGATCATTGAGGAGGCCGGAATTGAGGAACAGGAGGAAAGGGTTGAGGAATTTGTCGTTGACCGAAAGCTGGAGGTCATTCATCAAAATAAGTCCTTAACGATCGAGCCCTCGGAGACCTTTTCGATTCAGTATTTCTTAGATTATCCCCCTCCGATTGGGAAACAGAGTTTTGATTTTGTCTTAGAAAACGAAGAGACCTTTAAAAAAGAGATTGCCCCCGCAAGGACGTTTGGTTTTCTCAAGGATATTGAGATGCTCGAACGGATGGGTTTAGGCAGTGGAGGTCGACTTCATAACTTTATCTTGGTCGACGACGAAAAGGTGGTAAACACAGAACTCCGATTCAAGGATGAATTTGTTCGCCACAAAATTTTAGATATCTTGGGCGATTTCTATCTTCTCAACCGTCCTATCCGGGGAAAGGTGATTGCTCGATACACAGGTCATACAGAAAATATTACCATGATGAGGAAAATTAAAGAAGAGATCCTGCGAAGAGAAAGATAGAGTAGGAATGTTTTCGTCGAGGAGGGAACGATGGGCAAAGAAGAAGGACGTCCTCCAGTGAAAGAATTCTTGGAGATGTTAGCGGATCTCCTGGCAGAGAAATATTTCGAGCGAATGGATGAACGGATCAAAAGGATCCCAGAGCTTCGGAGGTTAATTACGGCAAAGGAGGCGTCTCAATATTTAAGCCTATCCACAGATACAATCTACCGAATGGCCTCCCAGAAGAAGCTTCCCTATCTTAAAATCGGAGGTCGAGTCCTTTTCGACCTTAGAGCCCTTGATCGGTGGATTGAGAAACGAATGGTGAGGGAGAAAGAATGGAAGAGGGAAGAATTAAAAGAAGAAGGAGATAGGGAGAAAATCAATCTTAAAGGTTCGAAAGAATCCGATCTTTTCACCCTCCTGAAAAGGAAGTGAGGGATCGAGAAAGTTTTTAAAGTCCCAGTTCTTTTATTTTTTCAGGCGTGGGAATCCCCTCCTCAGACCAACCCCGATATTCATAATACTCGCTGAGCATCTGGCCAAGAGGTGGAAGGTTAGGAGTAAGCCCCCTCCCTTGTCTCTTAAGGGTGAGGTGACGGAAGGGGAGCCAATCATCCTTTCGGCTAATCCCCAGCCTCACATTATAAAGTCTCTTCAGGTTGAAGATCCGTTCTCCTATCTTAAGAAATTCCTCGATGGAGATTTCTCTCCCTGTCACATCGCCATACCACTTCACCATATGGGTCACGGTCACCCCTCCAAAAAGGATGAATTTGCAGAGCTTGAGGGAATCCATCAGGCCCATTAAATTCTGAGTCTTGGCAGCAAGGATTCCTTTTCCCTTCACTTCAAATCGATCCATCGGTTCCGGAATTCCCATTTCAGGAGATTTAAGGACCCTTTCAAAGGTATGACTGAGACCCGAAAGATGGCAGGCTCCCCTTGCAGAGGTGGCAAATCCCACCGCTCCTGCATTGTAACCTCTCGGATCATGGGCTGGGAGTTCAAGTCCTTTAATATGAGGAGCAAATTCAATAGCATTTTTACCCATCCGCTCAGAGGCCTTTCGAACCCCTTGTCCGAGGATTTCTCCCACTCCTTTCCTGAAAGCTATCTGTCTAATCATTTCAATGAGCACCTCCTCCTTTCCCCATAGGAGTTCAACGCCTCCAGTATCCTCCCGATCAATCAGTCCCCGCTCATAGGCTTCCATGGCAAAGGCGACGACTCCTCCCAAGGAGATGGTGTCCAGACCGTATCGATTACAGAGTTCGTTAGCATAACAGAGGGCTTCGAGATTATCAATCAAACAGTTGCTTCCGAGTAAGGCAAGGGTTTCATACTCTGGTCCTGCCCCTTCCACCCCTCTGTAAGGGCCTTTTTCAATCTTGACCTTCCTTCCGCATCCTAATATGCAGGCATCACAGAAGTAACGGCCTGTTAAAACCGTTTCCGCCATTGTGAAGCCGTTGATCTTTTCTGCAGATTCTTCCCATCGTCCGACAAATTTCCAGTTCTGAAGCGGAAGCGTTCCCATAGCCTCAAAAACTGAAAGAGAACCCGATGTTCCATATTTTCTAAAATTCTCTGCGTGTTTGTTGATGAGTGGGGCAAACTCTTTTTGAAGACGCCCCACTTCTTCGGGGCGATGAACAGGTACCCTCTGATCCCCCAAAACGACAATGGCTTTTAAATGTTTAGAACCCATCACGGCGCCCATTCCACAGCGACCCGCCGCTCGAGCATCTCGGCCGTCTGTCATGATGGAAGAGATTAAAACTTGATTCTCTCCTGCCTGCCCGATGGAGCTCACGACTGCCCTTTCGTGGGTTTCTGATTTTAAAATCGAGTCCGTCTCATAGGTATCCTTTCCCCAGAGATGGGAGGCGTCTCGGAGTTCTACCTTCTCATCATGGATCCATAGATAGACAGGTTTTTCAGATTTCCCTGTGATTAAGATCCCATCCCATCCAGCCTTCTTTAGATTGGCTCCCCAGGTTCCACCCACATCGGATTCCCCGAAGATTCCCGTAAGGGGGGATCGGGAAACTACTCCATGCCTTCCGGAGAGAGGGACAGAGGTTCCTGTAAAAGGGCCATTCATGAAGATCAAGGGGTTTTCTGGGCCGAGGGGGTCTGTTTTCTCATCGGTCATTTCAAATAAATATTTTGCTCCCAATCCACTTCCACCAATGAATTTTTCAGCCCATTGCTCATTTAAAGGTTCTATTTGAATCTCTTGGTTGGAAAGGTTGACCCTCAGGATCTTGCCCATGTAGCCTTTTAATTTCATGATGGACTCCTCCATAAAAATTTTTTAAAAAAAATATGTCACATTTTTTAAAGGGATTCAATTTCCATTTTCTCTGATGGATCGTAATCTTTTCTTGACAGAGGAGGAGAATCCACTTAGAATTTAATTAAAAGGAGGTGAGACTTATGAGATGGATGTTTCCCCATGCAACCCATTGCTCAGCCTGTGGTTCAATGCGTTAGTCCTGAGCAAGACGTTAAACTGCTCATTTAGACTGAAGCAGGTATGGAAGGCCGATCTTTAAAGATCGGCCTTTTTGTTTTCCTTGACAGAAAGGGTTGTAAATTTATAGGATGATGTATCTTATTTAAGAAGGAGGATTTCTATGGGAGTGATTAAAGGGTCAGAAGTGAAACGGGAGGTCATTGGGAAAGGCAGAACACGGTATCTTGCCTATCTTTCCGACCTGATGATGGTCGTCATTGACTTCGAAGAAGGACCTTCTTCTCAACCCGATCCACCTCATTCCCACCCTCATGAACAAATCTCTTATGTCGTTTCCGGAGAAATTAATCTTTTCATAGGGGATCGAACCGTTCGATTAGAGCCAGGGGATATATTTGCTGTTCCACCCAATGTTCCACACGGAATTCAACTCCTGAGCAAAAAGGCAAGGCTGGTTGATACGTTTACTCCTATTCGAGAAGATTTCTTAAAGAAATAAGAGAGTTTTTATAATCATCTTGACATTAAAGGGTTAACTTGTATACCATTTTCTAAAACCCAATTCAGAAAAAGGAGGTTTACAATGAAACGAAGCATTATTTTTCTCATGGCGATGGTGTTGGGATTCTATCTTTACTTTGGGAATTGCCCTTCCGTTTGTGCCCAGAAGGTATTACGGCTTGCAGAGACCCATCCCCAGGATTATCCAACGACAAAGGGAGACTATGAGTTTGGAAGGTTGGTCAAAGAGCGGACGAAGGGGAAGATTGTCATCGAGGTCTACCACAGCAAACAGTTAGGAGAAGAGAAGGCAGTCATTGAGCAGGTCCAGTTAGGATCCATCGATTTTACTCGGGTGAGTATTTCTCCTGTTTCCGCCTTTGTAAGGGACCTCGATGCCCTCCAGCTTCCCTACCTCTATCGGGATCAAGCCCATATGTGGAAGGTCTTGGATGGACCCATCGGTCAAGAAATCTTGAAAAAACTCGAGGCGAGCAATTTTATTGGATTAGGGTGGTTTGAAGCTGGTTCGAGGAATTTCTATACGAAGAAGCAGGTAAAAACCGTGGCGGATCTAAAGGGAATGAAGATTCGAGTACAGCAAGCCCCATTAATGGTGGCTATGGTAGAAGCCCTTGGTGCGGTAGCGACTCCCCTGGCCTTTGGAGAGGTCTATTCGGCGCTTAAGACCGGGGTGATCGATGGGGCGGAAAATAACTGGCCGAGCTATCTTTCCACCAGCCATTATGAGGTCGCAAGATACTTTATCACCGATGAACATACAAGAGTCCCCGAAATCATGATTGCCAGCAAAAAGGTCTTTGATAAGTTGTCGAAAGAGGAACAGGAGATCATTAAGAAAGCAATGAAGGATGCCCAACCATACCAAATCAAACTATGGAATGATTACGAAAAGGTGGCTGAAAAGACGGTTCGGGAAAAGGGATGTATCATTACAGAAGTCACCCCTCAGGAAAAAAAGAAGTTTATGGATGCCATGAAACCCCTCTATGATAAACAGCCCCCAGAGATTATGGCTGTGGTGAATAAAATCCGGGCGGTTCAATAAGAATTCCTTATCATCTGGTCAAGAAAGGGCAAGGGCTTTTTCAGTTCTTGCCCTTTTTATTCTCCGGGCATGAAGAGATTGGGAAGAGTCAGGGTCAGGGCGGGGATATAGGTCACAAGGATTAGGGTAATGAGCATGGAGAGGTAGAAGGGAAGGCATCCCTTTGCTGCCCGCTCGATGGGGATTTTACCTACCGCACTTCCAACAAATAGGGCGGCTCCGACCGGAGGGGTGCAGAGCCCGATAGAGAGATTCATCAGGAGCATGATTCCAAAATGGACAGGATCCATTCCCATTTTCAGAACAAGCACAGGATAAAGGATAGGCGTACAGATGAGGATCAGGGGAGCCATATCCATGATGCATCCTAAGATGAGAAGCATAAGATTTACGAGAAGGAGTAGGAGGTAATAGTTATCTGTAATTGAGAGCAACCATTCCGTGGTGAGTCTCGGGACCTGGAGGCGAGAAAGGAGGTGTCCGTAGGCGCTGGCCGCAGCAATCAGGCTCATTACGATCGCCAAGGTTTTTAGAGAAGAATATAGGATTTTTACAAATCGAAATAGCGAGACCTCGCGATGAACAAAGAAGGTAATGATAAAGGCATAGATGACCGCAAAGGCAGCCGCTTCCGTGGCCGTAAACACACCGATAACGACCCCACCAACGACAATCAGAGCCGTGCACATGGCAAGGAACCCATCCCAAAGGATGTGGAAAGCTTCTTTAAGGGTGTAACCTTCGCCTCTTGGATATCTCCTTTTTATAGCGATGATTAAAGAGATTACAAGCATGGCGAGTCCCATGAGGATGCCCGGGAGATAACCCCCTAAGAAGAGTTTCCCGACGGAGAGAACCATAAGAGAGCCTCCTGCCAGTTGAGAGGCTGTCCCCACGGCAAAGGCATAAATAATCATATTATGGCTCGGAGGGATGATAATTCCCTGACAGGCAGAACAGACCGTTAACCCCACGGCAAATTCCTCATCATATCCTTGTTTCTTCATCATCGGGATGACGATCGATCCAAGGGAGGACACATCGGCGACTGCGGAGCCTGAGATCCCCCCAAAGAACATGCTATCTAAGACATTAACCAGAGCCAATCCACCCGGTAGCCTTCCAACAAAAAGGTTGGCCAAATTCACAATCCTTCTGGAGATCCCTCCCTCATTCATGATCTCCCCCATAATGATGAAGAAAGGGATCGCCAGAAGAGAGAAGTTCATCACCCCATCGGCCATGACTTTTACAATGGCTTCTAAAGGGACATTTAGGTAGAGCCCTGTGACGATGGCCGAGATGGCTAAACAGAAGGTGATGGGAACCCGAAGAAGGACTAAGACTCCAAAAATTCCCAGAAGAAGGGTGATGGCGATACGATCAACAATCATTTCTTTTCTCCAGCGCTCATAAATTTTCGATCCAGATAGGAGTCGTCCTTCTCCATATTGAAAAGGTTTGCCACCGAGTCATAAATGATCAAGAAACCTGCCAAAGGAATCATGATAAATTGCAAAGAGGCGGGTAGGATGGGGATGGAAGCAATTCTTGCTTTTATTCCTAAGATTAACAGGATTCCATAATAGAGGAAGACAAAACCTATTATGGCAAGAATAAGGTATTTCAGTTTTTGGAGAAACGTTGTCACCCACTGAGGAGTTTTTTGGGGAAAGAGATTCACATTAATATGGAGATCAAGTTTAACCCCGATGGCCATGCTCAAAAAGGTGAAGGCGGTCATCAGAACATCTTTAGAGATCTCTTCCATCCAGGAGATTCCGGACTGAAAGAAGTATCGCATGATGACATTGCTCGAGATAATGATGAGCTGGAAAGCAAGACAGGCACTCGCCAATATGGCGCTAAAGAAATGTATTCGATTAAAGAGATCCCTCGTTTTCACGATAAAAATCTCCCACCTTTAAATTGTGGTTTATTATAGTGGGAAGTCATAAGAGAGTCAAACAGAATATTCATATACCCGGGTTCTAAGATTTTCAAAAGTTTTCCAACCGTCTTCTTTTTAATGGGTTTTAAACGCTTAAGGGAATTTACTGTTTTTCATCCCTTTTCTTCCATGGGCCACTTTCTGAATCATAAAGGATTATAAAATTTGACTTCGTTATAGAAATTGCTTAATTTATCAAAAGTGATTTGGTTAAGAAGAAGAGGAATGTTGGGGAGGTTAAAAGAAATGGAGACGTCGTTGAGGCAAAAGATCTATGAAATGAAGGACTGGTTGATCGAAATTCGAAGAGAGATCCATATGTATCCTGAATTGGGTTTTGAAGAGGTCAGGACGTCTCGTTTAGTATCCGATTGGCTTGAGCGATTCGGCCTCGAAGTGCAAAAGGGAATTGCAGGGACGGGAGTAATTGGGCTCCTTCGAGGAAAATCTGCAGGCAAGACCGTTGCCATTCGTGCAGACATGGATGCTCTCCCTATCGAAGAGTTAAATCCAGTTCCCTATGCCTCAAAGATAAAGGGGAAAATGCATGCTTGCGGACATGATGCCCATGTGGCCATTCTTTTAGGGGTGGCAAGAATCTTTTCTTCTTTTCGAGATCGAGTCAAAGGGAATATTAAGTGGATCTTTCAACCCGCAGAAGAAGGGGGAGGGGGAGGAAAAAGAATGGTTGAGGAAGGGGTACTTGAGAATCCCCATGTGGATGTCATCTTCGGGGCCCATATGTTTCCCCAGATTGAGAT
This sequence comes from Deltaproteobacteria bacterium, assembly GCA_037444165.1. Taxonomy (GTDB): domain Bacteria; phylum Desulfobacterota; class BSN033; order BSN033; family UBA1163; genus CALIBK01. The sequence continues at coordinate 3,753 of JBBIMX010000016.1, read as the reverse complement.
AGGGAAGGTAGGTATCTGTGAGGGGAAGGCCCTCGCTTCGGCAGACCGTTTTACCATCAAGGTAGTGGGTCGAAGTGGTCATGCAGCCTCACCCCATTTAGCAAAAGATCCCATTCTCGTGTCAGGACATCTCATCACCCAGATTCACTGTATTGTGAGTCGGGAGGTAGATCCTCTTGAGAGTGCCGTCATCACCATCGGAAGGGTGAATGGGGGGAGCGCCTTTAACATCATCCCCGATGAGGTGGAACTTTTAGGAACCGTGCGGGCCCTTTCACCGGAGATCAGAGAGAAGATGAGAAAGAGGATCGAAGAGATCGTCCGGGGAGTAACCCAATCCTTTGGAGTAGCGTATCGATTTGAATATGAATATGGATATCCTGTCCTCATCAATGAACCTGAAATGATCCAACTCGTTTCATCAGCCTGTGTGAAGGGGATAGGGAAGGAGAATGTTGTAGAGGTTCAACCTTCTATGGGAGCTGAGGATTTTGCCTTCTACCTGGAAAAAGTTCCCGGGGCTTTTTTCAGGTTAGGAATCCGAAACGAATCAAAGGGGATTGTCCACCCCTATCATAACAGTCGTTTTGATATCGACGAAGACGTTCTTCCCTTCGGGGTCGAGATGTTTGTAAGAATTATCGATCAGTTTCTTGAATTGGGGATGATGGGATGAACCCTTCTCACGAAACCTCCTTTCGCTCCCAGATCGGCTCCCTCTTCTTCCTGGTCGGAATCTTCACTTTAAATTTCCTTTCAAGGATCGTTTTTTCTCCCTTGATGCCTATTATCGAAGAGGAGTTAAAAATTGGACACAAGGAGGCAGGCTCTCTTTTTTTTCTGGTTTCCTTTGGATATTGTATAGGCCTCATCTCTTCGGGTTTCATCTCTTCTTGGCTCTCCCACCGTAAGACCATTATCCTTTCATCCATCATAATAGGGCTCACCCTCCTCGCCGGAGGATTCAGTTCATCTCTCTGGGGGATACGGATCTGTCTGTTCATTATCGGTATGGGCGCAGGGTTTTATCTCCCTTCGGGAATGGCTACTCTTACGGCACTGGTTCATCCTCGCCACTGGGGGAAAGCCATTGCCATCCATGAGTTGGCTCCTAATCTCGGTTTTATTTTTGCCCCTTTAATGGTGGAGTTTCTTCTGGACTGGTTTAACTGGCATTCTATCTTATTCCTTCTTGGAATAGCCTCGATAGCCATGGGAATCGTCTTTCATCTTAGAGGGAAGGGAGGGAATTTTTTAGGAGAGGCGCCTCGGATAAAGACGGTTCAGACCCTCTTTCGGGAATATTCTTTTTGGCTCATGGTTCTTTTTTTCTCTTTTGGGATCGGGACAAGTTTTGGAGCCTACTCAATGATTCCTTTATTTCTCGTTTCTGAAAGAGGAATGGATAGGCCGTGGGCGAATACGGTGCTTGCCTTCTCCAGAATTTTGACCCTTGGAACCTCGATCCTCTCAGGGTGGGTGACAGACCGGTTAGGGTCGAGAAAGACTTTAAGGGGGGTCTTTCTAACCTCTGGCCTCGCCACCGGATTGATTGGACTTGTCCAAGGAGAAGGATGGATCATCGTCATCATTTTTGTTCAATCCATCCTTGCCACTTCTTTTTTCCCGGCAGGCTTTGCCGCCCTTTCTCGGATTGGGCCAGGAAGTATAAAAAACCTATCGATCTCTTTTACGATTCCTATTGGGTTTTTAATCGGAGGGGGAGCAATCCCCGCAGGAATCGCCCTTTTTGGTGAGAAAGGATCTTTTTCCTCAGGATTTATGGCTTTGGGGGGAGTGGTATTATTAGGCAGTTTTTTGGTTCAGTATCTCAAATTTTCAAAGGAGGCTTAGAGAGCAGAGGCTCCGAATGGGAAACGCAGATCGAGGCCTTTTTAAAAAGATTTTCTCTCTCTTTGAGAACAATCGGTTCCATGAGTTCGCCCCTCAAGAAAAGGTCATTCACATTGGAGAATTCTTCATTGGTTTTCCATACCGAAAAGGTTTCCTTCAAAGGGAGGGCAGAGAATATTTGGCTGTGAATCTTAGAGAACAAGACTGTGTGACCTTCGTTGAGAATACCTTGGCCCTCCTTTATACCTTAGATTCTCATCGACCCTCATTCGAAACCTTTAAGACGATCCTTAAGAGAATAAGGTATCGAGAAGGAAAGATGGAAGGATATCCTTCAAGGCTTCATTATTTTTCAGAATGGATGGAGGACAATGAAAGGAAAGGTTTCATCCAAGAGGTGAGTAAGGAGATAGGAGGAGTGGTCTATCGGAAAACCCTCCACTATATGACTGAGCACCTCTCTCTCTATCCTCCCCTCAGGAATCGAAAGAACTTTCATGAAATGAAGAGGGTCGAAAAAAGAATCAGTCGGAAGCCATTCTTCTTCATCCCAAAGGAGAACCTTCCAGCCATAGAACCTCTGATTCAAGAGGGTGATCTCATTGCGATTGTGACCCGTAAGGAAGGACTCGATATCCAGCATGTGGGGTTTGCAGAAAAGATAAGAAATCGAATCCACCTTCTCCATGCCTCAGAGAAAGAGGGGAAGGTCCTCCTATCCAAAGAGACCCTTTATCGATATTTAATGAAGAATCGAGAGAGTCTTGGGATAAGGGTTGCTCGAATAAAGATGGGTAGCTCTATTTAACCCCTTCAGGGTTGGATGGATTGATCTTCTGGCGGGCAAGGATCTCTTCGGTGCGGATCCTATCCTTTAGCGTATCCTTTCGGTTGGCTTCTTCGAGGGAAAGATTGGCATCACTATTTCCTGACCATCTTCGACAGAGATAGAGACTTTCATAGATTCGACCAATCCGGAATTCTCGGCAGATCCTAAGACCTACGGCGTAATCCTCTCCATAGCTTAGATTGGGAAATCCAATGCCTCGAAGGATAGAGGTATCGAAGGCCCTTGGAGCCCCAAATCCATTGACCCGGAGGGCATTGTTATGACCATTGTCGTCGGTCCATTCCCGGTGATCGATTAGACCGGGGGGGATCTCTTTAAGGTTTGAATCTACGAGGGTATAAGAACCGATGACCATTGCAAATTTTCCGTCCCGGAATTTATCGACGATGGCCTGAAGGGTGTAAGGTGTAGAATAAAGATCATCCGAATCGAGCTGAATGGCATATCGACCACAGAGCGGGTGATAGAGGGCCTCATTCCAGCACCCTCCAATCCCGAGATTCCTTTTCTTTGGAATAAGATGGATGATCCGAGATTCCTTAGCGGCCAGATCAGAGAGAATGGTTGTTGTCCCATCCGTGGAGTGATTATCAACGACGATGATATTGAAAGGAAAATCGGTTTTTTGACAAAGGGCGCTCCTCATCGCCTCCCCTATCGTTTCTTTTCGATTCCTAACAGGAAGGATTACAGAGGCTTCCACATGGAAAGGGAATTTCATGGGTTCAGCAGTCTTAAGGAAGCTCGACGGAATATAGGCTCCAATCTTTTTGAGATAATCGGTAAAGATAGTTTCCAGCTCTGTCTGGATCCTTCGATTCCCGGGGTCGAGATAGGAAAACCGCCTTTCTTCCTGGGAGAGTCCTTTCTTTTGGCTCACCGTGTAGAGAGGTTCTCGTAGATGATCGATTCGGTAGTCGATTGAGATTTTGAGTCGCAGATCGTAAAGGGCTCCCCACCTGGTTTCTAAAAGGAGGCCATATTTTTTTAATCCCTTTTCAATAGCCCGGGTGGAGAGGAGAATCACCGGCCCAAAATCAAAATCGTCC
>JBBIMX010000015.1:39366-40757 GCA_037444165.1 Deltaproteobacteria bacterium | reverse complement strand
TTTATATTCAATCCATCCGCGTTCTATGGGTTTCGGAAATACTCCTGTCGGGCTTTAATTTACTTCCACCCTCCAGTGAGGGGTTACAACTCTTGATAACCCTTTACTCATATGGGGAATAGGCCTGAGAGGTAAGTTTTGTCGGTTTTAAATTTCGAACCCTTTAATTTCCTTAAACAATATGTTATTCATTTAAAAAAGATTTTGAAGGTGCCTTTTTTGCAACCCCTCTCAGGTTTTAAATTGCTCGATCTTTCAAGGCTTTTGCCAGGCCCCTTCTGTTCCCTTCTTCTGGCAGATCTTGGGATGGAGGTTCTTAAGATTGAAGACCCTGACCAGGGCGATTATATGCGAACTATGGGTCCTATTAAAATTAAAGATAGTGCCTATTTTCTCGCATTAAATCGAAATAAGAAAAGCATGAGTCTTAATCTTAAAATGAAGGAGGGGAAAGAGATCTTTTTTAGGTTAATCGAAACTTACGATATCATCCTTGAGGGATTTAGGCCCGGGGTTATGGACCGTCTTGGCCTTGGCTATCAAGAATTAAAAGAAAGAAATCCAAAAGTCATTTTATGTTCCCTTACGGGATATGGACAAGATGGACCCTATCGGGAAAGGTCGGGTCATGATATCAACTATCTTGGACTGGCAGGTATTCTGGAAATGACAGGTCCAAAGGATGGAGACCCTATTCTTCCAGGAGTTCAAATTGCTGATATTGGCGGAGGAGCAATGATGGCGGCTATTGCTATCCTTTCAGCCATCCTCCATCGTGAAAAAACAGGACAAGGGCAACACCTGGATATCGCAATGTATGATGGTGTCCTCTCATGGCTTTCCATTCATGCCGGAAGATACTTCTTAGAAAAAACCCTCCCAAAACGGGGGGAGATGCATCTTACGGGGGGATATGCTTGTTATCAAATCTATAAAACTAAAGATGATCGATACCTCTCCCTTGGGGCTTTGGAACCAAAGTTCTGGGAGAATTTCTGCAAAGCTATAAAACGAGAGGATCTCATTTCAAAGCAATTCATTGAAGGAGAAGCACAACTTCAACTCATTAAAGAGCTTCGAGAACTCTTTAAAACCCGGACACTTAAAGAGTGGATAGAATTTTTTCGGAATGTCGATGCCTGTATCGAGCCCATCTTGAACCTGGAGGAAGTCTTTCAACATCCTCAAGTTCTTCACCGAAAAATGGTGATCGAAATCGATCATCCGGTAGAAGGAAAAATTAAACAGACCGGAAGTCCGATTAAATCCTCTCGATTTACATTTAAGGTTCGAACTCCCCCTCCCCTTCGAGGAGAACATACGGTGGAAGTTTTAAAAGAAATTGGATATTCGGATAAAGAGATCCAACAACTAAAAGAAATAAAAGCCAT
>JBBIMX010000015.1:16099-39266 GCA_037444165.1 Deltaproteobacteria bacterium | reverse complement strand
CCATAGGGATATATGAGAGGGAAAATCGAGATTGATCGAGAGCGTTGCAAAGGCTGTGCCCTCTGCACGATTGCCTGCCCAAAAGGATTGATTCGGATTGGAGAAGAAATCAATCGCCAGGGATATTTCTTCGCCGTCTGGGATGAGAATGATTCGTGCACGGGTTGTGCTTTCTGTGGGGAGATCTGTCCGGATGTGGCCATTACGGTCTGGAGGAAAAAAGATAAGGTGGAAATAGGGTAGAAATATGGATCAATCGGCAGAAAAGATTCTGGTAAAAGGAAATGAAGCCATTGCGATGGCAGCCATTGACTCCAATTGCCTTCTCTATTTTGGATATCCTATCACTCCTCAAAATGATATCCCTGAATATCTTTCCAAACATCTTCCTCCATTAGGAGGAGAGTTTATTCAAGCCGAGAGTGAGATTGCTTCCATCAATCTTCTCTTAGGGGCCTCTGCCACGGGGAAAAGGGCGATGACCTCTTCTTCGAGCCCCGGAATCTCACTCATGCAAGAAGGAATCTCCTATATGGCAGGCAGTGAACTTCCTGCGGTGATTGTAAATATCTCGAGAAGTGGACCTGGATTGGGAGGCATCTCACCTTCTCAAGGAGACTACTTTCAAGCCACTCGAGGTGGAGGACATGGAGATTATCGGGTCATTGTACTGGCTCCCTCCACGGTTCAAGAAATGTATGACCTCACCTGTCTGGCCTTCGACCTTGCTGATAAATACAGAAACCCGGCCATGATCCTCGGGGATGCCCTCCTCGGTCAAATGAAAGAGCCTCTAATCCGTAAAAAACCTCCTTCTCTACCCCTTCCTCCTAAAGACTGGGCCCTCACAGGGGCAAAGGGACGAAAACCCAATCGAATCAAATCCCTCTATCTTCAAGAGGGTGAATTAACCGAACATAATTGGAAGCTTTATCAGAAATATGAGAGGATGAAAAAAGAAGAGGTTCGATTTGAGTGTGTAGGATGTGAAGAGGCTGACCTTGTGATAGTAGCTTTCGGGAGTATGGCCCGGGTGGCCAAAACGGTGGTAGAATTGGCTCGTGAGGAGGGAATGAAGGTGGGTCTTTTCCGACCCATCACCCTCTTCCCCTATCCCGAAAAACCTCTCTATGAACTCTCCAGGCGAGTGAAACGATTCTTAACTGTGGAGTTGAATACGGGCCAGATGGTGGAGGATGTCAAGCTTTCTGTGGATAGAGAGGCCGAAGTCTATTTTTATGGAAAACCTCCGGGGGCCTTACCCACTCCCGAAGAGGTATTCGAAGAAGTTAAAAAATCGATGGGATAAAAGCAATTTCTCTTTGCTCATTCCGATGTTTGGAGGAAAGATGGAGTTTGTGTTCAAGCGTCCAGAGTCACTTATCGATGTTCCCTTCCATTTCTGTCCAGGCTGCCATCACGGAATCGCCCACCGGTTAGTGGCCGAGGCCATTGACTATTTTAAAATCAGGGAAAAAACGATTGGGGTGGCCTCGGTAGGTTGTTCTGTTTTTATGTATGATTATTTTGATATCGATGTTCTTGAAGCCCCCCATGGAAGAGCCTCTGCTGTGGCCTCTGGAGTGAAACGGGCTTTAAAAGATCGAATCGTCTTCACCTATCAAGGGGATGGAGACTTAGGAGCCATTGGGATTGCTGAAGGGATTCATACCGCCAATCGAGGGGAGCCTATTACCCTTATTTTTGCTAACAATGGAATTTATGGTATGACCGGAGGCCAGATGGCTCCAACCACTCTTCTTGGCCAGAAGACGACCACGAGTCCATATGGAAGGGATTTTACCTATGATGGGTACCCCATTCGAATGGCAGAGATGATGGCTACTCTTGAAGGAAGTGCCTTTGTAGCTCGGGTGGCTGTGAATAATCCGGCCAACCTCATGAAGGCCAAAAAAGCGGTTCGAAAGGCCTTTCAGATGCAGATTGAAGGAATAGGTTTCTCTTTTGTCGAATTTCTCTTAGCCTGCCCAACCAACTGGGGACTCTCCCCTCTGGAGGCGAATCGTCGGGTAGAGGAAGAGATGATCCCTTATTTCCCTCTGGGAATCTTTAAAGAGAGAAAGATGGCAGATTATTTATGATGAGAACCGGTGAGGAGCAAGGGGTGAAATTTATTCGGCCCGAGAAAGATTAGGAACGATGGGAAGTGGGACTTTCTACTATGATGTGATTATAGCTGGATTTGGGGGGCAGGGGGTTATGCTCATCGGTAATCTCCTGGCCTATGCTGCGATGAAAGAGGGAAAATATGTGACTTACCTTCCGGTCTACGGGGTCGAGATGAGGGGGGGCACGGCAAACTGCACAGTCGTTCTTTCTGATAGAGAGATTGGCTCCCCAGTGGTTGGGAAACCCCATGCTGCCATAGTGATGAATCTTCCCTCTTTTCTTAAATATGAACCCCGGGTTCTTCCAAAGGGACTTCTTTTGATCAATACCTCTCTCATCAATCCAGAAAAACCATTACGAAAGGATATCGACATTCTTCCCATTCCAGCAAACGAGATGGCCATTCAAAATGGAAATCCGAAATTGGCCAATATGGTCGCCCTGGGAGCTTTTGTGGAAAAGACTCGATTGGTTCAGATGGATTCCCTCTTTCAATCTCTTGAAAAGGTTTTGGATGAAAAATATCATTCTTTAATCCCTTCCAATATTCAATCGATTCAAATCGGTGCGGAATATGTGAGGAAAAATTTTATCCATGACCCTTCCTCTTCTATTCTGAAAAGGGTCAAAGAGGAGGATTGATGGAAGAGAAAAAAGGGTATGAAGAGATCAAAGTAGGTGAAAAAATAAAAGAAATAAGAGAGAAAAAAGGGCTGACCTTAAAAGATCTTGCCGATCTGACCGGTTTCTCTACAGCCCTTCTCTCTCAGATGGAAAACCATCTGGTTTCTCCCTCTCTTGGAACCATCATCAAGCTGGCACGAGCCTTAGGCGTAAGGGTTGGAGACTTTTTGGGTGAAACGGAGGGAGAACCCTTCACCATCGTGAGGAAAGATGAGCGGAAAAAGGTTTCACGATTTGCCTCAAAAGATGGGGTCAAATATGGCTATTCCTATGAATCATTAGGCTTTGAAAAGAAGGACCGCCATATGGAACCCTTTATCGTGACCCTCGAACCGGCAACGATCCCTACCACAAAAACCTCGGTCCATGAAGGTGAGGAATTCATCTTTGTTCTCGAAGGGGAGATGGAGGTCATTTTGGGAAATCATAAAGATGTTCTTTATCCCGGGGATTCCATCTATTATGACTCTACCATTCCCCATCGAGTTCAATGTCATCAAAATAAAGTGACCAAGATCTTAGCTGTCCTCTATGCTCCAAGTCCTTAAACTCCTTTCCTCGAGGGGAGAGCCTTAGGGGAGAAAGATGAAAAAATCTTTTTGGATTTATCTCTTCGTTATGGTGTTACTGTTAATGATAAAATTAAATCCTGCTTTCTCTCAAATCTCTGTAAAGGTCGGAGGATTGATCCCTTTTACAGGACGATGGGGAGAGGCTGGAAGAGAATGCGCAAGGGGGATGCTGGATGCAGCAAAGTGGTTCAATCTTCAAGGAGGATCTCAAAGGTGGCGATTAGAAATCATTTTGAATGACGATTCCCAGGAACCTGCGGAGACCATCGCTGCCTATCGAAAGATGAACGAATCGGACCAAATTCTTATTCTCTACATCTATTCCTTTGAAACGGCCATCTCCTTGCTTCCCCATATTCATCTTCATCGAATTCCAACCCTCGTCAGTTCCGTTCCTCCGAATCTAAGCGATCCTTCGATTTATCCTTTTATTTTCTCCATTACTCCATCGCCTCTTGACCAATCTAAGATTGCGATGAAATTCCTTTCGGAGAATTCGGGTATCAAAATCAAAAAACCTAAGGTCGTCTTTATTGGATCTCCGGACCGTTTTGGCACCCATTTTTTAGAAGGGGGACGAAGCTATGCCAAGCAGCTTGGCCTGGAGATCGGTCCGGACATCTGGATCCCCGAGCCTCACTCCCAAAAGAATATTCCACTGGCACTGACTACGATGAATGCTTACGGGCCAGATTTTGCCTATGTGAGTCTCGCTTCGAAAGAAGCCTTTCTTTTCCTTCAAGAGGCCAGAAAATTGGGTCTAAAAACCCGTTTTATCGGAGGGATGAGGACGATTGACGAAACTCTCTCGACCTTCGACGGAGTCCTGGGGGTTCAACCGATTTCACCTTTTGGAGAAGAGGTCCCTGGAATGGTGGAGATCATTGAGGCTCACCGGAAATGGCATCCTTATGATTCTCATACCCTTTCCTATGTGGAGGGGTGGGCCACGGTAAAACTCATCGCAGAGGCATTGATGAGGTCTCTTCCAGAGCAGGGATACTCCCGGTTAAGGGTTAAGATGGCCTTTGAAACCTTCAGGAATTTTATTACTGGAGGCCTTCTTCCTCCCGTGACCATCACAGCGACGGACCATCGTCCCAGTGTGGAATCAAGGATTCTCCTCATTAAAGAGGGAAAGCTGGTCAGACACACGGGTTTTATCTCCGTGGAAAGATAGGGGATTCTCTTCTTCATCGGAGCTTGACCGTCCTTTCTAAAAATGATAAAAAATAAAATGAATGAATCTTAAGGAAACCCTCGAAAAATACCATCATCGAATTGTCGATGAATGGATCTATCGGTTACACACCGAAGTCAGTGGGCGCTATAGTGCCCGTCCAGTGGATGAACTCTTTCTCACCGTTTCAAAAGCCAACGAGGCCAATTATGCCCTCCTGATTCATCATGATTTTTCGAAAATCAACGATCATATCCGATGGATTACCCAATTGCGTCTCGAAGGAGGGTTTTCCCTTTCTGAAGTTCAGAATGCCTACGAACTTTATCGAACCGTCCTTTTACCTATCCTTCCAAATGAATTAGATGATAAGAACTTTTTGGAGACAATGGATCATCTGAATCACTGTCTCTTCTACACGATTACCCGGTTTAGCAATTATTTTCAATCCCTCCATGAAAAACATATCAGGGAGTATGCTCAAAACCTTGAGAGAGAGGTTGAAAAAAGAACCAAAGAGTTGATGGAATCGGAATCCAAATATCGCCTTCTAATCGAAGAGATTAACGATGGGTACTTTGTCATCCAGAATGAAAGGATCGTTTTCGCCAATCAAGCATTTTGTGAGATGCATGGATATTCCTTTGAGGAAGTCATCGGAAAACCTTACGTTGAATTCATTGCCCCTCAATCCATTCGCACAGTAAAAAGGATTTATCAAAATGTAGCGGCTGGAGAGCCGACCCAAGACATTTTTACCTATTTCAGGCGACATAAGAATAGTATTCCTCTTCCTACTGAGAATAAGATAAAGGTCATCCGTTACCAGGGGGAGTATGCCGTTGCTGGAATCTGTAGGGACATTACAGAGAGAATAGAAGCAGAAAAGCGAATTCGCGAATCCGAGCGGTTGGCCCATATTGGAAAGCTGACCACCTCGCTTGCCCATGAGATACGAAACCCCCTTTCCTCAGTAAAAATGAATAGTCAGATCATTTTAAAAAATATAAAATTTGAGGGAAATGATAAAAGACGAATGGAGATCATCGTTAATGAGATATCTCGCTTGGAGAGAATCCTGGATGAAATGTTGGATTTTGCAAAGCCCATTAAACTGAATCTTCAACCCATCTCCATCCACCAAGTGATCGATTCTTGTCTGGAGATTCTTGATACCAAAATTTGGGAAAAGGCGATTAAGGTCAAAAGAGTTTATGAGGAGGGGATCCCCGAAATCCTTGCAGACCAAGAAAAGATGGAACAGGCGGTGATTAATATCCTCCTTAATGCTATCGAAGCCTTGCCCGAAGGTGGAAGCATCGAGGTCTCCACCACACTCCTTAAAATCGAAAGAAGGATGATTAAGGTGGAGATTAGTGATGATGGACCAGGAATCAATGCTGAAGACCTCCCATATATCTTTGATCCATTCTTTAGTAATAAGACGAAAGGAACAGGCCTTGGCCTTTCAAATGTAAAAAAGATTATCGAAGCTCATGGAGGGAAGGTAGGCGTCACCCTTCGAAAACCCCACGGAACTCAAATCATCCTGACCATTCCTTCTAGGGAGGGAAGATGAAGGAAAGGAGAATCCTCATTATCGATGATGAGCGTTCTCTTCTGGAAACCCTTGAGATGTTTTTGACGGAAAAAGGCTACGAGGTTCAGTGTGCTCTCACAGCAAGAGAGGGTATTAAGCAGAGCCTTCTTTTTGATCCTCATGTGATTATCCTGGATATCCGCCTTCCTGACCTGAATGGGCTCGATGTCCTTCAAGAACTCATCCAACATGATAAAAAGAACGTTATTATTATTACAGCATTCCATGACATGGATATCACGATTAAAGCGGTTAAATTAGGAGCCTTTGATTATATCCCAAAACCTATCGACGTAGAAGAACTCGAACGGGTGATTGAAAAGGCCTTAAAATCATCCCATCCGGATCGAATGGTGGAAGATGTATCGATAGACTCCTCTCCCTCCTATCAAAATGGAAAGATTGTGGGTAAGAGCAAAGGAATGAAGGAGATTTTCAAGGCCATTGGTATCCTTTCAGAAAATCGAGTGACCGTTCTGATCGAGGGCGAAACCGGTACTGGAAAAGAATTAATCGCGAGGGCCATTCATAGGAATAGTCCATATCGGGAAGAGCCGTTTCAGGCTATCAATTGTTCAACCATTGTAAGCACCCTTTTGGAGAGTGAGCTTTTTGGGTACGAAAAAGGAGCTTTTACAGGGGCCTTCAGCTTAAAGAGAGGAAAGTTTGAGCTCGCAGGAAATGGAACAATCTTCCTGGATGAAGTGGATGATATCCCCCTCGGTCTCCAATCAAAAATTTTAAGGTTTCTACAGGAAAAAGAGTTTGAACGTCTTGGTGGAGAAAGGAAGATTAAATCCAATGCAAGAGTAATCGCAGCCACCAATAAAGACCTCTGGAAAATGGTCAAAGAGGGAACTTTTCGAGAAGACCTTTATTATCGACTCAATGTGGCTAATATTAAAGTCCCTCCGCTTAGGGAACGTAAATCGGATATCCCCCTTCTGGTCGAATATTTTATTGGAAAGATCAATCAGGAGCTGGGGAAAAGGATTAAAAAAGTTGAAAAGGAGGCCCTGAGGCGAATGATGGATTATGATTGGCCGGGGAACGTAAGGGAATTAGAAAATGTTCTCACCAATGTGGCCCTTCATACCCCTGGTGAGATCATCCTGGAAGAAGCAATCACCCCTTTATTGGGCCAAAAGAGTTTATCAGATCAATCTCAGGAGAAATTTCGTCTCAAAAACAAGAATCTCAAAGAGATTGAGAAGGAACATATTATAGAAGTTCTAAACCGAACCCACTGGCATTTAGGGAAGGCCTGTGAGATCCTTGGGGTCTCACGGCCTACCCTCCGTCATAAACTTAAAATCTACGACATTCTATTTGATCGTAAAACTATTTAAACCCGGTGGGTTATTGAAAAATTATTTTCAAAAATTAAAAGAAATTTTCATCTGAATCAAAACCTTAAGTCTTTTGAAAAGTCTCCCAACTTATTGGAATTTCTTAGTTTATTTTTTATGGAAGAATCTGGCATATCTATTGCTGAAATAGATTGTCCTTATTACCCACTTAGGAGAATAGAATTAGGAAGGAGGCAGAAATGATTAAGAAAAGATTAATCCTTGCCCTTTTCTTCATAAGTTTAAGTTTTATTTTTCTCTTTTCAATTCCTTTATTTGCTCAGGAAAAGCCTATCAAATTAGGGGTATTATTTATTATGTCTGGACCAATGGGAGGGTATGGTAAACATGGGATGCAAGCGGTTCAGCTTGCCTTGGATGAAATCAATGCCCAAGGAGGAATTTTGGGTCGGAGAGTAGAGGCCCTCTTTGAAGACACAAAACTGAAAGCTGATTTAGCCACCGAGATAGTAAAGAAATTTATCCTTGAGGATAAGGTGGATTTTATTATTGGTCCCACCTCTAGTGGAGTCGCCGTAGCTGTATCAAAGATTGTGACCGAATACAAAAAAATTCTTATTTTAACGCAAGCGGCTGCAGACTCCCTGACTGGAGACCAATTAAGCCGTTACCAATTTGCTACACTGAGCCATGCCATGATGCATTCCCGTGCTGGTGCTATATACTTAGCCTCTAAACCATACAAACGATGGATGTGTATCGGCCCCAATTACAACTATGGTTGGGACTCCTGGGCCCAATTTAAGGCCAAGCTGAAGGAGTTAAGACCCGATGTAGAATTTATTGGAGAGTTATGGCCGAAATTGATGGAAAAGGATTTTACCCCATTCATTAAGAAGATCATAGAGACAAAACCAGACGCGGTTTGGTCTCCCCTCTGGGGAATGGATGCGGTAAACTTCATCAAACAAGGCCTCACCTTCGGTCTCTTTGATAAAATTAAATTTGCCTTTCCGGATGGGGCAGCCTTAGAAACCTTAATTCCTCTTGGTAAGGATATGCCAAAGGGGATTTATGTAGCAGCCCGGTATTTCTTTTTATCCCCTGATACGGAAAAGAATCGACAATTTGTAAAGAAATATATGGAACGGTTTAAAGAATATCCAGACTATATGGCTGAAGAAACTTATGCCGGTGTCTATTTTCTCAAAGCCGCAATAGAGCGCGCTGGAACCTTAGAGACAGAAAAATTGATCGATGCCATTGAGAAGGAACCTCTTGCCTGGGAAGCTCCTGAGGGTTGGAAAATTATGAGGAAGGAAGATCATGCTGTAGTTGAAGATGTGGTCTGGGGAGAAACTCTTTATAGTGAAAAATATGGATTTTCTATCCTCAAAAACATGCAGGCTATTCAGGGAGAGGAAATCTGTAGAACCCCTCAAGAATTAAAAGAGGTCCGTCTTAAATATGAGAAAAGAATGATGGAAGGAAAGTAAGTGAAGTAACCTTTTTCGTGGACTATGGTCCATTTTTAAATGAAGGGCATAAGGGTCATGTTAGAGGTGAAGAATTTGATGGTGTTTTATGAAAATGCCTTGGCGATTAATAACATCCAAATGAGTGCCAAGCGAGGGGAGATTACCGGGGTTTTTGGAGCAAATAGCGCAGGCAAGTCCACTCTCATGTATACGATTTCTGGAATTATCCTGGATGTGAAGAAGAAAGAGGAGATGAAAGGTGGAGAACGAATCACGGTTCTGGGTTCGATCCTCTTTGAGGGGGTGGAGATTACCCATCTGAAACCAAGTGAGCGGGCTAAACGAGGGATCATTTTATGCCCGGAAAGGAGGAGGATTTTCCCGGAAAGCAGCACCTTAGAGAATCTAAAGATTGGAGGGTATTTAGCGAGGAAGGACCAGGCCAGGAAGACGATGGATTATGTGTTTACGATTTTTCCACCCCTGCAAAAACTGAAGAGGAGAGAGGGGGGATTTCTCAGCGGAGGAGAACAGCAGATGCTCGCCATTGGTAGGGCATTAATGGCTCAACCAAAGTTATTGCTTTTAGACGAGCCCTTATTAGGATTAAGCCCCCTCATGGAGGTCATGCTCGCTCGAGCGATTCGGGATATCAATCAGCAGACAGGGATTACCATTTTGATTACAGAGCAGTATGCTCGTCCCGTTCTCCCGATCATTCATTATGGTTATATCCTTGAAAATGGTGGAGCAGTCCTCCAGGGGACTTCTCAGGAGTTGATGGAGAATCCTGATGTCAAATCCGCTTACTTCGGGTTATAGGCCATGGAGCTACAGGTGATCCCTTTTTTTTATTTTCAAAAGGGCGGTTATCAAATTCACCCATATTATTTAAAAGGAGGGACTCTTATGAAGAAAAAATGGTTTGTCGTGTGGATGGTCACTTTCTTTGTGATTTTGTCTATTCCCACCCTATTCCCTTCCGAAAAGGCCAATGCTCAAGGGAAACCTATTGTGATCGGATCGCCCCTGGCCACTGCCTTCCTTTATGGATGGGACGCCGAAAGGGCGATTAAATTGGCCGTGGAGGAGATTAATGCGAAGGGAGGAGTTACGGTTAGCAAGGAAAAGCGACCCTTTAAAGTGGAAGTGATGGATACCAGAGACCTCGAACCAGTAGTTCCCGTCAATGATGCCCTTCTGGTCGTTGAAAAACTCATCTTGGAAAAAAATGCCGATTTCATCGTAGGTGGTCCTGTCCGTTCTGAGGCCGCTCTTGCTGCCATGGATCTACTTTCCAAATACAAAAAAGTTTCTATCCTGACTACAGGCGCTCTAACACCTGCCTATCACAAACGAATTGAGGCCGAATATGAGAAATTCAAATACTGCTTCCGGATCTCTGGAGAGGTGGGCTGGATGGTCTCTGGAGAATTTATCCCTTGTTTAATGGGAATCAAAGAGAAATTCGGTCTAAACAAACTTTTTATTATGGTTCAGGATGTGGCCCATGCCAGAGCTGGAGGTGACATCGTAGCAAAAATAGCAGGTGAAAAGGGTTGGGAGATCGTAGGAAAGGAAATCTATCCCACTGGAACAACGGATTACTCTGTCGGACTTCTGAAGGCAAAGGAGGGTAAGGCGCAGGTCATTCTTATCTGGATGGATATGCCTGAAACGGCCATTTTACTGAAACAGTGGTACGATATGAAGATTCCGGCCCTCCCCTTTGGAACCATTATTGCAGCGGCCGAGCAACCTGGTTTCTGGAAAGCCACAGAAGGCAAAGGGGAATATTGCATGGCCAGCGTGGTCAATGCGGGTAATGCCCCATCAAAGGCCACCCCATGGACGATGAAATTCGTCGAAGCCTATCAGAAAAAGTATGGATTAGAACCAGAAGGCTATGGGACCTCATCGAGCTATATGGCTGTCTATGTTTTGAAAGATGCCATTGAGCGGGCTGGAAAACTCGATTCGGATGCGGTCGTATCAGCCCTTGAAAAGACAGACCTGATGGGTGTTTATGGGAGAATTAGATTCAATCCTAAGAACCATCAGATTATTCCAAGTGTAGACCCTAATGAGGGCGCAGTGGGAACAATCTTCCAGTGGCAGGCAGGAAAACGGGTGGTGGTTTTTCCGCCCAAGATCGCCATGGGAGAGATCAAACTTCCTCCCTGGATGAAGAAATAAATTACTCGTTATGGACATTCTCATTTATGGAATAGTGAATAGTTTTTCCTTAGCCCTGATGGCTATCGGGTTCACCCTGGTTTACGGGATCAGCCGCCTTCCAAACTTTGCCCATGGGGCTCTCTATGTTATTACGGGATTCGGAGTCTGGTGGTTTATCCATAAACTCCATCTGAACTACGCCTTATCCATAATTTTGGCCCTCGTCCTGATGGGGCTGATTGGAGCAGGAGTCTATCGATTCGTCCTCATTCGGGTAAGGGGGATGGCCACCTCGGAAATCATAGCCACCTATGCCCTGGGGCTGGCCATCCTTGAATTTCTTAGATGGCGGGGATTTAAAGGGATGACCTACACCCTTCCTGTATTTATGGAGGGAAGTATCCAGCTCGCAGGCGTTCCGATTGATCTTCAAAGAATCATCGTCATCGGAATCGGTATTGTGGTGATCTCTTTTATGTGGCTCTTTACTCATTACAACAAGATAGGATTGGCCCTGCGAGGAATGGCTCAAGATGAACATGCCGCCATGATGTTAGGAATCGATTCCGATTGGATGGCTATTATTGCAATGGCAATCGGTTCTATCCTTGCAGGCCTCTCTGCGATTGTTCTTCTCCCATTAGGAAACATTGTGGTGGAGGCGGGCTATAATGTGCTCATCCTCTCCATCGCTGTATGTATTGTTGGGGGATTAGGAAGCTGGGTTGGAGCGATTCTCGCGGCCTTTATGATTGGATTCGTCCAGATTCTCACCGTTCGTTATATTCAGTCTCATTTTCATATGGTCGTTGCGCTTTTAGCTATCATCCTGACCCTTATCCTCCGACCTTCCGGCCTCTTTGGAAGACAAAAGGAATTGGAGGAAAGAGTTTAAAAAAAGATGGTAGAAAAATATGAAAAGGTAATGGGTACCATCGAGCGGCGTAAAGAGAGACTGGATCGGGGGATTAAAGTCCGAACAGAAGGAATCTATGCGATCTCTTCTTTAGAGGAGGTGGCCTATCTGGTCCTTCCCAGACTCATTCTAATCACAGGACTTTTGCTTCTTCCTGCGGTTATTCCCTCCCTCTATTGGAAACGGGTCATTTCCATTACCTGTATTTATGCCCTCCTCGCCCTCGGGTTTGATTTTTTAGCCAATTTTGTAGGACTGGTCTCTCTGGGAGGAGCCTTCTATATCGGAGCAGGAGGCTATATGGCAGCCATCCTGAATAAGTACGTGGGTCTTTCTCCCATTTTCACCATTCCTTTAGCCACATTCTCAGGGGCCATCATCTGTACCCTCCTTCTCCTTCCTGCCCTTCCTCTTCGGGGGGTCTACTTTGCGATCGTAACCTTGATGTATCCTCTCGCTATAGCCAGAATCATAGAGGCCTTAAATATCCTTGGAGGAACAGACGGAATCCTTGGTGTCGCAGGCTTCCCAACCCGATGGATTGAGCAATATCTCATCATCTTAATCGTTATTTTCGCTCTATTTGGTTTAAGGAGATTGGTTAATGAGGATATTGGCCTTGTCTTTCGGGGTGTTAAAGATAATGATCAGGCAGTCAGGGCTTCGGGATTGAGTATCACCCTTTATAAATCTATCGCTGTCTTTATCGCCTCAGGATTGGGTTCTTTAGGAGGAGCCTATCTTTCTCATATTTATATGTGGTCAGGGATCTCCCAATTCGCCCTTGATTTCTCCATTATCCCGATTGCTGCAACGGTCGTTGGTGGAGGAGGGACCTTGGTGGGTCCGCTTTTAGGATGTTTCTTTTTGGTTCCCATCTCCGAATTTCTTAGAGCCTTTGGAACCTTAAGAATTGTATTCTATTCCCTTATTCTAATGGCCTTTATCATGTTCCGCAGCGAAGGAGTCATGGTATACGCCCAAAGGAAGTATCACCAGTTTGAAAGATGGGTAAAGGTATGAAGGAGGAACCTATCCTTCAAGTCCTCAATGCCTCTAAATCCTTCGGTGGGGTTCAGGCATTGGTCGATGTCAGTTTTGAGGTGAAGGAAGGAGAGGTGTTTGGAATCATTGGTCCAAATGGCTCCGGGAAGACCACCCTGATTAACTGCATCACGGGCTTCGTCAAGATGGATTCCGGAAAGGTCCTCTATCGAGGAAAGGAGATTACAAACCGCCCCCCAAACTACATTGCTAACCTGGGGATTACACGAACCTTTCAGATTATGAGGCCTTATTACAGCCTTCCAGCCTATAAAAACCTCATCATCCCCCTTTTCTCTCCACGGGCCAGAAGAAAAGGGGGATGGCGAGGAGGTGGAAAACTCGGAGATCGGGCTACGGTGAGCATCGATATTCTCGAAGAGATTGGATTTGAAAGGGATTCTTTCGTTCCTTATAAATTGGCCTCGAGTCTTCCAACAGGGTACTTAAAACGTCTTGAATTGGCCAGATGCCTTGCCTTAAAACCCGATCTCATTCTCTGTGACGAAGTCTTCTCAGGACTCAGTATGAGTGAGATTGCCAGTATGGTCCCTCTTATCGAAAAACTTCAAATGGATGGGATTACACTGGTCATGATAGAGCATCGTCTGAGAGAACTCTTCAGAGTTGCCAACCGTGTGATGGTCCTAAATTTTGGTGCAATACTTACCGAAGGCATCCCTGAAGAGGTCATGCAGGATGAAAGAGTAAAGGAAGCCTATCTGGGGTCTGAAAAGTTATTGGACTATACCTTTGAAGCCTGAGAAAAAACTTGACCCCTGGAATCCCTAAATCTTTTTTAGGAATTTGAGATAAAATGGAACCCGAACTCACCTTTACTCAATTTGATAAAATAGTCGAAAAATATCCGAATCGTCCGGCCATCATCTATTTAGGGGAGAGGTTCACTTATGCCCATCTCCGGGATTTGATCCATCGGTTTGCCACGGCTTTAAATCGTCTGGGCGTAAAGAAGGGCGATAAGGTGATCCTTTATATCAGCAATTCGGTCCAATGGGTCATCTCCTTTTTCGCGATTCAAAAGATTGGAGCTGTGGCTGTCCCGGTAGCCCCAATCTATACCTCCTTCGAGATCGAATATATGATTAACGATTCCGGGGCCGAAACCATCATCTGCTTAGACACCAATTTTGGATACGTTCAGGATGTCTTTCAAAAGACTTCCCTGAAGAGAGTGATTGTGACCAATCTGGTCGACCTTCTCCCATTATGGAAACGAACGGTAGGATTTCTCTTTGACAAGATCCCAAACGGGATTGTGAAAAAAGGAGAGAACATTTACTTTTTTAAAGACCTTATCAAAACTCCTCCAGAAAAATTTAATGTAGAAATCGATCCCTGGAACGACCTTTCCTACATCCTTTATACGGGAGGGACAACTGGATTTCCCAAGGGTGTTCCTGGAAATCATATGGGGATGACCTCCTATGTAAGGGACGTGATGGAGGACATCGCAGGAGGCTATATTGAAGAGGGAAAAGATACCTATATCGTCATTAATCCTCTTTTCCATATTATGGCTTTGGGGCTGTTTGTCGCGGTTGGACTAAATTATGGAAACACCAGTGTGATCATGCCGGTTCCCCAGGTGGATGCCATCCTCCGGGCCATTGAAAAATATCGAGTGAGATGGATGCTCGGGGTCCCTGCCCTTTATCGAATGATTCTCGAAAATGATCGGTTGGAACAATATGATTTGAAATCTCTTCGTTACTGTTATTGTGGAGGAGATGTTCTTCCCATAGAGGTCTTCAAAAGATGGCGAGAATATCTCGGAATCCCGATCTATCAAGTCTATGGGTCTACAGAAGCAGGTCATGTGACCTACAGCCGATTAGATAAAGAACCGGAGTTGAACTCTATTGGTTACCCCCTTAAAACAAGACAGTGCAAAATCGTTGATCCCGATACCCTCGAGCCTCTGCCTCCCGGAGAAACAGGAGAACTTCTGGTCACCTCCGATTATACCTTGAAGTACTACTGGAATAAGCCAGAAGAAACCCAGCGCTCCTATGTCGAACTCAACGGAAGGGTCTATTATCGGATGGGAGATTTTGTCAGGCAGGGAGAAAAAGGAGAGATCTATTATGTCGAGAGGTCTGCCGATATCATTAAGTATAAAGCCTACCGGGTTTCAGCCTCGGAGATTGAGGCGGTCCTACAAGATCATCCCACGGTGATCGGAGCGTGTGTGGTTGGGGTTCCGGATCCGAAAGTGGGTGAACGAATTAAGGCCATTGTCGTCCTTAAAGAGGATGCAAGAGGAGTGGATGCCTCCGAGTTGATTAAATGGTGTCGAGAAAAACTGGCCCCTTATAAGATCCCTCAATATATTGAATTTCGCGACATGCTCCCCAAATCTAAGGTGGGTAAACTTCTAAGGCGTGAAATCAGGGACGAAGAACGAAGGAAAATCACAAAAGAGAAGAAATAAAAAGGGGCTGTCATTTCACAGCCCCCATTTTAGATTTACCCTCTATCGGTGTCAACGGGTCTCTAATTCCAAGGCGATAGCCTGTCTCTGGGCAGCTGTAATCTTTCCAGCTGCAGCCCGCTTCTTTTCAAGACTTACCCGCTCTGCATCCACATAATCCACAGCCTTGACTTCACAGAAACGAACACACTGAGGATCTCCATCGCAAAGGTCGCATTTAAAATTCTTTCGGTCGATCACATTAAAACCCATTGCCCCAAAGGGACAAACCGCCACACAACTTCGACAGCCAATACAGATATCGTGGTTCACCATCACCCGATTCAATGCGTCGTCTCTCGAAATGGCCTTCACCGGGCAGACAATCATACAGGGCGCATCCTGGCATTGCTGACATACCATTGGAATATAAACCCCCTCGGACTCCCATTTAACGATTTTGATCCGGCTCCGCATGGCATTCGAAACCCCATCATGAAAAACCGAACAGACCAATTCACAGAGACGGCAACCTGTGCACTTTTCTGGATAAACAGCAAGAACCTTTCCTGTCACTTCCATCGATGTTCTCCTTTCCAAACCTCACTATTAAAAATAATTAACCCCCCTCACTCCTCTCGTCCCACTCTATAAAAGATGGGAGGGTTCATTTTCCAGACCCAGTCTCTTTAGGGTCTCGGGTTTTGGGACCCCATTTTCATCCAGTCCTTTATACCCATAAAACTCATCGATCATCTTTTTGAATTTTTCTCGATCGATCACCCTTCCTACGACATCCGGAGCCCCTCGCCTGGTAGGCTCATCAAAATAGCGGTGATTCAACATATCCCCTCGATAGGGATCCTCCCTTTTTAAACCTTCTCGAAGATTGAAGAGACGTTCGAGCATATTGCATCGCTCAGCAATATCCCAGAGCTCTCGAGGAGTAAATTCCAGGCCGGTATTGTAATAGATGACTTTTGGCCAGTCCTCAAAATTGGGAAGCGTCGCTCCCAAAAAGACGGTATGATACTTACATATCCCTAAACAATCCACTGCCATATAACAGTTCTCCTGCCAGAAGACCTGCCACGGTTTCCCAACATATTCCGTATGTTCGGAGCTGAGCGGTCCATCATAAGGAACAGGAGTGCTATAGATCTTTCTCAATACCGGTTCGGGTAGATGATAGAGATCGATGGCCGGTCGGCTTCTCAGATGGTCAGATCCCCGCGAGGCGGTCGCCACATTCAGGGCCAAGGCGGGGGTTGCCCGTTCATCCGAATGAAGATTACTTACCCCTTTGACCTGAATGAGGTAGTCAAAGGAATTCTTTCCGATCCTTTCAGAGGCAATCAATCCGCCTTCTGCCAAGGTATCGCCCAACCAACCCTTCCGGAAGGCAATCCTCTTGACCATCTCCAGAAGCGCCTCGTCATTTCCAAATCTCAGATCCAGCCCATCCGTCTCTTTATCGGTAAGGATTCCAAGTTCATAGAGTTCCATCGCCCAAGCGATGAGGCTTCCTGTTTCGAGGTTATCCAATCCAAATTGATTCACTAAATGGTTTCCAACCAGCAGGGTCTCAATGCTTCGACAATCCGGCTCTCCACAGAAAGCTCCCTGGGAAGTATATTCTGGCCCTTCATCATACACTCCTTTGTAAGGTCCGGAGGGAATCCTGTATTTTGCACGGCAATGGACCTGACAACCAAAACAGCTTGCCATATGATAAGGACCCACGGTTTGGGTGCAAACCTCGTCGATCGCTTCCGGCTCGATCTCATCACAATAAAGTTGTTGGTTATATTGGAAATTTCGACATCGGATTCCACCCCATGAATTGGTCGCTCCCCAAATAAAGGGGGTCCCTAAAGTCCCCTGGGTTTGATTCACCTTGGCACTGGTAATCTGGTCAATAAATCGTTTATTGTATTCAAGGGCTTCCTTAGGATGAGCGATCTTAATATCCATCGTTCCTCGGGCAGCAATCGCCTTTAGATTCTTCGAACCCATCACTGCACCCATCCCCGTCCTTCCACCCGAATTTTTGATTCCAGTCATCACATTGGCAAATCGAACCAGATTTTCACCTGCAGGACCAATGACCATACTTTTGATCTCTTCGTCTCCCAACTCTTCCCGGATGGCCCATTGAGTCTCGGTGACGGTCCTTCCCCAGAGGTTACGGGCATCCCGAACCTCGATCTTCCCATTGTGGATCCAGAGATAGACGGGTTTCTCTGCCTTTCCTTTGATCACTAAGTGATGAAATCCCGCCCAGGCTAATTCAGGAGCAAAGAAACCTCCCATATTGGCACTTCCAATCATCCCACCCAGGGGAGACTTTGCCATCACATGGGTACGGGCAGTCGCAGATGCCAGGGTAGCCGTGAGAAGCCCTCCACTGACCAGAAGGACATTTTCAGGTCCAAGGGGATCAATGCCTTTCTTCGTATGATTATAAAGTAAATAGGCATCAAGACCCCTCCCCCCTAAAAATTTCTTCCGAATCTCAATGGGAATAGGTTTGATTTCGATCTTGCCCGTTGACAGATCAATATAGGCTATCTTTCTATTGAGAGCCATCTTTCTTTTCCTCCTTCATTTTTCTTTGAAATACCTCTTCTGCGATCTTGATATTTACATCCCACACCGGGCCACGGATTCGAGGAAATCCGCTTTTAATCCATGTGACCCGAAACTCCATCCCGCATACAGGACATTTCACACGATCTGCTCCTGGTTCGGGTTGAAGCCTCCCTAAACAACTTGGATTATGACATCTGACTTGACCATAGGTTCGAGTTTTTCTAAGAACTTCTGCAGTGGTAAGTCCTTCTTTTTCTTCTGCCATAGGATCCCCCTCCTTAAAACCTTCTATTTAGTTCACGATAATGAACATTCTATTCTTTCTTTTACCAACTATTTGTCAAATTCCTAAAATAAATTGAGAGATTTGTCAAGAATAAAATCAATTATCAGATTTCATGGCTACATAATCGGAATCTGAAATTCGTTCACCATAGAGAACAAATAAATTCAAATGTCTTCTCTATTGGGATTCTTTCTCCAGGACCTTCTTAATCAATTCAATATGTCGGCTGGACATCTGGAGAAATTGAACTCCCATTCCCCTGTGGATGACCTTTTCTTCTGGGAGATGTTCGTTGGACCAAACCACTTTTGCTGTAGCCCTTAAGGGCTCATTCTCAGGAGCCATCAATGTCAAATTGAAGACCTCTCCTACAGGGAGGGGTTTCTTACAGCAAATAAAGGCTCCCCCAAGGCTGATATTTTTCAACTCCGCTTCTACCACTCCTTCAGGGGTTTCCATAGAGACAGACCAATTGACTTTAACCCTTGCCTCCCGTCTTCTCTCCTCTCCGTAACTCTGGGCTTTCTCAAGGGACGGGAAAGTTTGAAGGGTGTCTTGAGTTCTTATTTTTATAAAATGGTGAATCACCCAGAAGAGTAAAAATAAAAAGAGAATCCCTAAAAAACAGATGATAAGTAACAATCCGAGACTCATTATCTCCCTCTCTTTGTCACCTTTTAAATTGAGACCTCTGAAAAGGTATTTAAAACGAGTTTTATAGACTGGGGAGGTGGGGTGGAAAAAGCCTTCGAGCGGATACCTTTAACCGTTTGGCACTAAGGATTAATTCCCTGAAAACGTTTGTTTTTCTATTAAACGATGGTTAGCAAATTCACTTCTCAATGCCCGCATTCGAAGGGTTTGGAACCCTACCTCCCCAGTCTTTCTATGACTTTTTCAGAGCTTTTAAATTACCTACTTCCCTTTAAGTAAGGTATGAGCCACGACCGCTCGCTGGATTTGATTCGTTCCCTCGAAGATTTGAATCACTTTGGCATCTCTCATCATCCTTTCGAGAGGGTGTCTCGCAGTCAAACCTTCCCAGTGAAGCATCTGAACTGCATGGGTGGTGACCTTCATCGCTATGTCAGAGGCAAAATATTTGGCCATAGCTGAAAACATCTGGACTGGAATCCCTTTGGCCTTTTCATCCATCATCCGGGCGGACTGATAGACAATGGCTCGAGAGGCCTCCACCTCAACCATCATCTCTACTATCTCAAGAAGAGGGGGAGAGGGGACCTCCTTTTTGATAAACCAATCTCTCTGCTGACCATATTGGATTAGATAATCGATCGCCCCCTGAGCGACTCCTACAGCCATTGCGCCAATCGCAGGTCTCGAACGATTGAGGGTTCTCATCATCAACCACCATCCTACGCCTTCCTCTCCAATTCTCTGGCGAATAGGAACTCGGACATCATCAAGAATGACTTCTGCAGTATTGGATCCGCGGATTCCCATCTTCTCTTCTATCTTTCCTACAGAGAGTCCATGGGTCCCTCTTTCTATCACAAATCCTGTAATCCCTTCGATTCTTCGATCGGGTTGGGTCGTGGTAAATACCGTATAAAAATCTGAGACTCCCCCGTTGGTAATGAAACACTTTCTCCCATTGATTCGATAAGAGTCCCCTTCTAAGACCGCTTTGGTTCGAATGGAGGCCGCATCCGACCCGAATTCTGGCTCCGTAAGACAGAAACAGATCAATCCTTTCTTCTTTGCCAGGTGAGGCAATACCCTCTCTTTTAATTCCTCCGAACCTCCTAAAGCTACGGGCATAGTGCCCACTGCCTGGACGACGACGAGTAAAGCAGAAGAGGCACAATACCTCGCTAACTCTTCAACGATGATACAAAACGAGGTGATATCCCCTTCTTCTCCCCCATACTGTTTTGGAATGAGGAGCCGCAAAAAACCATGCCGAGCAAACTCTTCGACGATCTCCCAGGAAAACTCACCTCTGGCGTCAATCTCCGAAGCACGGGGAGCCACGAAATTTTTACCCACTTCCCTTGCCTTCTTCCTCCAGTTTTCTCTCATCTGTTCGACCGGATCCATCTTCTTCCCCTACATGTTCCAGCCCCCTGAGACTTCAACCCAGGCCCCTGTGATAAAGCTGGCTTCGTCGGAGGCCAAAAAAGCAACCACATTGGCTACCTCTTCGGGTTGCCCCATTCTTCTCAGGGGTGTATTCTCAATGATCATATTTCTATATTTTTCAGGCATCTTTGCAATGGTGGGAGTGTAGATAAGACCTGGAAGAACGGCATTGACATTGATTTCATATCGGCCCAACTCTCTGGCTACACTCTTGGTCAATGCGAGAATTCCTCCTTTGGCCGAACTGTAACTAATGGCTGCCATCCCACCACTTCTTCCATAGATAGAGGAGATATTCACGATCTTCCCGTAACGGTTTTCAATCATATGAGGCGCAACCGCTTGAATGCAGTTCAATGTGCCCTTAAGGTGGACTCCCAGGACCGCATCCCAATCCTCCTCTTTGACCTTCAACAGGGTTGCCCCTCGATCGAAACCGGCATTGTTCACTAAAATATCGATTCTCCCCCATAAGGACAGGACTTTCTCTATCATCTCCTGAACTTGCTCTTTATTCGCCACATCCACAAAAATATAGAGGGCTTTCTGTCCCAAGGCCTCCACCTCTTTTTTCACCTCGGGACCGGTCTTTGGATTGAGCTCAGCAATGACAATATCTGCCCCTTCCTGAGCCATCTTGATAGCAATGCTCCGACCAATTCCCTGCCCTGCTCCTGTCACAATCGCCTTTTTCCCTTTAAGTTTCATTTCCAAACCTTTAAATTTGAATTGACTGCATTCTAACAAAATGGCTCTTCTCCGTCAATAATTTAAAGTCATTGTAAGTAGGCATCGGTCGTTGGTGATGAAACATCACTCTCAGGCCTAAAATGTTCTCAACCCCTCAGTGAGGGATTACCACTGTAATTTAGCAAATGTTTGTCAGGCTTGCAAAAAAGGTATCCTGAATTAGGCGAAATAGAATAATTTTTCTGGATTCCTTTTCTGGCGAGGGAGTAATGACTTAGGAAGGAGGGAGGCGTGTAACCCCTTCTTTTGAAGGCTCACCTCCCATTGGTGGCCGTTCTCGATCCGCCCAAAGGGACCAATATCTTCTTAAACATTTTTGTCTCTCCTTCCTCAATGGGTTCGAATCTAAATTTGGGGTATGCCGGAACTAAAAAGGGAATTTTCTTAAACCTTCTCCCTATCTCTTGAGAGTACTGATGAATTCATCAATCGATAGGGCCGCCAGAGTGGTGGTATTCAATGTTCCTCTTGAACCCAACTCTACTGCCACCCGAGCAACGGTCTGATTATCTGGAGCTTCAAGAATGTTTACAAAATCATAGATCCCCAGTAAGGCATACTGACTGAGGATCTTCACTCCCATCTTCTCGACTTCTTGATTCACCTCTTTAATCCTTTCCGGTTTCTCTTTAATCGTCTTTCGTCCCTCATCGGTTAATTGGGTTAGCATTAGATAAATTGGCATCTTCCCCACCTCCTTGAATAAAAACCCTTTTTCTCCAGCATACCCCTATTTTTTAATCAACTTTTGAATTTCGTGTCGGAGGGCAATGGTGGTGGCTGCCAATCTCGAGCTAATGACGGCAGATAAATTTTTCAAGACGATATATCCCGTCTCTTTCTCCCGGTCAAAAAGGTCCAATAATCTTTTCCCATTGAGGGTGATGACTTCTGAATCTTTCTCACATCTTGCGGAGGCTGTTAACCGATGGGGTGGAACGAGAGCAGACCAACCAAAAATCTCCCCTTTCTCTACCGTATAGATCGTCGTCAGGATCTCATAGTCATAAATCTTGAATTCGATTTGAATATCCACCTTTCCAGTTTTTAATAAATAAATATCGTTCGCAAATCCTCCACTCGTGAAGATCACCGACCCCGCTGGAAAAATTCGTTCCTGACAAAGAGGAATTATCTTTTCTAACGCTCCATTTTCCAATCCACGAAAAAGAGTAAAATTCTTTAATATTTCTATGGAACTCATTTTTCTCCTCCTTTTTTGTCGTTTGTGATTATTTTTTTTCTTCTGGTGTAACCTTTTCCTCCATCATCCATTCGTGTCCCAAAGCGGCACGCCACTGGAGCATCTCCTGTCTAAAGGCTTCATAGTTTTTTTGAAGGATCTCGTAGAGTCTTGCATTTTCAAGAGCAATGGCACCCAGATTAGCCACTGCTCCCACAAAATAAATATCTTCCGTTGTAAATTGATAAGGTTCTGACGTATAAACTCGGACAACCCCTATAATCTCTTCCCTGAGTGTCATGGGGACAGAAAGGATAGAAGCGATCCCTTCCTTTTTGGCCTGTTCTCGATACTGGATTCGGCTATCTTGGGGGGCATCGAAAATGGCTACGGCTTTACCTTCCAGGGCCTCTGCAATACTTTTATCAGCCGAAACGGGTCCTTTTCTGACATACCAATCACTCAGCCCATAGGCGACCGTATGAAATAGCTCCTTTCTATCCAGTGAGAGTAACATCAAAGAACATCCCTTCACTCCCATCGCCTTCGCTACTCCTTCTACAAGAGAACGAAGAATAGCCTCGGAAGTCCGCATGGAATTGAGCGCTGCCGCCATTTCATACAAAGATGAAAAATAGTCCTCTTTCCTTCTCTCCATCATCCCACCTCCTTAAATGCAGAAGCTTTAATTAAGTTGATAGTCCTTAAAAAGTTTATAAAAAAGCCG
>JBBIMX010000015.1:0-16084 GCA_037444165.1 Deltaproteobacteria bacterium | reverse complement strand
CAAAAAATTTAAGGGCCGTGGTAACATCTATTTACCCACGGCCCTCTCTGAAAATTAAACAAAAAATTCTTTATGGATCAGAAAAAGACAGTGGGTAAATTTTAGTTTTACAAAACCATCCAAATCTAAAACCACTGTCGAAAATAGGAAAATAGAACCGATCCATTTCTTTCAATTAATATAGATTTTATTCCTGAAAAAAAATGATGTCAAGAAAATTTTTGCTAACGATGTAATCTTTCACTGAAAGGAAAAAATCAATTTAAGGCCGACAGGAGTATTTCCGAAACCAATCGAACACGGATTGATCTCTTCCAATACTCCTTTCGGGCTGATTCCCCACCTCTGGGTGATGAATTATCTAATTATGTGAAAATATTCACTCTTCCTTTTTGAATCCCATTGCCCTCATCTTGACTGGCAACCCATGATATTTTATTTTTTGTTGACTATTTGATTTCCCTCTTTCTTTGTAAATTATTTCAAAATTTCAACAAACACTAATCCTTTCGAGAGAAGAGTCAATGGTAAGATGGGCGATGGTAATCGATCTTGATAAATGCACAGGATGTCAGGCCTGTACCATCGCCTGCAAAGTGGAGAATAATGTTCCCCATGGTTCTTTGGAAGAGCAACAAAAACAGCGAGAAATTTACTGGAACAAGGTCATTGCTGTCACCCATGGGAAATATCCCCACATCCAAACCCTATTAATTCCTATGCCATGTATGCATTGCGACCAGCCTCCTTGTGTAACCGTCTGCCCTGTAAAGGCGACCTATCGCCGCGAAGATGGAATCGTGATGCAGGATTTTAGGAAATGCATAGGATGTAAATACTGCATGGTGGCCTGTCCCTATGAAGCCAGAAGTTTTAACAATAAGGAACAAGAAACGAAACCGTATCATCGCCAAGACCTTCCCCCGGATCGAGAGGTTCGGGGAAAGTGGCCTTTTCCTCGGAGAACCCACGGAGTGGTAGAGAAATGTACCTTCTGTTTTCATCGAATTGACCAAGGATTAAAAGAAGGGAAAAAGATTGGCACAGAAGTGGTCCCAGCCTGTGTGGAGCATTGTCCTTCCCATGCAAGAAGTTTTGGAGACTTAGACGATCCAAAAAGCGAGGTTCGCCATCTCCTTTCCTCCCGAATCTGGTTCAGGCTTCGAGAGGAGCTTAATACACAAAGTAAGGTCTACTATCTTGGAAAATGAGTGGGTTGAGATGAAACTGATCTATACTCCTGTCGAATTCCAATCTCGAAACTATTATCTGGTGTTGGCCATTCTTGCCCTCCTCTCGGTGGTAGGATTTATCTGCTTTGTAATCAGTTACACCCAGGGTCATGGGGGATTTGGAATAAGCAATAGGATCCCTTGGGGGATGGCGATTATTATTACCATCTATCTAATTGGCTTAAGTGCCGGATCTCTCATCCTCTCCTCTTTAACCTATGTTTTTGGGAGGGAAGAGTATCGGTTGATCTCCAGGATCGCCGTTTTTTTGGCTATTATTTTGATCTTTGGGGCCATGGTGGGAATTTCCTTAGATTTGGGAAGACCTGAAAAGATGTGGCGACTCTTTATGTTCTTTGTCTTAAACAATATGCGTTCGATGTTTGCCCTTAACGGGATCCTTTATGGGGGATATTTTATTATCAGTTTCTTCTATCTCGGTTCCATTTTTGCCAATCATCCAAAATGGACAAAAAAGATTGGGATTCTGGCTATGATCTGGGCCTCCCTGGTCCATATGGGAACAGGAGCGATCTTTGGTTTTATTGAAGCCAGATCCATCTTTTATTCCCCTATTAAACCCTTTGAATTTGTGGTTGCAGCCATGGTCTCTGGTTTGGCTCTTCTGATTATTGTGGTCATCGCTGCTTTCCATTTTGCAAATAGAAGGTATTGGAAAGCACCATTCTTTTCCCTCGGTAAATTACTCTTGGGTTTAACGATTACCTTGGTCGTTTTGGTAGGGATAGATAAACTCACCCACCTTTACTCTCCCCATCGAGGACCTACGCTCTGGCTTCTTAGTGGGCCTTTTGCCTGGTTATTTTGGGGGTTTCAAGTGGGTTGCGGTTACTTCCTTCCCATCCTATTGTTGAGTCAACCTCGAATTCGAAAAAATATTAGAGGCTTGATGATCGCCTCATCGTTGATCCTCATCGGTATTTTTTTCGAGAGATTCAACCTGGTCATTCCAGGAACCGCTTATCCAATGCCCTTCTATCCAGGTAAAATTGAAGGGATCTGGGGCCGAGAAGGAACCTTTCCTATCACAGCCATCGAACTGCTCATGGGGCTCGGAATATTCTCGATGATGGGAATGTTCTTCATCCTGGGGTTAAAATATTTAGAGCTTCTCCCCCTTTTGGAAGGGGGGAAAGAAAACACCGCTCAGGCGTCGGGAGCACGTTAATGGAAAGCCTAACCAGAGCCATGGCGATTGGGTTTGAATTGATCTTGTTGATGGCCTTCCTCACCTCCTTTCTCCTCGGATTTAAGCTTACCCTTTTTGATCTGGGCCTAAATCCAAAGTATAAAAGATTTGTAAGGGTCTCCCTTATGATTATAGGAGGAATGATCCTCTCGTTCTTAATCGCCCATTTGATCACCTTCTATCCTCGACCTCTCCTTCCAGGCCCTCGAGGAGGATAGAATGGATTCCTTAACCTTTGAATTTTGGAACATCCAGAAGCTTTACCTTAAAGAAATTTTTTTCCCCATCCTGATCGGGTTACTCATCTTATTGCCCGCTCTCATTGTCTTCTTTTTCTTCTCCTTTTGGAAACTTCATGCCGCGGTATGGAAGTTAGGAAAACCCCAAGATAGAACAGCCCAGATGGGGATTCGCCTTAAAACCCTGCTCATTACGGCATTCGTCCATCTCCGTTTCTGGAATGAGAAATATCCTGCCACCATACATTTTTTAATATTCTGGGGAATCCTCCTCATCTTTTTAGGCAAAATTGTAAGGCTCTTTTCTTTTCTCGTTGAATTAACGATTCCTCCTCCATCCCTCTTTCTCTATGCCTCTTTTGTTTCTGAGATGGGTGGCCTCTGGCTCTTTACGGGCGGCGTTTTAGCTGTGATTCGCAGATATCTTTTGAAACCGCAGCGTTTAGAGACCCCCGTCGATCGAACCTTGATTTTCGTTTGGGGATTTGGAATTTTAATCTCAGGATATCTCATTAAGGGGTATCGGATTGCGGTAACGGGATCTCCTCCTCTCCCCAATTGGTTCACTTGGGCTCCCATCAGCTATCCCCTCTCTCACCTCTTTCTTATCTTCCCGAATGATCTTTTAAATGAACTATTTATCTGGCATCGTATCTTTATCCATGCCCTTCCAGTTTTGATCTTATTCCTTTATATCACACTTTCCAATTCCCCTCTTAAGCATCTCTTTCTCACCCCTCTCAATATCGTATTTCGCCCCCTTGAACCTAAAGGAGCCCTTCCTCCCATACCGGATTTTGAGGAGGCAGAGGTCTATGGTGCCAATGACCTCTTTCACTTCACCTGGAAACAACTTTTAGATCTTGAGGCCTGTACCAATTGTGGACGATGTCAGGATCATTGCCCGGCCTATTTGAGTCAAAAACCTCTTTCTCCCAAGAAGGTCATTCAGGATCTCCATGCCCTTCTCCAACAGAAAAGAAGGGCATGGCTCTGGAATCCTTCCTCTTTAACAAAGGAGGAGGTCTCCCTCATCGAATCCCTTTCAGAAGAGGTCATCTGGGCCTGTACCTTCTGTCTCAACTGTTATGAGCAATGTCCTGTATTCATTTCCGCCTATGATAAAATCATTGAAATGAGGCGTTATCTGGTTCTTATGGAATCTCGATATCCAAGAGAAATTCGAGAGGTGTTTAGAAATTTAGAGCGGATGGGTAATCCTTGGGGAGCGGAAAGGCATCTTCGGGCGGATTGGGCCGCGGAGCTGGGAGTAAAGACGCTTTATGAAGACCCCGATGTGGAGCTCCTCTATTTCCCAGGTTGTTTCAAAGGCTATGATGATCGAAGCAAAAAGGTGGCCATCTCGATGGTCCGAATTCTTCAGCGAGCAGGAGTGAAATTCGGGATTCTCGGAAGAGAAGAGGGATGCTGTGGGGATCCAGCTCGTCGCATTGGAAATGAATATCTTTACAAAAAGATCGCGGAAAAAAATATAGAAATCCTAAACCAATATCAGGTGAAGAAGATCCTGACGACCTGTCCCCATTGTTTCAATACCTTGAAAACCGAATACCCTCAATTCGGCGGAACCTTTGAGGTCATCCATCAAACAGAATATCTGGATCAACTGCTTCGTGAAAAAAGAGTCTCCCCCAAGAGAGTGAATCCCATAACGGTGACCTATCACGACTCCTGTTATCTTAGTCGTGCTCATGGAATTTATAAAGAACCTCGTAAGATTCTCACCGCTCTCCCAGGCCTAAAGCTTGAAGAGATGGAAAGAGCTCGGTTGAGAAGCTTCTGCTGTGGAGGAGGAGGGGGAAGGATGTGGATGGAAGAACATCTTGGAAAACGGATCAATGAAATGCGAGTGGATCAAGCTCTGGCTCTTGACCCCCAGGTCATTGCTACAGCTTGTCCTTACTGTCTTACGATGTTTGAAGATGGGCTCAAGGCGAAAGGAAAAGAAGCTTCGGTTAAGGTTTATGATATCGCCGAACTCTTAGAGAAAGCCCTTG
Source organism: Deltaproteobacteria bacterium (assembly GCA_037444165.1). Taxonomy (GTDB): domain Bacteria; phylum Desulfobacterota; class BSN033; order BSN033; family UBA1163; genus CALIBK01. Next base: position 11,385 of record JBBIMX010000015.1, on the reverse strand, counting down.
AAGAGGATTTGAAGAATTCTTAATGGGTAATCGAGAAGTCATCCTCCACTAATCCTCCCTTAATTTTTCCTTCACCTTTTCAATTTTAAGATAGGCCTCCTCCTTCTCTTTAGCGAGGGCTTGAGCATCTAATGGATCAATCAGGACAAAATTCTTCCTGGACCATTCGAGATAGGCAGGCTCTTTGATCGCCTTCTTAAAGGCCTCTCCTAAAGGCAGGATGATATAGGAAGGAGTATCGGGTGGGGCTTCTAAAACATGTCGAATCGTAATCGTTGGGATCTCGTATCCCAATTCCTTAAGGGTCTGAACATCGGGGAAATAAGGACTCCGTCTTCCACTCTTATCAGGCAGCATGGCCAAAACCTCTATCTTCCCGGCCTTAACCCAAGAAGGGAGGACACTGGTTGGGGAGATCATAAAATCTACCTCCCTCCGGGCCAGAGCGGATATACTCGGACCAAGTCCCCCATATGGGATCCAGTTGACCTCAATCCCTAAGGCCTCGGCCATAAGCAAACCTTCCAGATGGCTGATCCCACCCCGGATAGGAATCGCACAGGAAAAAGTACGACCCTTAGCCTCCTTAATAAATTCCCCGAAGTGTTTGTAGGTATTCGAAGGGACAATAAGAAATTGATTTCCGAAAGACCAGGCAAAGACAGGGGTAAACTCTTTTGTCCTGAAGTGAGTCTCTCCCATATGTTCAATAATCAGACTTCTTGGAAAGGTATAACACATTAAGGTATAACCATCGGGTTCTATCTCCCGAAACTTTTCGAAAGGAATCCTCCCCCAGAAACCTACAATATGTTCAATGGTAACCCCTACCCCGAGGTATTTTTGAAGAGAGGGAGCAATTTGTCTAAGATCTAAATCTTCTCCTCCTGGTCCAGTGATAATTTTGATGGGTTTCTTGGGATAGGCAGGTTGAATCAATTCCCATCCTATTCGAAGATCGGGAGGAGAAATCTTGGCAATCTCCCGAGATAATTTTGGCCCAATAATAAGTTTGGTTAAAGAAATCACTGCACGGGTGGCCTCGTCGGCCTGTTTTAAGTCCCGAAGATTTGCCATCTTCATGACCTGTTCGAGAAATTCCTTTCTGGTCATCATTTCATGATGAGACCTCTGAAAAAGTATTTAAAACAAGTGTTATAGACTGGGGAGGTGGGGTGGAGAGGCATCCGAAGGATTTGGAACCCTACCTCCCCAGTCTTTCTATGACTTTTTCAGAGCACTCATGATACTCGATTTTTAAAAGGGCTTCGTACCGGAAGAGGACAATAGAAACAGAAATCGACGGAAAGTGGTAAATAAAAATCCGATCTAAAGAAAAAATAGGAATAACGGGATTTAATAATTTTTTTATATCAAATATTGTTAACCCTGTCAATTTCTTTCGTTTAGAGAATCGCAATCCTTCACTCAGATGGGGGATAAGCCCTGTCCTTTCGCCTCCTTGACATCCTTTTTAAAATTGGTAATATAGCATTGAACTTGATTAAAGACTAAAGGGGAGAACAAAAGGAGATTCCATGAAATATAAACGCTTTAAATTTTGTTTAGTCTCTATTGTTTTGATCTTCCTTCTCAACGCCTGCGCTAACCTTCCCCTGATCGGGAAAAAGAAATCCGAAGAAAAGCTTCCTGAAGGAAAGACCATCAGGGTTGAAGGGATGGAAACGATTAAAGGGGTGAATCCCCCCCTCGCCGAAAAACCTCCTGAAACAAAACCGACCCCACCCCCACCCAAGAAAGAGCCAGAACCAAGGATCACCTCTATTCCCACTCGATCCTTCTATGGAGCCCCCCTACCCTTCTTCCATATGGGTTTAAAGAAAAAGATCATTGTCCTGGACTTTGAGAATCGAACGACCTATAGCGAGGAAAAACTGGGTGAGACAGTGGCCAAACGACTCTCTGATAAACTCGAGGCCTCCCAAAGGGTTGTGTTGATGGATCGAAATGTGTTGGGAGAGATGATGCGTCGAGAGGGAGCTCCATTGGAAAACCTCTCGAATCCTGAATCCATGAAACGGATTCATCGCTCCCTTGGAATTCAAGCCATCCTTTCCGGATCGGTGATGGATGTCAGCCTTCTTTCCTCTAAAGCCTCCGAAACTTCTGAAGGGGAGGTTTCTTTTGCAACGGCTAAGGTAGAGGTTCGCCTGGTTGATGCCTCGACCGGAAATCTTCTAAAGACTTTTATCGGTCGAAGCCCCATCTTTGGAACTAAAGAAACTGGAGAATCCAGTCGTAGCAAAGCGGTGATGAAGGCGATTGATTTTGCACTCGAGGAGATCCTGGATGGTCTTCTGAGGTATTTAGATTACCTGGAATGGAGTACGACCATTGCTAAGATCGAAGGGGAAACTCTTTACCTCAACGCAGGGAAACTCTCAGGGCTCCGGGTAGGAGACCACCTGGAGGTGTATGAACCTGGCAAAGAGGTCATCCATCCCATCACCCACATCTCGCTTGGATGGACGACTGGAAAGCTCAAAGGCGTCATCAGGGTCCAGGAACTCTTTGGCGTAGATGCGGCCATAGCCAAGAGAGTCGAAGGCAATGGATTCAGTCCCAATGACATCGTAAAATCTACCATTAAATAGATCATTGCTGAATGGTGAATAGGATGGCCCTTCCTGGAACCATTCCATTTCCAAAAGAATTCGTTGAGCGATATTACAGAAATCGGTGGTGGTTAGGAATCACCCTTGGGGAGATGCTCGATCGGAGTGTGGACCTCTATTTTTATAAGGAAGCACTCGTTGCAGGAAAGGTTCGACTCACCTACCGGGAACTCCAAGAGAAGGTCAACCGAACAGCCCTTGCCTTCCTCCAGTTAGGCATCCAGAAACTCGACCGGGTTCTTCTTCAGCTTCCCAACTGGGCGGAATTTGTCTATGCCTATTATGGACTTCAAAAGATCGGGGCTATCCCTGTAATGTGCATCCCGAGATTTTCCCAGAGAGAGGTGGAGCATTTCTGTCAAGTAACAGAAGCGAAGGGCTGGGTAGTTCCCCGAAGATTTGAAAAGATGGATTATCTTCCGATGATCGAAGGGATCAGAAAACAACCCTTCTCACCGAAATACATTCTCGTCGTGGACTCCGAGGAGGAGAAAACGGGCCTTCCTGAAGGGACTCAATCCTTCCATCACCTTATCGAAGAGATCGATGGTAGAACATATTCAAAAGAGGATCTTTTTAGCTTCAGACCCGACCCGGAAGAGATTTGCCATCTTATGCCTACCGGAGGATCGACTGGACTTCCTAAATTGGTTCCACGAACCCATAATGACTTTTTTTGCAATTTTGATTATCGAGCCAAGGTGTGGGAAAGAAGTCCGCGAGATGTCACTCTGATCGCCACCCCCATCACCCATAATATGGCCATCGAGGTCTCTTTAAATCCAACCCTTCTTTATGGCGGGAAGGTCGTCATGATCCCCTCAACCCGGGCCAAAGAGATCCTTGAAGCCATCGAAAGGGAACGGGTCACCCATACCATCCTGGTTGTGGCCCAACTCCAGCAAATCGTCGATGATCCTGATCTCAAAAGATATGACCTCTCATCCCTGAAGGTGATCGCCGGAGCAGGATCCCATGTTCCTGCCGATTTGATCAAAAAAATTTATGATCGAATAGGATGCAAATTCTATAATGTCTTTGGGATGTCTGAAGGACCCTGTGCACAAACACGATTGGATGATCCCGAAGAGGTGGTTCTTTATACAGTGGGTTGGCCGATCTGTCCCTATGATGAATTCAAGGTGATCGACTCAAAGGGAAGAGAACTTCCTCCCGGGATGGAAGGAGAATTGGTGGCAAGGGGGCCCTGTATTTTTCGGGGTTATTATAAAGCCGAAGAAGAAAATCGAGAGGCCTTCACCGAAGAGGGTTTTTTTAAGACAGGGGATATCGCCAAAATCGATTCGGAAGGTCGTCTCATCATCACCGGCCGAAAAAAAGAGATTATCATACGGGGTGGAGAAAATATCAGCGCCAAAGAAGTGGAAGAACTCATCGGCTCTCATCCTAAGGTCGATCAAGTGGCTGTGGTGGGCATGCCAGATCCTCTCCTGGGAGAGAGGGTCTGTGCCTTCATTAAACCTCGAGGCAGTGAGGTCATCACTTTCGAAGAGATCATCTCTTTCCTAAAGGAAAAGAAAACCTCCGTCCTCTATCTTCCTGAGCGAATCGAGATCATCGATGAAATTCCCTTGACCAATGTTGGAAAAGTTGATAAAAAAAGGTTGAAACAATTGATTGTCGAAAAGCTGATCCAGGAAGGAAAGATGAAACAGGGGGGTTAGGTGGAAGTGAATCTTTTTTGGAAAGGAGGTGAAATCCGATTAAATTAGACAGTCCAAAGAGGCGCGTTGGTTCGTGGAAAGGTAAAAATTTCAAAGAGGAGGTGGGTTCATATGAAAAAGAGTAGAATACTGGTCGGTTTCATTTTTTTAGCCATCATTTTGCCCTCTTTTGTTTGGGGGGCCGTGGAGTTAAAATTCTGCAATTATTTTCCGATTCCTGCCCGACAGTCCAAAATCTGTGAGGAATTCATAAAAGACCTTGAGGCTCGTTCTAAGGGAGAGTTAAAGATTCGCTATTTTCCTGCGGGGACCCTGCTGACAGCCCCAAAGATGTATGATGGGGTGGTCGAAGGAATCGCAGATATTGGTTTTTCCAATATTGGTTATACCTTCGGTCGTTTTCGGATGACAGAGACTCTGGATCTTCCTTTGGGGTTTCCAAATGCCTGGGTGGCCAACCATGTGGCCAATGACTTCATCAAAGAATTTAAGCCTAAGGAGTGGGAAAAAGTTCATATCCTCTCCATGCATACCAGTCCTGTAAATGTCGTCCTCTCCGCGACCAAACCGGTCTACAAGATGGAAGATTTAAGAGGGATGACCCTGAGAGGATTGGGTTACATCGCCGAAGTCGTCACTGCCCTTGGAGCCACTCCTCGACCCATTCCAACCCCAGAGGCCTATGAGGCCATGCAGAAGAAGGTGATCGATGGGTTGATGATTCCGATGGAGACGATGAGGGCTTTCCGATATGCGGAAGTAGCCAAATATGTGACCGAGTGCTGGCCTATTGGTCAGGTCTATACCTTTTACCTCGTCATGAATAAAGAGACCTGGAATAAACTTTCTCCTGAGCTGAAGAAGGTTTTCAATGAATATCCCTTTGAAGAAAAATTGGCCACGATGTGGAACGAAGTGGACATCGATGGGAAGCAGTATGGAAAGGAGAAGGGGCTCCAGTTCATCGAACTTCCCAATGAAGAGATTACTAAATGGAAGAAAGCCGTGGAGCCTGTATTAGATAAATACGTAAAGTCCATGGTCTCTGCGGGTTATCAAGAGAAAGAAACCCGGGAGTTAATCAATTACGCTCGAATGAGAATCGAGTATTGGACGAAGAAACAGAAGGAAGTAGGAGTAAAATCCTCCACGGGTCCTGCCGAAGTTCGCATCAAATAGTCATCCCTGTTCTTTCCCTTTCTCCTCTTAGAGCGGGAGGAGAAAGGGAAAGAGAAAGGATCAAATGATCTCTCATAAAAGGGATTCAGTCCATGGAAGGGTGGATAAGGAAATTGAGCCAATCCCTTGAATGGCTGGGATTGATGGGTATTCTTTCTATGTTCCTGGTCAATCTGACGGACGTGATTGGGGCAAAGCTTTTTCTTTGGCCTGTTCCCGGTGCCACCGAGCTTATTGGCTTTTCTCAAATCATTGCGATTGCTCCAACCATTGCGATCGCCCTTCTTTTGGGCCGTCATATTCGGGTAGAATTTATCCTCGATCGTCTTCCCAGGCGAGTGCGGGCAGGGATCAGCAGTGTTAGCTCTCTCCTTTCACTGATCCTTTTTATTTTCCTTCTCTGGCAGAGTCTCCTCTACGGGCATTCTCTTCAGAGGGCGGGGGAAATTGGGTCTACTTCCCACCTTCCCTATTATCCCTTTGCCTATTTTATTGCCTTTTGCTGTCTCCCTGTCTGTTTAGTCTTCTTCTTAGAGGTCCTGAAATCCCTCTTTGAGGTCTTCAAAAATGGATCCCGTTAATGTTGGTATCCTTGGAATCTTTTTGCTCATCCTCCTCTTTCTCGTTCGAATGCCAGTTGCCTTTGCCATGGCCTTTGTGGGATTTTTAGGATTCTCTTACCTCTCTACCTTGAAGGCAGGCCTCAGACTTCTCGCCCGAGATTTTTTCGAGCAGTTTTTCAGTTTTCCATTAAGTGCGATCCCCATGTTCATTCTGATGGGTTCCTTTGCCTTTGCCTCGGGGATTGGCAAGAGGCTCTATGAGGCGGCCTACACCATATTAGGAGGGCTTCGTGGAGGGTTAACGATGGCGACGGTTGTGGCCTGTGGTTTCTTTGCAGCCATTTGTGGCTCCACCTCTGCGACGGCTGCAACGATTGGAAAGATGGCCCTTCCAGAAATGAAAAAATACCATTATGATGATACCTTAGCTACAGGGTGCCTTGCGAGTGCCGGGACTCTTGGCATTCTTATTCCACCCAGCACCATCTTTCTCGTCTATGGAATCATCACAGAACAATCCATTGGGAAGCTCTTTGTCGCTGGAATCATCCCGGGGATAATTCTTGTCTTTCTTTTTATTCTTACAGTATGGATCATCTGCCTTCGGAAGCCAGAGTGCGCCCCTGCTGGTCCTTCAACCAATATCAGAGAGAAGGCGAAGGCTCTCATAGGGATTGGCGAGGCCCTGCTCCTTTTTGGCTTGGTGATTGGAGGGCTTTTCTTTGGTTGGTTCACTCCAACCCAGGCAGGAGGGATTGGCGCTGCTGGGGCCCTGGCCATTGGCCTGGTGAGGAGAGAAATAACCTGGAGGGGGTTCATCGATTCCACCTTCGATGGGTTGAGAACCTCCTGTATGGTTCTCTGTGTGATTGCGGGGGCAACGGTCTTCGGCCATTTCATGGCTGTCTCAACAATCCCTTTCATTCTTGCAGACTGGATTGAAAAGCTTCCACTCCACCCTGTTGCTATTATGGGGATCATTATCCTGATCTATCTTATCGGTGGTTGCTTTATGGATGCCATGGCTTTGGTGGTCCTCACTGTCCCGGTGATTTTCCCGGTCGTCGTCCGTCTTGGATTCGATCCTATATGGTTTGGGGTCATCATTGTATTGGTGAGTGAGATGGGGGTCATTACCCCACCCGTTGGGGTTAACGTCTATGTGATTAAAGGGATCGCTCCGGAAATTCCTCTTGAAACGATCTTCAAAGGGATCTTCCCCTTTTTAGGAGCTCTATTGATCAATGCAGGAATCCTGATCCTTTTCCCAAAGCTTGCCCTCTTTTTACCAAGCTTAACAAAGTGATTAATTTAAATCTTTTTAGGAGAAAAGATGCGCCTTCCAAAATTTGAATACATCGAACCAAAATCCTTAAGAGAAGCCGTCAAAATTCTATCTGCTCATCCTTCGGAAACCTCTCTTCTGGCTGGAGGTACAGATTTGTTGGTCAATATGAAATATGGGGTGGTGAAACCTACTACCCTGATTAACCTCAGATCGATTCCAAAACTCAACTATATCCTTGAAGAAAAAGAGACTCTAAGGATCGGGAGCTTAACCTCCCTTCATGATCTCTATACGTCACCCTTGATCCAAGAGAAATTTCCGATCCTCTCTCAGGCCGCCAGAGAGGTTGGAGCTTTCGCCCATCAAGTCATGGGAACAATAGGAGGAAATCTATGCCAGGGAAATCGATGTCGATTTTATAACCAATCCCCTTTTTGGCGAAGTGTAAGACCTCCCTGCTTTAAGGCAGGAGGAGAGATCTGTCATGTGATTAAAAAAACAAAAGAATGCCATTCCACCTATTGCGGGGATATGGCTCCAGCCCTCATCGCCCTGGGGGCCAGGGTTAAGGTAATAGGCCCTCAAGGGGAAAGAATCTTTCCTCTTAAAAGGCTCTATACCCAGAATGGGAAAAAACCCCTTTCCTTAAGAAAAGGGGAGATCCTGAAGGAAATCCTTCTCTCCCAATCTTCCGGCAAATCGATCTACCTCAAATGGAGATGGAGGGGATCGATTGAATTTCCAATTGTCTCATTAGCCCTCTACATCGAAAAAGAAGATAATAAGATTAGCCTGTCAAGGGTAGTCTTCAGCGGTGTAGGAGAAGGCCCATTAGAAATCTCTGAAATCGAAAAGAGTCTTCTCGGGAGCACTCTCGAAGGCTCTATCATTGATTCTGTTTCTGAACAGGTGACCAAATTGGTCTCTCCTATGAGGACTTCTATTTATTCTCCTGCCTATAAAAGAAAGATGGCAGGAATCCTCCTTAGAGAGGGGCTTGATAAGCTGAAATAAATCAATCGAAATCCGAATTCGAGATGGGGATCGGTGAGAGGGAGAAATATAAGAAAAGGGAGTTTCTATGAAACGGATCTTAAAACTCAATGTAAATGGAGAGGATTTGGAAATCTTGGTCGAAGCTCATAAGACCCTTCTTGAAGTGTTAAGAGAGGACTTGGGGCTGACCGGGACGAAGAGAGGGTGTGATCTCGGAACCTGTGGGGCCTGTACCGTTCTTATCGATGGGAAACCCTGGCTTTCCTGTCTCACTCTGGCAGCAGCAGTACAGGGGAAAAAGATTATAACCATCGAAGGGCTTGCAGAAGACGGAAAGCTTCACCCCCTTCAGAGTTCTTTCATTGAAAAAGGAGCCATCCAATGTGGATTCTGCACTCCGGGGATGATTCTTACGGCAAAGGCCTTTTTAGAAGAAATCCCTCATCCTTCTGAAGAAGAGGTAAAGAAAGCCATCTCTGGAAACCTCTGCCGATGCACCGGCTACATAAAGATTATAGAAGCCATTTTGTCAGTGAGTGGTAGGGAAGAGTGAGGGGAATGGGCTTTGGGTGATCCTCATCTAATTTATTCACCCTCACTGAAATGACCATCGGAGGAGAGATTAAAATGAGGGAACTGAATATTGTTGGAAAACGAGCGCCCATGCTTGATGCTTGGGAAAAAGCCACCGGGAAGGCGAAATATACCGATGATCTATCATTTCCAGGGATGCTTTTTGGAAAGATCCTCCGAAGTCCTCTCCCCCATGCCAAGATCCTTCGGGTAGACCTTACAGAGGCTTTAAAGGTTCCAGGCGTAAAAGATGCGATCAGCGGAAAGGATATCCCCAAGAAAAAATATGGAATCGTCCCGAAGGCAAAGGATGAATATGCCCTGGCCATTGAAAAGGTTCGCTACATAGGGGATGAAGTAGCAGCCGTGGTCGCGACTTCCATCGAAGCTGCAGAAGAAGCGATCTCTAAGATTCGAGTCGAATATGAAGCACTCCCTGCGGTCTTTGATCCCCTTGAGGCCATGAAACCTGGAGCCCCTATCATTCATGAGGAGGTTCCTGATAATATAAGTGCTACGATTCGAAAGGAGTTTGGAAATGTGGCCAAGGCCTTTGAGGAATCTGATTTTTTGTTTGAGGATAACTTTGAAACCCAACCCGTCAATCACTGTCCTATGGAACCTCAGGCCGCCCTGGCCATGGTAGATCATCAGGGGAAAGTGACCCTATGGTCTTCCACCCAAATTCCTTTCTTTCTCAGAAGGAATCTTGCAACGACCCTCGATATCCCCGAAAGCAAGGTAAGAATTATTAAACCAAAAGTCGGAGGTGGATTCGGTCAGAAGATTGACCTCTATGCGAAAGATTTCTGTGCAGCCTTCTTTGCGATGAGGACAGGACGGCCTGTCAAGTTTGTCTATGATCGAGAAGAGGTTTTTACCTGTACCCGTCAGCGCCATCCGATGCATATTTATCTCAAGACGGGAATGAAGAAAGATGGAACCATCCTGGCTCAACAGTTTAGGGTGGTTGCGGATGGAGGGGCCTACAACAGCACCGCACCCCTGATGATCACTCTGGCCTGTTTCTTCATTATGCTTCCTTATCGCATAGAAAACCTCCTTTTTGAAGGCTATCATGTCTATACGAACAAACCTGTGGGTGGAGCGATGAGAGGCCATGGAATTCCACAGGTTCGATTTGCGGTAGAAACCCAGCTCGATGTCATTGCTGAAAAAATAGGAATCGATCCTCTCGAGCTTCGACTAAAAAATGCCTTTCAGGCAGGAGAGCCCCACCCGGCTAAACTTCTGGTTCAGAGTTGTGGCTTCAGTGAAACACTGAAAAAAGCAGCCGAGGCCATTGCCTGGAAAGAGAAGAGAGGAAAACTTCCTTTTGGACGTGGAGTGGGTTTGGCAGGAGCCAGTTTCCCAAGTGGGGTGAGCAATATGAGCCACATCTCTTCAGGAGCCATCGTAAAGATCGAAAGGGATGGTTCGGTGACCTTACTAACGGGAGCAGCCGATATAGGACAGGGGGCTGAAACTGTCATCTCTCAAATCGTAGCCGAAGAGTTAGGGATGCAACTGGAAGATATTCGAATCACTGCGGCCGATACCGAGATTACTCCCCTCGATCCTGGAACCTTTGGAAGTGGGGTGACTTTAAGAGCGGGCAATGCCGCCCGAATGGCGGCTCAGTCCGCAAGAGAGAAGCTTCTCGAGGCAATAGCAGAAAAGATGGAGGTGACTCCAGGTGAGCTGGAAATAAAGAATAGAAGAGTCTTTTTAAAGGAGAACCCGGAGCGGGGATTTTCCTTCGAAGAGGCCATTAAAATCTATCAATATTCGGATCGACCCATGCCCATCATTGGAAGGGGCTCTTACTTTCCTCCAGCGAAAGAACCTACTACCCTTCTTCGGGAGGATGGAAATTTCTCCCCGGCCTATTCTTTCATGACCCAAGCCGCGGAAGTGGAAGTCGATCCAAAAACGGGGAGGGTGAAAGTTCTAAAAATGGTGACGGCCCACGATTGTGGAAGAGCAATTAACCCGATGCTTGTCGAAGGCCAATTAGAAGGCTCTGTGGTAGGAGGGATGGGTCAGGCCCTTTATGAAAATGTGGTGACCGAGAGAGGGCAGGTTCTTAATCCATCGTTTCTCGATTATGGAATTCCTACAGCGATGGAAATTCCCTCTATTGTCTCCGTTGAGGTAGAGACGAATGATCCTGAGGGTCCTTACGGAGCCAAAGAATCAGGAGAAGGGACTCAGCTTTCTCCAGCTCCAGCGATTATCAATGCAATTTATGATGCCATAGGGGTGAGATTCAAGGATCTTCCCGTCACCCCAGATAAAGTACTCGAAGCCCTTGAAAAAAAGAGCTCCTCATGAAACCTGACTTATCATGTTTAAAAAAGACAGAGACCTCTGAAAAAGTATTTAAAATGTATTTTTATAGACTGGGGAGGTGGGGTGGAAAAAGCCTTGGAGCGGATACCTTTAACCGTTTGGCACTAAGGATT
>JBBIMX010000014.1:36388-40888 GCA_037444165.1 Deltaproteobacteria bacterium | reverse complement strand
TATTTAAATTACTGATAACCCGTCACTGAAGGGTGGAAATAAATTTAAGCCCGACAGGATTATTTCCGAAGCCCATAGAACGCTTCTAATACCCCTCTCGGGCTTATTCCCCACCTGAGTGATAGAATTATTAAAATTACTTGAATCTTTACTCATTCTTAAATAGAATTAGATTTCAGGAGAAAAATGATGAAGGTCAATATCGATCCTATCTTATTTGAACTGGGGCCTATTCGAGTGGGTTGGTATGGGCTCATGTATGTCTTTGGATTTATTGCCTCCTATCTGTTGGTTCGATATCAGTTGAAGAAAAGGGACTTTGGAATTGCTCGTGTGGAGATCGAGAATCTCTATTTCTATCTCATCCTTGGATTGATGATTGGAGCTCGATTAGGATATGTCCTCTTCTATGATCTTAAAACTTATCTTCAGGACCCTCTGGAGATTATTGCGATTTGGCATGGGGGGATGTCCTTTCATGGAGGGTTAATCGGAGTGCTCCTGGTAGGGATTCTATTTTCTTACAAAAATAAGAAATCCTTCTGGAGGCTTTCGGACCTTCTCATTGTCACTGCGCCGATAGGATTAGGTCTGGGAAGGATTGGCAATTTTATCAATGGTGAGCTCTATGGTCGGGTGACTACCCTTCCCTGGGGAATGATTTTCCCAAAAGGGGGACCTCTCCCTCGTCATCCCTCTCAACTCTATGAGAGCGCTCTCGAAGGAGGAGTCCTTTTCGTCATCCTTTGGTTTTTAAAAGACCATAAAAAAATTCCAACGGGAGGATTGCTGGCCCTCTTCCTTTTCCTCTATGGAGTTTTCCGTTTCTTTGTAGAGTTTTTCAGAGAACCCGATGCCCATCTCGGATTTATTTTGGGCCCCTTTACGATGGGTCATATCCTATGTTCTTTTATGATCCTTGGAGGGATGGGCTTATTTTTATATTTACACTGGAAGAAAAGAAATTAATCTTTGGCTCCCTCCTCACCTAAAAACCATCTCGATATGGAAAAGAGATTCCTGTGACCCGGAAGATCGGTCAAATTAAGAAACCAATCTATTCTATAAGCCCAACCCTCCAAGAGAGACGTTGAGTCTCCCCTTACCAGTCCATCGTCACTTTTTCAGAGGGAAGGGGAATAATGAAGACAGGTTTCCGGGTCCGTCGAAGGACCGCATCGGACACACTTCCAAGGAAGGTATGGGCTAAAAAGCCTTTTCCGTGGGTGCCCATCACGATCAGATCACAATTTTCATCCTTGGCTGTGTTTAAGATTTCTTCAGGGGGATGTCCCACAGGAACTAAAATCTTTTCAACCAGGTCCACACAGGACCCTATTTGGGGTTCGGCTTTCTTGCAGAACTCTTCGAGACGGCTTTTCACTGTGGCGATCAAGGCCTCTTGTTTTTGCAGCATCGTTTCTTTTAAAGGAATGTAGGCTTCAGCGTAAGGTGGGATAGGTTCGATGGCATGGAGGATGAGGATTTTGGCCCCATGCTTTTTAGCCATGTCCACCGCGTAAATAAAGGCATAAGAAGAGTTTTCGGAAAGGTCTGTGGCATAAAGAATTCGTTTAATTTTTGGGATCATTCAAGCTTCCTCCTTTCCAAAGAATTTTAACCCAATATAGCCCAATTTAAGAAAATTTTCATCTTTTTAAGGAGGTTTGAAATCGAATCGTTTTTATAAGATAATACAAAATGAAAGGATAGGTCTTATGAAAATTCCACAGCGAATGAAAGATGGATTCGTCGTCATCCATGGACATTTTTATCAACCCCCCCGAGAGAATCCCTGGATAGAGGACATCGAAAGGGAAGAAAGCGCTTTTCCATTTCATGACTGGAACGAGAGAATCACATCTGAATGCTATTGGCCCAACGCCTATGCCCGGGTTTTGGATGGAAAGGGAAAGATCCTTCGCCTTTTTAATAATTATTCCTCCATCAGTTTTAATTTCGGTCCTACCCTTCTTTCCTGGATCGAAAAGAAGAGTCCCCATCTTTATCGAAGGATCTTAGAGGCTGATCGAGAGGGCCTCAGAAGGTTCGGTCATGGAAATGCCTTGGCTCAGTCTTATGACCATCTCATCCTTCCTTTAGCCAATGAAAGGGATAGGGAGACAGAGATTTTTTGGGGGATAGCGGATTTCGAGAGAAGATTTCATCGTAGGCCTGAAGGGATCTGGCTTCCAGAGGCCGCCGTCAATTATCCAACCCTTCAGGTATTAGTCCGCCACGGATTAGAGTTTATTATTCTGAGCCCGTTTCAGGCGCGCAGAATTAAACCTCTTGGGGGAAAAAAGTGGATCGATGTCTCCCAGGGAAAAATTGATCCTACTCAACCCTATCGGTGTTTTCTAAAAAGACCTTCGGGAGAGAAGATCTTTGATCGATCGATTGATATCTTCTTTTATGAGGGCACTCTCTCCAGAGAAGTCTCTTTTGGAGATCTGTTGAAGGATGGGAAACTCCTCTGTGAACGATTCAGAGAGATCTATCAACCTTCAAAAAAGACTCCTCAGATTCTGCACATTGCCACGGATGGAGAAACCTATGGTCATCATAAAAAGTTCGGAGAGATGGCCTTAGCCTATGCCCTTGTTGAAGGAGTTAACTCAATGGGACTGGAGCTCACGAACTACGGGGCCTTCCGAAAGAGATTCCCTCCCCTCTACGAGGTTGAGATTGATGAGGGGCCCAAAGGGGAGGGAACCTCCTGGAGCTGTAGCCATGGGGTAGGGCGATGGAAAGAAGATTGCGGATGTAGTACTGGAGGAAAAGAAGGATGGAATCAGAAATGGAGGAGACCTTTAAGAGAGGCTCTTGATTTTCTGCGAGATGAGCTTGCCCTCCTCTTTGAGCGGGAAGGGGAAAGGATTTTCAAAGATGTATGGGAGGCAAGAAATCATTATATCGAAGTCCTTTTTGACCGTTCCCCCCAGCAGATTGAGGCCTTTTTTGAGAAGGAGGGCCTCCCTCCTATAGAGGAAAGCCAGAAGATCAGAGGATTAAAACTTTTAGAGATGGAGAGGCATGCCCTGAGAATGTTTACGAGTTGTGGGTGGTTCTTTGCAGATATCGGTGGCTTGGAAACAGGGATCATTCTTCAACACGCAGCCAAGGCGATTGAATTGGCCAGAGAATTTTCAGATCAAAGGCTGGAGGAAAATTTTCTCAACCTTCTTTCGGAGGCGAAGAGTAACCTTCCCGAATTGGGAAATGGGGCCCAAATCTATGAACGAGTCGTAAGGACCCGAGCCGTTTCTTTAGAACAGATCCTCCATCATTTTGCCCTTTCCTCCTTTCTCAACAAGGAGGAAAAAAAGGTCTTCTCTTTTTCCTTAGAGAAAAAGAAGAAGTGGAGGAGTGAAGAGGGAGATTCGCCTGTTCTCGTTGAAGAGGTGGAGGTGACTTCCACCCTTACCTCAGAAAAGGAGAGGTTTCTCTATGGAGTTCTTTCGTCTCGAAAGAGTTTCCTTCAAACATGGATGAGACGAAATCCAGACCCTTCTCTTTTTGACCAAATAAAAAAAGCGCTCCAAGTGAGATCCCAAAAAGAGGAAGAGATCGTTGATTCTCTTTCTTTCTTTCTTGGGGATCATCGATATACGTTTCGAGATACGTTAAAAGAAAAGAGAGGAGAGCTCCTTCCAGGGGTCATCCAGAAGGAACTGGAGAGCTCCCTTCAGATGTATGAAGCCTGTTATGAGAGGAATAGAGCAACCCTTGAGGCTCTGATTAAGGAAGGTTTCGAAATTCCCTACGAACTCCGTATCGCTGCAGAGATTACCCTGAACCATCGTCTCCTTCGTGCACTGAAAACTCTCTCGCAAGACTTTAAAACCATTCTCGCTCAGGGGGAAATCGACCAAATTCTTACCGAAGCAAAACAAAACGGATATTCTCTTCACCGAGAAAAGGTGGCCTCGATTCTGAAGGAGTGGCTTGATAAGCGAGTTGAGATTCTCTTCGAGAATCGAGAGTTCGACCTTTCAAATTTTGAAGGGGTAATCCAAGAGATCCTAACCCTTCTCACCTTTTCTGAGCGATGGGGATTTCATCCCCCTCAGGAAGAAGCACAAGGCCTCATTGGAGAGATGTTAGATCAATGGATGAACAGGGTGGAAACCTCTTTATGGGAAGGGGGGGCACCCAAACCCTTTCCCCCTCTCTTTCTTACCCTTGCAGAGAAAATGAATTTTAATATAGAGGGGTTTTCAAAAATCCTTCAGTTTCCTCCATCTCTTTCTGTGGAATGAGGATCAACGTCTTTTCCTAACGCCCCCCAGCGGGAGACCGGATGGGCTAAGAGAGTCGATATTTATAATCCTCGTAGTGGAATTCTCGAATAAGACAAAAACCCTTCTCTTCATTCCATAGGCCAATGGAAGGGTGTTGAATCCCATTGAACATGGTGGTTTTAACCGTAGTATAGTGAATCATATCTTCAAAGACAATTCTATCTCCAGGTTTTAGCTCGTGATCAAAAGACCAATC